>JBCNPS010000048.1:0-20570 GCA_039593235.1 Chitinophaga sp. | reverse complement strand
GTATTGTTTTACCAGTCCTATGGCCATATCCAGTTCTTTTTTAGCCAGTTTCACATGTGTGGGCAGGGTGAGGTCGGCAGAGGGGCGGATCTCTTCTGCAAAGCGGAGCTGTTGCAGCAGCAGGTAATTTTCCCGTGGCCGTATCACCGCCAGGTGTTCCTGCGTACGCAGCACAAAACGGCTGATACCTGCTTTTCCGGTTTTTTCCAGCGTTTGCTGTAATAAAGCATACGCTTTTTCGCCTCCTTTAGCCGGCTCAATGAAATAAGGATTTTCAAAATAGATGTCATCGATCTCTGTTTCTTCCACAAAAGATTCTATCTCGATGATCTTACTTTTCTTGGGGCTGGCAGCTTCAAAATCTTCTTCTTCCAGTATAACGTATTCATCTTTATACAAATATCCTTTTACAATCTGTTCCCAGGGCACTTCTTTGCCCGTGTTTTCATTAATACGCTGGTATTTGATATGCGCCCCGTTTTTACTGTCCAGCATATCCAGGTCCAGGCGGCTGTCCTGTGTGGCGCTGAATAATTTCACCGGGATATTTACCAACCCGAATCCTATGGATCCTGACCATATAGCTCTCATAATATGATAGTTTTGGTATTAAATAAAAGTTAACACAAATGGTACCATGATCTTAAAACACTGCGGCATAACTTTTGGTTTTCCGATCTACAACTAAAACCTTTTTTTATGGAAAAGCCAGGTGAAATGACAACTTTAACAAGGGTATTGGAGAAGCTGCATGAAAAGGGATTTGATCACGAATTAAAGATGAGTGATCATGGAAGATTGCAGAATACGGAAGAGCAGAAGATCTACAACCCGGATGACCTGACTATCATTAAAACCTATCGTTTTGAAGGAGAGTCAGATCCTTCAGATTCCTCCGTTTTATATGTAATGGAAGACCAGGAAGGCAATAAGGGCTATGTACTGGACGCTTACGGCGCATACAGTTCACACGAAGAGGCAGGTTTTGACGAGTTTATCAAGAAAATAAAGGTAGAAGACAGAGAAGAACAGCTGATATTCGGATAGCTGGAACACTGGCATTATTGCCTATATCAGGCTTCCTTCAAAAATTGCATGAGCACCTTTTCATCCGCATGTAACCCGCCACTGGCGGGTTTATTGCGTTTAGCCCTCAGCTGCTGCAGCCAGGGTTCCAGTTCGCCGGCTTCATAAGCGTTCAGTATTTGCGGATGGATATAATACTTTTTACAGACGGCGCGGGTATTCCCCAGTTTGCCCGCCACACCGTCGATTATCGCTACAATATTCCGGCGGCATTCCGTTATGGATGCGTAGGGGGTCAGGTCTGCCAGGAGGTTTAGTGCATTCACCGTACCGGCCCAGGTGCGGAAGTCTTTACAGGTAAATTCATCTTCTTCACAGCATTGTTTTATATAATCATTTACTTCACCGGAGTCGAGCCCTTTATGTTCACCGTTTTCATCATAATACTGGAATAATACCTGGCCGGGGATATCCTGTACTTTCTTCAGCAACCTGGCCAGGGCAGCATCGCGAAGCTCTATTTTCTGTTCCACACCTTTCTTTCCACGGAAGTGGAAAAAGGCCTTACTGCCACTGATCTTTACATGTTTATCCCGCAGGGTGGTGAGACCATGGGAGCCGTATAGTTTTTCATAGGAAGCATTCCCTACCCTGATGAGGGTTTCTTCCATTACGGATAAGGCAATGGCAATCACTTTGTTTTTATCCAGCGAAGTGTGTTTCAGATCTTCGTGTATACGTTTCCGTATGTCCGGCAGTTTTTCTCCAAACTGGCGGAGACGGTAGTATTTTGTTTCACTGCGGGCCTTGCCCCAGTTAGTATGATAGCGGTATTGCTTACGTCCTTTTATATCAGTACCGGTAGCCTGCAGGTGGCCGTTTGCCCAGGTGCAGATCCATACATTTTCCCAGGCGGGGGGAAGCACAAGGCTGCGGATACGGTGCAGCACCTCCTCGTCTTTCACCTGTTTTCCGGCAGGGTCAAGGTAAATAAAATCCTTTCCTTTGCGGACGCGGGTATAACCGGGAGCGTTTCCTTTCACATACCGCAGCTTTACAGAGCGGGCTACGGCTACGGGGTCTGTTATCTGGTCTATGTTAACCATTTACGATCTCCCCTCCATTGGGATGCAGGATCTGGCCGGTAAGATAGCTGGCCTCATCGCTGGCCAGGAATACATAGCAGGGGGCCACTTCTACGGGCTGGCCGGCGCGTTTCATGGGTACATCGGTACCAAATTTTGCCACTTCCCCCGCGGTAAAGGTGGCGGGGATGAGCGGGGTCCAGATGGGGCCCGGCGCCACACCATTTACCCTGATACCTTTTTCCGACAGGGAGGCCGATAATGACCTTACAAAAGAAACGATAGCGCCCTTGGTGGCGCTGTAGTCTATCAGGTGGCTGCTACCGCGGTAAGCCGTTACAGAAGTGGTGCAGATAATGCTGCTGCCTTCGGGCAAATACGGCAGCGCCGCTTTGGAAAGATAAAAATGCGGGTAAATATTGGTTTCAAAAGTTTTGTGCAGCTGTGCGGCACTTATATCTGCGATACTTTTTTGCGGATATTGAACTGCTGCATTATTTACCAGTATATCTATCTTCTTAAACTTCTTTATCACTTTCTTTACGATATCATTACAATGCTTTTCATTACTGATATCGCCGGCAATAAGCAGGCATTCCCTGCCTGCCAGGGCAATGTGTTCGCTGGTGGTTTCTGCGTCTGTATGTTCGTTAAAATAGGCAATGGCCACATCTGCACCTTCTTTGGCAAAAGCTACCGCCACGGCCCGGCCAATGCCGCTATCGCCGCCGGTAATAAGCGCTACTTTATTTTGCAGTTTGCCTTTCTTTGCGTTGTTCTTTTTAAACACAGGCGCCGGGTCCATTGCCGCTTCCAGGCCGGGTTGTACAGCTTGTTCGCGTGCCGGCCTTACCGGTTTTTTGGGATTCGTTTTTTGCATATTATCGGGTTAAAAAAAGTCCCTGCGTATAACAGGGACCTTGCAGTTTCCATTAACAATTATACAAACTCGGTTAACCTATTCGGCTGCAGCTTCCTCGTTTACAGTAGATTCAGCTACTTCTGTGAGTAAGCTGTCAGCGTTCTTTTCTTCCTTCAAAGTTTGCTCCAGCAGTTTAGCCACCTGTGAATGTCCCATTACATTGGCAAGTGTACGTAAACTGCCGTATGCAGATATTTCGTAGTGTTCAATTTTCTGCGAGGCGATGATAATACCTGCATCTCTTACTGCAGTATCTTCATCGGTATCAGCTACTACTTCCTGCCCTTCAGCGATCAGCCCTTCCATGGCTTCACACTTCTTGGCCTGGGGTTTCTTTCCGAGTAGTTCAAACACCTGTTCCAACCTGGATACATGTTCTTTTGTTTCTTCCAGGTGGTTTCCGATACAGGTGCTTAATTCTTCCGAAGTAGCGGCTTTCTGCATTTTAGGCAATGCTTTTACCAGGTTTTTTTCTGCCCAGTAGATGTCTTTTAATTCGTCCATGAACAGTTCATGGAATTTGGAGTCTGGCATTTTTTCGCTGCCAGCTTTCCTGGCGGTGCCATTACTGGCTGATTTAGTGGTAGGCATTGTAACAGATTTTTTTAGATGAAAGAATGGTTAATGTTTATCAGGTGATTGTTTTTTAAAGGCTTCTTCCTTTTCCTCTGTAGCCTGCGGGTTGGCAGGTGTATGAGGCGTATCCCTGTCCGGTATTTCCCGGGGAATGGGTTCAATTTCCGGCTTGTCCGGCGGTGGCTGAACAGGTATCGGATCTTCCTTTCCCGGCTCTTGTTTATCTGGAGTTGGATCGGGGATCGGCTGCTTATTTCTATCCGGGTTATTCGGGTTATTCATAACTCACAATTTTATTGGTTAAGCACTACTGTTAGTTATCCAAAGTTCATTCCACTACCCGGAAGGGCTGTTTTTACCATAAAAAGCGATTCCATAAACCCGCTACCACAGGACATTACAGGGTGCTTCCGTCTCTGCGGCAAACAGAAGGCGGTTGTATTCGCAGGGCCTGTAGAATTTACCGGCATTCTGTGGAATATGTTGCTCAGAAAGGATTCCCGGAAAAAGGTATTTTTTAGTATTGAAATTCATACATAAATAGTAACTTGAAATGCTTTCTCAATAGCTTATACTTACAGATGCACTTTTCGGTACACAAAAAAAGACGTCTTGGTTTTTTCATTGCATTTACGGTCATCGTGGCGGCCTCCGTGTTTTCCTACCTGGTGGCCAAAAACCTGCTGGATAATGCCGGCAGACTGAATCATGCCATTGAAGTATCGAAGCGGCTGGAAGTAATTACCCGCCAGCTTAAGGAGGCCGAGGCAGCCATCAGGGGGTATACACTTACGAAAGACAGCTCATTCCTGGATCCCAGCATGCAGGAGCGCAGTAACAGGATTGAAAGGGAATACCTGCTGCTCCGGAAAATTACCTCCGACAACCCGGTACAACAAAAGCACCTGGATACGCTTCGCCAGTTACTGGCTATCAAATACCGTCAACTACAGCTTGGCGGAGAAAATTCAACCCAGGTAAAGCAGCTTTCGAAAGTGAAGGAAGGGGAAAGATCAATGGATATTATTGATAACAAAGTGCGTGACATGACCCGGATTGAAGAAGGCCTGGTACAGGAAAAATCTGAACTGTTTCATTTCTTTGCCGTGATGTGGGTGCCCATGATCTTTATCTCTTCCCTGGTGGCTATTGTGATAGGTATTTATTCCTATGTTACACTAACCCGGGAATTTAAATTGCAGCTGCATATTGAAAGCAGGATGAAATCCTACCAGCGCGACCTGCAGCAGAATATTTCCCTGTTGAACAAAACCAACCAGGAGCTGGAACAATTCGCTTACGTGGCTTCACACGATCTGCAGGAACCGTTACGCAAAATATCCACCTTCAGCGACCGGTTGCAAATGAAATATAAAGAGCAACTACCGCCAGATGCCATTCAGCTGATAGACCGTATGGTATCTGCCGTTTCTCGGATGCGGGTGCTGATCAACGACCTCCTTGTTTTTTCCAGGGCGGGCCGTATTACTCCAGAGAGCATTACCCCCGTAGACATGAACAAGCTGTTGCAGGAAGTGCTCAGCGACCTGGAGGTAACACTGGAGGAAAAGAATGTACAGGTGAAATACGACCAGTTGCCTGTAATTGAAGGCAGCGACACCTCTTTTCACCAGTTGTTCCAGAACCTCCTGGCCAATTCCATTAAGTTTGCCAGTCCGGACAGGCCGCTGGAAATCAATATCCACCACCAGCTGTTGCGGGGAAAAGAATTAGGGGTTGTAAAGGAAAGCCGATGGAACGACAGCTATTGCCGCATTAGTTTTGACGATAATGGGATTGGCTTTGATCAGGCCTATGCCGACCGGATATTTCTTATTTTCCAGCGCTTACATGGTATCAGCGAATATTCAGGCACAGGCATTGGACTGGCTATCTGCAAAAAAATTGTAGACAGTCACAACGGTTTCATCCAGGCTTATGGCGACCCGGGAAAGGGCGCCACCTTTGTTGTTATTTTGCCATTAAAACACAGAACCAGGAATGATGAACCCGCTGATTAGTAAAGGTTAGCACCGTTATTGCTGTAATTTTTGTCTTTAATTGCCAAATTTTCTAATCTCTTACAATGAGCGAGCGCCCGATACACATTTTAATGATAGATGATGACGAAGATGATTTCTTTCTTGTAACGGAACTGCTGCATGATATTTCGCCCGGACAATATTTGCTGGAATGGGCATCCACTTACCAGAAAGGGTTGGCTGCCATAGAGGAAAACACACATGATGTACTTCTTGTAGATTACCGGCTGGGGCCTAATACAGGTATAGATATTCTTCGCAGATTAAATGAAATGCATCATCAGCCCCCCGTGATCATGCTTACGGGAAAAGGGGATTATAATATTGACCGGGAAGCCATGCAGGCTGGTGCGTATGATTACCTGGTGAAAGGCGAAATGACGGCCGACCTGCTGGAAAGGTCCATCCGCTATGCACTTGATGAATTTAGCCATCGCCGGTCCATTGAAGAAAGCGAAAAAAAATACTACGGCATCTTTGAAAAAGCACACGACCTGATAGTACTGGCAGATTGCGACCGGAATATTATTGATGCCAATCCCGCAGCTTTAAAAATACTTCGTTATAACAGGGAGCAGATACTTAAACTGCACCTGCGTGATCTTTTTATCTCCAAAGAGCAAAGTGAAAACTTCCTGGATAACATTTGTAATAATGGCACTGCCAATTCGCAGGAATATGATTTCAAAACAGCAGACAACAAAAAGCTGGTAGTGCTGATCAACGCGGTAATGCTGGACGAAGCTGCACAGATATTTCTTTGCGTGATCCAGGATATCACGGATAAAAAAAGGGAAGAACAGGAAAAGCAACACCAGGAAAAATTTGTGATCACCGGCCGCATTGCCAGGGTGATTGCCCATGAAGTGAGGAATCCGCTGACTAACATCCTGCTGGCGGTAAGCCAGTTTAAGGAAGAAGAGCAGGTAGTGGCAAACGATGATACGCTCATGTATACAGATATCATTGAACGCAATTGTACGCGCATTAACCAGCTGATCACAGAACTGTTGCACAGCACCCGCATGATTGAGCTGCATGTGGAACCCCAGGGCATCAATACTCTTATAGAGAAAGCACTGCAATTATCCAGCGACCGGCTGCAATTAAATGAAATGCGTGTAGAAAGGAACCTGGTGGTCCCGGATGTAATGATCAATGCAGATGAAGAAAAAGTAGTGATCGCATTCCTGAATATTATTATCAATGCTATTGAAGCAATGGTACCGGGAAAAGGTGTGCTCACCGTTACTACGGTACTTAGCCAGGATAAAGTGAAACTGATGATCAGTGATAACGGGTCCGGTATTGCGGAAGACAAGCTGGCGCGTTTATTTGATCCTTTCTATACCAGTAAAACAAAAGGTACCGGGCTTGGGCTTACCAGTACACAAAATATTTTATTAAATCACAAAGGAACCATACATGTAGACAGTGAACAAGGAAAGGGGTCGGTGTTTACAATAGCTATTCCCGTACTGGGATAATTTATTTTACCGGCAAACAGGCGTTTGCCGGTAAAATAAAAGTATGATCAGTAATTTATATTCAGCAACCGCAATTTATTGTACAAGGTTTTGCGATCGATATTTAATACCTGTGCTGCTTTTGTTTTATTATACTTCACTTCTTTCAGCACATTTATAATCTTATTGTATTCTGCCTGAAGCGCTACTGTTTTAAGGTCATTATCGTTGGAAATAAGCGCCAGTTCACCAGATACATGTACTTCTTCCGGGACCTGGTTAAATGATTCCTTCATTTCCAGGGGTAATGCCATCATGGTAATGTCTTCCATTTCAGGCGTAAGCAAACAGGCTCTCCTGATCACATTTTTCAATTCACGGATATTACCGGGCCAGTTGTATTGCTGGAAGCAATCCCATACTTCCGGCGAAATTTTTCCGCATGATTTGTCCAGTTCCCTTTCCACCTGGTTTACAAAGGCGGTAGTGAACAGCGGAAGATCTTCGCGACGCTCCCTTAAAGGCGGAATATAAATGGTAAATTCGTTCAAACGGTGGAAGAGATCTTCCCTGAATTTGCCCCGCTGCACTGATTCAGAGAGCTTCTCATTGGAAGCTACTATAATGCGTACATCAATCGGTACTTCTTTTAAACTACCTACCCTTCGTATCACTTTTTCCTGCAGTACGCGCAGCATGGCCACTTGTATATCGTATGACAGGTTGGAGATTTCATCCAGGAAAAGGGTGCCGCCCTGCGCTTGTTCGAAAGCGCCTATTTTGGTATTGATAGCACCGGTAAATGATCCTTTTTCATGGCCAAACAATTCACTGGCGGCCAGCTCTTTGGAAAGGCTGCCACAATCCAGTGCTACAAATGGTTGCTGGCTTCTTTTACTGTGGTGGTGAATAAGATGCGCTACTGATTCTTTACCGGTACCGGTTTCACCAAAAATGATAACGCTGTAGTCGGTAGGCGCTACCAGTTTGATTTGCCTTATCAGCTCTTTCGCGCCTTCACTTTCACCATAAACATATTTGTTGTTCTTATCGTCCTGGTTACGCGACAGTAACGTTTCCCGTACTTCTTCAGGCTCACTGCCCGACTCCACTGGCCTGGAAGCACGTCTTTCCTGCTCTGCTTCTTTATGAGCAAAGGCTTTGTGTACGAGGTTCAGGATCTCATCCGGGTACAGGGGTTTGGAAAGATAATCATATGCACCGTTTTTCACCATTTCCACGGCTACTCTTACATCTGTATAACCTGTAATAATAATCACAATGGTGGAAGGATTTATCTGGTGGATATCCTGCAGCAATTGTGCGCCGTCCGTGTCCTTCAGCCTGTAGTCGCACAGTACAAGGTCATAGGATTTTTCTTTCAGCATTTTGAGCGCAGCTCCCCCGGTCATGGTGGTATCTACATCAAACCCATGTTTTCCGAGAAATTTACTCAGCAATGTACAGATGTTAATTTCGTCATCTATTATTAGAATATTTTTCATACTTCTTTAATATAGTGATAATTGGCAACAGAATAGCTGGTTTAAAATTACTGATTATACCTAAAGGCGTGCTCAGCTTTTTATTTTGATACTACCCATCAGTTCATCTACATTTTTGAGACTGAAAGGTTTTGCCAGGAAAAACGCGGCGCCGGCCTTCAGGGCGGTTTGTTTTTCCATCGCATTGTCATAAGCGCTAATCGTGATTACGGGAAGCGTGGGACAACGCTCCTTGATCACGGGCAATGCTTCCAGGCCCGATCCGTCGGGCAGGTGGATATCCAGGAACAGGAGGTCGGGCTGATGTTTGAAAATGGACCTCATTCCCTCCCCCAATTCATGTACGTATTTTACATTATATCCATGACGTACAAGCGTTAATTGCAATAATCTGCATATATCCGGCTCATCATCTATAATCAATATACTGGGATATTTCATGCTATTGTCAGTTGTAGCCAAGTCGGACTGGCGCCAGGCTGTTTTGTTTTGGTCTAACATACTTATGTTTGTTCCATTGTTCCATTAATAATCTGGCAATCAGGTAACATACAGTAGACTCAGCGCCCTGGTTCTGGTTTATATTGTTCTTTTCCAGGCCATCGTAACAACCGTAAGTTAATGGATTATAAACAAGTTGTTTAAGGTGGTTATTACCTAAATACCAACTGAATGCCAAACGCATCTTTTCCAGGTATGAATTATTTTTTGTGGTATTGTAAAACATATTCAGTGCCAGCATGGTGTATGCTACTTCGATAGACTGCTCTCCTCCGTCTTCCAGCTCCCCGGTACTGTTCCTGTGGTACCAGGTTTTGTTGCTTATTACTTTCATATGGCTGTCTGTAAAGGTTTTGCTGCACAGGAAGGCGAGGCTGTTTTCTGCAGTTTGCCGGTATGTTTCTATTCCTGTTACCTGGTAGGCCATCATCATGGCCTCAGGCAGTACGGCGTTACCGTAAGTAAGGTAGGATTCATACCAATGCCAGTTTTCATCTGCTTCCTGTTTGTAACGTTCATACAATTTTGCAGCCAGATGTTGTAAAGTTTCCACGGCTTTATCGCCGGGCCTGTAAATAAGGAAATAGTACAGCCCTTTTATGGTGAATGCCATAGCCCTGGGCGAGTTCAATGTGCCCATCCAGCTGAGGCATTTGTTAAACATGGCTGATACATCCTGCACGGCGTCAAAAGGAAGATGCCGGTGCGACGCGAGGGCGTAGCCCAATGCCCATACAGCGCGGCCATTGGCGTCTTCCAGGTTTACTTCATCATTCATTTTATTGAATGCGCCGCCAACATCCACATAGTTGAGGAAATTCCCGGAAGGTTGCTGGCAGTAACGGATAAAATCGATGTATTTGCGGGTGAGCGCGTTCACGAAACTGCTGGATTTCAATTCGCTGGCGTACATGCAGGTAGCAATAAGCGCCCTGGCATTGTCGTCCAGCGTGTACCCGAATGCAGGATCGGGAATGTCGTGCCTGGAGAACTGCAGCATTCCCACTTCATCGGTCATACGGTCTATATGATCCAGGTAAGGTGGGGGCAGGTTTGGCAGGATCTTGTCTTCCGCCAGTGCTTCACTGATCACGCTCATGTGTGCAATGGCAACATTTTCCCAGATGGAGCTGCGTGTTTTTTCAATAGCCAACCGGCTCATTTCCCCGCGCAATGCGGGGTTACCGAGCAGCTGCAATGCGCAGGCTGCAATTTGGTCGGGGTTATTGAAATCAACCAGGCAACCTACCCCATTTTCCAGCATTTCGCGGGCCTGTACAAAGGAAGTGGAGATCATTGCGCAACCTGCGCTCATGGCGTAAACGAAGGTGCCGCTTACCGCCTGGTGCGGGTCTTTTGATGTAAAAAGATATATATCGGTAAGTGATAAATAGTCGAGTAAAGTTTTGAGGGAGAGATAATTATTCACGAATCTCACATTCTTTTCCAGGCCGAGTTCCGTTACCAGGCTTTCGAGTGATTCCCGGTATTTTTCGCCTTCCCTGGAGCATACCACCGGATGCGTTTTCCCAAGCACCAGGTAGATGGCATCGGGATATTGCTTCACGATGTCTTTCATAGCCCGGATACCCGTTTCAATACCCTTATTTTCGCTGAGAAGACCAAAGGTGCTCAGCACCATCCGTCCTTCCACGTTATACTGTTTTTTCAGCACCTCTACATCATCCACGATGTGTGCATGGGTGCCGTGCGGGATATGTACAATCTTTTCTGCTGGTACATGATATACATCCCGCAGGAGATCAGCCGAAGAACGGGTCATTACAATCACCTTTGCTGCAAGGGCGCTGATAAGGCTTACTACTTTGGTGCATTTATTATCAGGATAAGGCAGCACAGTATGAAAGCGCACCACAAAAGGTTTATCCAGCAACGACAACATGGCCAGGAGATTATGTCCGTATTCTCCTCCATACAGGCCAAATTCGTGTTCAAAGCAAACCAGGTCTATTTTATCGTTTTCATTTATTTTCTGTGCGAAATCAATACAGTTGTCAATATCGAAAGGGTTTACAGAATAAGTAACGGGGGCTTCTTTCGGATTGGCAGGTTTCCCCGACTCTTCCAGCGCAGCCACCTCAATATTCATATTCCCGGCAAAGTTTTTATTCATTGCATTCACCAGGTCTTGTGCAAAAGTTGCGATCCCACACTCACGCGGCGGATAAGAAGTAACAAAAAGCAAGGTTCTAATCTTCATGATAAAAATTTTATACTACGCAGTTAACAACTAACCAGGCCCTCCATTTCAGGATCGGGACAGAGGATGATCCAAATATTAATCCAATGCCTGCTGCAGTGTATTTGCACGGCATGGCCCGCCAGGAAACGTAGAAATAGTTCTACACATTTTGTTCCGGGTCCACAGGTAGTAGATGGGAAAAATTAAATGACGGCATTTACATTCTATTAACAGTACATATAAACATAAATACTTACAATTGTAATATAATTCATTGCCGGATGAGGCATTATGGCACAAATGACAACATTATTAAGGAATTGGGCAGGCAATAATGTTTTTTTGTCCATTTCAGCTTATTTTAGCTGAAGTAAGTATCCAGGCTACCATTAAAGGGCGAATTAACCATTCCATTTTCTCATTTAAACCACCCGGCGTTATGCGAAACATTGCATGTACATTTAATGTAGATGGTGTACCTACCAAAGTCTGTTTGAGGAAACTTCCCCGCCAGCGGCGCTTTCAGGCCATTATTGACCGTAATATCACTGAGTATGTTATCTCGGACGAAACAAATGAGATTGAGTATTATGAGGGGCCGGTGTTAAGCGAATATCTTTTTACGCGGATTGCCGGCCTTATCCGGCAGTATTTCCCGAATGTACGGGCTATTATGAAGATCGGGGAAGATAATTACGAGGATTATGATGATTATTAGGCTGCTGCCAGTGGCTGCCGGCGGGGATGACCGGCAGCCACCACCCATTTATATAAACCCTTTTTCAAGTGAAAGAAAAGCCTCTGAAGGATGCACCTGCTGCCATAAAATAGCATACACCGCCTGGGCAACCGGCATGTAAGCCCCGATGTTCCTGTTCATTTCGTGCATACATTTACTGGCATAATAACCTTCTGCAATCATGTTCAGCTCCAGCTGAGCGGCTTTTACGCTGTATCCTTTCCCGATCATATTACCAAAAGTGCGGTTACGGCTATGCAATGAATAGCAGGTAACCAGTAAATCGCCCAGGTACGCGCTGGCGCTGTAATTATGCACTACCGGCTCGTTACCGGCCACGATGGCTTTCTGTTCTTCATACTTCTCCAGGAAGCCCTGCATCTCCCGGAAGCAGTTGGTAATAAAAACGCTCAGGAAATTATCTCCATATTCCTGTCCATGCGCAATGCCTGCGCCCATGGCATAAATATTTTTAAGCACTGCCGCCAGCTGCACGCCTATCACATCTGTGTTTACAGTTGTTTGCAGGTAGTTGCCGGTAAATTTGTCGGCCAACGCCTGCGTGGTAGCCAGGTGGGTACCTGAAAATGTGAGGTAAGACAGTTTTTCACTGGCTACTTCCTCCGCATGGCAGGGGCCTGTAATGGTAAAATACTGGCTGGCCGGTAAATTAAATTGTTTGTGCAGGTATTCGCCTATCAGGTCGTTGGTACCTGGTACCAGCCCCTTGATAGCAGAAATGACTTTTTTATTGATCAGCGCATCTGCGGGCAACCTGCCTAACACATCTTCCAAAAAAGCACTGGGAACCGCCAGCACCAGCTCATCACAGGCGGCTGCAACAGCACTTACATCACTGCTCAGGCTAAGCAGGCTTGTATCAAAATATACCGAGGTGAGATAATGTTTGTTATGATGACGTAGCTGCATATGGCGGATGGTTTCTTCATTTCTTATCCACCAATGTATATGATGCCCGTTATCTGTCAGGATCTTAGCCAGGGCAGTGGCCCAGCTGCCACTGCCTATAATTCCGATGCTCTTGCTCACAATGCAAATTTTTATGCAATGTAATTAAAAAGCAATAAAGCAGTTTTGGCGGTGGCTTATAAAAGAAAGGGAAGACTGAATAGCCTTCCCTTTCTTTTATATAGCATGATGTATGCAAATGTTACTTGGCGCCGCCTTCAAACAGCTCGGATTTAGCTACCACTTTTACTTTCTTACCGTTTTCGAGGGTACGGGAAATAGCAGTATAAGGGGCGCTGATCACCTGGTCGCCTGCGCTCAGGCCGGAAGTGATCTGGATCCAGGCATCGTCCTGTACACCGGTTTTAACGTGCACCATTTTAACGTTACCATCTTTCTGCAATACAAATACTACCTCGTTCAACACGGGCTTGGTATCGGCAGAAGAACCCGGTGTGGTGTTATCCTGCTCAGGCGCCTTCTTATCGCCCTTGGTAGAATCGGCATCGCGGGTGGTAACTGAGTTAATAGGAATAGCGAGTACATTATTTACATGCCTTGTTTGGATATCCACACTGGCGCTCATACCTGGACGGAAAGGAAAGGTTTTTTTGTTTTTATCGAGGAGGTCCTGGTAGCTTTCCTGCAGGATGCGTATGTGCACAATATAGCTGGTTACCTGCTCCGCAGAAGAAGCAGTGGTTACCGTAGCTGTGGCTGCGCCTTTGCTGGAGCTGGCAATTTGCGTTACAATACCTTTAAACTGGCGGTTATTATAGGCATCCACTTCAATGATAGCGGTATCGCCGTATTTCACTTTAGGGATATCATTTTCACCTACATCTACCTGCACTTCCATGGTATTCATATCAGCAATGCGCAACATTTCGGTACCGGTCATCTGCGCAGTACCTACCACGCGTTCTCCTTTCTTTACAGAAAGCAGGGAAACAATACCGCCCATAGGTGCGGAGATGGTGGTACGGCCCAGGTTCTTATTGGCTTCATTCAGATTGGCCTGTGCACTGGCAACGGCAAATTTATTCCCGTTGATCTGTTGTACAGCGGCATTATAATCTGCCAGTGAGGCGAGATAGGTTGCTTCTGCTGTTTCATATTCAGACCTTGAAATTACTTTCTGGGCAAGGAGTTCCTTGTTCCTGTTATAAGCGGCCTTGTTCTGATCAAGGCGGGCTTTGAAGGAGTTGAGCGCTGCGGCCGAATTAGCCAGCTGGGCCTGCGTTTGGCTCATAGAGGCGGCAGCCTTATCTACCATCGATCCATAGATATCAGCGTATATCCGTGCCAGTACCTGTCCCTTTTTTACGGAATCTCCTTCCAGGATAGGCAGGTCGGTGATTTCACCGGAAACATCGGAGCTTACTTTTACTTCTATTTCAGGGTAAATTTTACCACTGGCGGTAACCACTTCTATAATATTTCTATTAGAAGCTTTGTCTACAGCAACTTTAATTCCTTCTTCCTTACCAATAACCCCGGCCCCTTTCAGTACCAGGAACAAAATAACGAGTGAACTAAGTATGCCTATGAACCAATAAAGTTTTTTCTTCTTCATAAAGCAATTTATTTCCCGGGAGGGCTACAGTGAAATTTTCTGGTCCCGGTAAAATTCCAGCAATTTCATTTTAAATATATAATCGTATTGTGCGAGTACTTTATTTACCTGCGCATTGTACAATTTACTTTGTGTTGTGATATAATCAATGGTGTTCATTAACCCGAGATTGAAGCGTTTGGTGGCAAAATCATACGCTTTCTGGGCGGCCATTACCCCGGTAGCAGACGCGTTAAATTTTTGTAAAGCGGCTACTGCATTGGCATGCGCGGTATAAATGTCCTGTCTGAGCTTCTGGTGGTCCAGGTCGCGAATCAGTTCCTGGCTGTATATATTTACTTTTGCTTTGGCAACGGTAGTACGTTGCTGCCATCCGTTAAAAAGAGGAATGTTAAGCGTTAAGCCAATGTTTTTCCTGTAGGTATTACTGATCTGGTCGTGAAACGACAGTACTTTGGTTTGTGCAAGATCCTCGTAATAGTTATTGGCATAGTAAGTACTGAGGCCTCCCCCGATGCTCAGGCTTGGATACAATTGTGCTTTTGCCGCCTGGTATGCTTTGGTGGCGCTTTTAATTTTCAGATCATCCGATTTTACCAGCGGATAATTTGTTAAAGCGGCACTGTATACCATTTCCGGCGCCATTTCCTGTAAGGCTGCCAATGGCAGGGAAGCGATATTTTCCGGTACATCCGGTGTAAAAGGAATTTCGAATCCCAGGTTAAGATAAGCTTTCATCTGGAGAATAGAAAGCGTTACGTTGTTCTGTGCTGTTACCAGGTTGCTGCTGTCGAGCGCCAGCTGTGCTTCCAGGTCGGCCTGGTTGCTTTCCGGCACGGAACCCGCAATCACCAGTTTCTTTGTATTATCCAGGTTTGAATTGGTAAGCCGTACATTTTCCTCATTTACTTTTTCTGTCTGGATATTGAGCAGTATCTGGAGGAAAGCGGTAGCCACATTAAACGCGAGGTCGTTCCTTGCTTTTTCCAGCAGGAAACTGTTTGCCTGTGCATCCAGTTTATTGGCAGCAATCGTTCTCTGCTGGTAAAACCAACTGAAAAGGTTTGCCTGCATATTCAGGCTTCCATTAGAGTTAAATACAGTTTGGTTAACATACTGGTTATCTCCCAGGCTGGCACTTCTACCATCCGTATAGCCTCCTGATACTGCTCCACTGAAACCGGGGATCATTTGCAGGCGGCTTTGCCGTAATGTAAGGTCTGCCAGGCGCTTTTGTACTTCCTGTTGTTTAACCGTCAGGTTATTTTGCAGTGCATAATCCACACAACGTTGTAAACTCCACGTATCCTGCGCATCAGCGGATGTTATGTTAGCAAACAATAAAACCAGGATTGCTCCTGCTATTCGGGATATTCTCATAACATTCCAAAAATATAATAATTGTGATGATAGTTTTCCACCCTTCTTGATAGAAGGCAAAAATTTAGTAGGTATGGCAGTATACCTCACTAATTGAGTGTACAACATAATCTTTTTTTTACAAAATATTCAAAACTGATCCGTCTTTATTATGGCTGAATATGTCCATCGCGGATCTGGATAATACGATTGCCATAGGTAGCGTTCAGGTCTGAATGGGTTACCTGTACAATGGTAATTTTATCCTGTTCATTCAGGTGTTTAAACAGCTGCATGATCACTTTCGCCTGGTCGGAATGCAGGTTACCGGTGGGTTCATCTGCCAGTATTACCCTGGGTTCCGCTACAATAGCGCGGGCAATACCCACCAGTTGCTGCTGTCCGCCGGACAGCTGGTTGGGGAATAAATCTTTCTTAGCCACCATATTAAAGCGATCCAGCACATCGGCCACCCGGCTTTTCCTTTCTGATGCAGGTATATTTTTGTACAGTAAAGGCGTTTCTATATTCTCATATACGGTGAGCTCATCTATCAGGTGATAGGCCTGGAATACAAAACCAATAGATCCCCTGTGCAGTTGGGTCCTTTTTTTCTCGTTCATCCTGTCTACACGCTCTCCTTCAAACAGGTATTGTCCTTCGGAAGGCTCTTCCAGCAATCCCATAATATGCAGTAAGGTGGATTTTCCGGAGCCGGAGGGTCCCATAATCGATACAAACTCGCCTTCATTTATAGTAAGGTCAATATCTTTCAGGATGTAGTTTTTTCCGAATCCTACCGGGTAATGCCTGGAAATTTTCTGCAATTGTATCATGATCGGTAATTTGTTTTTTATTTATGTTGATATTTCTGCATATCGGCTCAGCAATATAATTAAAAGTAGCTGACCCCGTTATCCAGATTTTAATGCATTAACAGGGTTGCTGAATGCCGCCCTGGTTGTTTTTATACTTCTGGTGGCTTCCGCCATCAATATCGCTTATTCTGATCTCAGGCTTTTAACCGGGTTCATTAATGCTGCCTTTATGGACTGTAAACTCACTGTAAGCAAGGCAATCACTATGGCCACAACGCCTGCCAGCAGGAAAGTGCCTGCACTCAGGCGGGCATGATAAGCAAAACTTTCCAGCCATTGATGCATGATGTACCAGGCAAATGGCGAGGCAATACAAAGCGCTATCAGCACCAGTTTAATAAAGTCTTTTGACAGCAATGCCACCACACTGGCGGCAGAAGCGCCCAACACTTTGCGTATACCCACCTCGCGGGTACGCTGTTCCGCAGTGAATGCGGCCAGCCCCAGTAAACCAAGACAGGAAACAAGGATAATAACAATTGAAAAGGTTGATAAAATGGTACCGGTCCTAAATTCCGATTTATATAAGCTGTTAAAGTCTTCATCCATAAAATGATATTCAAAAGGCACCGCCGGCAGGTATTCCTTCCAGATCTTTTCTATGCCTGCTATTACCTGTTGCTGGTTTTCGGCCGAAGTTTTAATGAGTACTTCCCCGAACCATTCATATTCCGGGAAAACAACGATAGGTTGAATTTTGCTTTTCATGGAAGCAAAATGGAAGTCTTTCATTACCCCTTTCACGGTTCCTGAGCGGCCATTCATCACCATCCGTTTTCCTATGGCTGCTTCAGGTGTCCACCCCAGCTGTTTCACAGCGGTTTCATTGAGAAAGAAATGGTATACCCGGTCTTTATCTTCCTTTAAAACGTCCTGTATATCTGCATCGGTTAAGCTGGCGCCGGAAAGCAGTGAAATTCCCATCGTTTGCAGGTAATCCTTTTCTACCGGGATGGCGGTAATATTCATGCTGTAATCGGCGGGTTTTCCTTCCAGGTTGGCAATGGTATAGCCACCTTCAACGGATACCGGCGAGTCGTAGGAAGCACTCACCTGCTTTATGCCCGATTGCTGCAGCAGCCGGCCTTTGAAAGTTTCCAGCATCCGGGAGTTAAAGTTTTCGCCCGACAGTACCAGTACCTGCGACCTGTCAAGCCCGATCTTTTTATGCTGGATATACTTCAACTGGTTGCCTACCACCAACGTGCAGATGATGAAGAACACGGAGGCGGCAAACTGGAATACCACCAGGCTTTTCCTGATATTGCCGCCGGAAGCTGGCATCATCCCTCCCTTTAGTACCTGCACCGGCCGGAAACCGGAGAGGAACAAGGCCGGATAGGTACCCGCAAGCAACGTAGTACACAGAAAGATACAGGCCAGCCAAAGATAGATCTGATAACCGCCTGTTCCCAGTTTCAGGGAAACGCCGGCCAGGTCATTAAAGGCCGGCAGTAATACGATAGCAATGATTACTCCCAGGGTCATTGCGCAAAAGGTGATCAGCGTGGATTCGGCAATGAATTGCCAGAACAGCTGCCCGCGTATGGCGCCCATGGCTTTCCGCACACCAATTTCACGGCCTCTTTCCGCGGAACGGGCCGTAGCAAGGTTCATAAAGTTGATACACGCAATCAGTAACAACAAGGCTGCTATAATGGTAAGAATATAATTATAGCGGATATCCCCGCCTCTTTCTGTTGAGTTCCAGGCAATAGAATGAAGATGAATACCCGGTACAGGCTCCGGCACAAAAGCAAGCGTAGCGCCGTTCCTGGCAGCGCTTCCCATTTGTTCTTTTACCAGGTTGGTTAATCTTTCCTGCAATGCGCCGGCAGTGGCCTTATCAGCCAGCTGTACATAAGTATAATCATTGGCGGCATTCCAGTTGGCTTTTTTTCCAAGAGAAGCATAACTGGCCACGAAATCAAACTTCAGGTGCGTATTGGCAGGCGCATCTGCCGCTACTCCAGTTACCTGGTATTCTTTTTTATTATCGATCTTCAACAGCTTCCCTACTATATCAGTGGTTCCAAAGTACTTCCTGGCCATTGTTTCAGAAAGCACTATCATATCAGGCCCGCTCAGTGCGGTAGTTGCATTTCCCGATAATAACGGGAAAGAAAACATGCTGAAAAAGGCCGGATCTGCATAAATGAAACGCTTTTCGTTCATCACTTTATCGCCATTGGCTATTGTGGCAGAGGCAAGATATACCCTGGAGATGTATTTCAGTTCCGGGAAATCTTTCATCACCGGCGCCAGGCCATTAGGGGTGAGTGCAGTGTGGGTAACTTCCTGGTCTTTCTCACCATAATCGAGGCGGATACGGTACAGTTCCGCAGCGTGGGCATGAAAGCTGTCATATGTCCATTCATTGCGGAGGTACAGCGCCAGCAGTATGAAACAGGCAATGCCGGCAGCCAGACCGGTGATATTGATCACCGAATACAGCTTACGTTTCATCAGGTTCCTTACAGCCGTTTTCAGATAATTACGCCACATCATAATGCGATTTTTAGGTTAATCCCGGGATAAACTTTTTACAGGGTTTGCCAGTGCAGCTTTCACCGATTGCAGGCTTACCGTTATAAATGCAATACATACAGCCATCAGGCCGGCTATTCCAAACACCCACCAGTGGATAGTTGTGTGGTACTCAAATCCTTCCAGCCAGCGCCGCATAAAATACCAGGCGGCAGGAGTAGCTATCAACACCGCTACCAATACCAGGCGAAGGAAATCTTTTGACAACAGCAGCACAATACCGCTTACTGAAGCGCCCAGTACTTTGCGGATGCCGATCTCCTTTTTCCGGTGTGCCATTACCAGTACAGCGATGGCAAATAATCCCATGCAGGAAATGATCACCGCCAGCATTGCACCGCTCATGAATATTTTTGAAAACCGCTGTTCCTGCTGGTACAACCGTTGCGTGTTTTCATCAAGGAAAGACGGGTCGCTTTCCGCCAGCTCATTGACGCTCTTCCAGGTTGTTCCGATCTTTTTCAGGGAAGCCACCGGGTTGGATGTTTCTACTTTTACGAAAATATAGCCCAGCGGAGCGTTCATGGTCATCATCAACGGCTCAATTTTTTTATGCAATGATTCAAAGTGATAATCTTTCACCAAACCGATCACATGTACCGGCGGTTCGTCGTCTCCCATGCGGAAGCTCAACCCCACAGGGTCTGTTACGCCCAGTTGTTTTGCCATCTGCTCGTTCACTACCACGGCGCTGCTGTCTGTTCCGTATTCCTGGGAGAAATCGCGGCCGGATAATATTTTCAGGTCCAGCGTTCTGGCATAGTTGTAATCTACTCCCAGGTATTGGGTGTTCACATGGCGGTCTTTATAAGTGAAACCCCGGATCCAGCTGCCGGAAGAACCGTCTCTTCCCATACCCAGATTCAGCATACTGCCGCTCACACTTCTTACTTCCGGCATTTCCGCAAGCCGGTTTTTCATGGTAGCAATATCAGATGGTGTTGCATTATCAAGTGGAATGCTGATCACCCGGGAACTATTATACCCTAACGGGGCCGACTGTATGAAATTAAGTTGTTGCCAGATGACGGAAGTACAGCTGATCAATACCACCGCTACCATAAACTGCACAACAATAAGGCCGTTACGCATGCCATTGCCTTTGCCCAATCCCAGTTTACCTTTCAGCACCTGCAGTATGTTGAGCCTTGCCACTCTCCAGGCGGGATAGCCGCC
>JBCNPS010000479.1:0-5890 GCA_039593235.1 Chitinophaga sp. | reverse complement strand
CCACTGGCTGATGCTTTTCCTTGTGCTGCTATCGGGGAGAAAGGCTACAATATCCCTGTAAAAATGGAAATGGCGGGGCAGGGTATCTGCTTCCATGTGTTGCCATTCCAGTAGCAACGCATGTTGCAATGCCTGTTTGCAGAACAAGGTCTTTTTCTCCACGTCCAGATCGAGCATAATAAACCGGCGGTCCTGTGCGGGGGTGTCTTTATACCAAAGCCAGCGTTGTTCCTGCTGGGGTGCATAGGTCCAGTTATCTGCCTCCAGGAAGGCATTCACCTGCCGGAACACCAGGTCTGTTTTCTTTTCCGGGTGAGCTGTTGCTTTAATTTCTTTCTCATAGGAAGTAGTAAGCGCTGCTACCGGTTTTTTCAGATCAAGCAGGAAGCGGATCCTGTAAGCCTCTTCTACATTCTGTGTTGTTTCCAATGTGGCTTTCAGACCGGGGAGTTCCAGGTAGTTGTCGTTATCGCTATCGTTGTTCTTGCGCCTGTTGCCTGATTGGTTCCTTTGGGCAATTGTACGGATGCTGTTCAGTACTTCGTGTTGCACCAGGCCGCTGAATGTTGGGGGAATGCCGTCTTCAGCGGAAAAGTCGGCAGCCAGTATGGCATTCACCAGCAATGCATACCATTGCTCCAGCAACACGGGTTGTCGTTGTTTCTCTGCCTCTTTTAATACCAGGTGGATCAGATCCGGAACAGATAATTTTCCCGGAGACTCCTGGTCTTCCCCCTGCAATGCTCCCTCCTCACAAAGGCGCTGCCAGAGCGCCCCACCGGCATCGAAGTATAGCCAGGTCTTTTCATTTTCTACCACTGCATAGCCTAATGGCGTATTGTTTTCATCATTGGTTTTCACCCATCCGCCGGTTTCCTTATCAAAAACGGCTGATGCAGCTATACCAGGATATTCCGCCAGGTTTATTTTATAAACGAACCTATACCTGAGTAAAACATCCATTACCCTGAAGTGGGTGTAGCCGGCGTCAAAATACCAGGACTGCAGGGTAAATAAATTACCCAGGATACTTCTTTTCTGCCCGGCTGGCAGATCAGCGGTGTCTGTCAGATGTATGGTTTCCTCTACGAGGTCTTCAATCAGGTGCATGCTCATAATACAGGTTTCTTTGCAAGCGTATCTTTCTATATGGAGTGAATCAGCAGGTATTGCAAATGTATCTTTTTGCTTTCCCTCCGGATCCGGTACCAATTCACGGCTTTTGTTATGGCTGGGGCTATTGTTATAGCAACCGGGAAGGATGGTTAACAATATGGCTAACAGTAACATTCTCATACTGCAATATAAGAAAATTTAACGGGGGCATTTTTTTCTGCCGGATATAAGTTTAATGTAGATTTAGGGTCCTGCCAGTCAGGTGAAATCTAACTTTAACAGCTATATGGACAAGAAAATACTATCGATACTAAAAAAGGTATATCACTACGAAAATGGATTTTATAATCCCACGCTGGACAGGCATGAGCATAAAATCCCGGCAACTGTAACTCCGGCGGACCTTGAAACGCTGCACCATTCCGGGTTCGCGCCCAACCAGTTTGAAACCTTTGACCACGACCATGCTTTGGACCGGTTGCTGAAATTGCAACAGCATAAAAAGCTAACGCTGCATTTTGCTGCGGCATTGTTCCTGAAAGGATTAACAGGAGAAATGCCCAGGGCAAGGCAAACACTGATGAGCTACGTGTATATAAAGCACCTGTTCAAGCATCCCTTCTCCGGCAAAAAAAACTGTGAAATATGCGGCCTGCCGGAAAAGGAAACAACAGATAAAACCCACCAGCTATACACTTACTACATCGGGCATTCCTGGAATGAAATGCCGCTGCATTTCCTGATTGAACTGGAAGAAGCCATCACATTTGACATGCCCGCCGTTAACAATACGGATAAACAAAAATTAGCGGAGCTGCTGGACTTCATTGCAGCGGCAGATGCAAAAGAAACGCCGGGGCAACTGGAGAAAAGAATAGCTTCGCATAAGGTGCTGGATCAAACAGATAAATACAAACGCTATGGGATCTTACAAACACTTGCAGAATGCGGCATACTACCCAATACATTCATAAAGCCCAAATACGAGGCGTTCTCCACACAGAAGGAACTGTGGAAGGCGAGTGAAAACCTCACCACCTCCTTCCGCTCCGACATTATCCTGCCTTTAGGCGGATGGAAAGGAGAAAACGGGATAAACCGGAAACGCTATGCGGAGATATTTGACGGCCTTTAACGCAGGTCCTGCAAATGGCGACGCATTTTTTTAAGGAAGAAGCGATGACACGGCGACGCTGTTTATCACCAGGCCGGGATCAGGGAAATAGATACGGATCGTCTTTTCGCCGTTTGAATCGCTGTTACAGATAGTTTCTCCCCCGGCATACCCTCTTAGTAAATTAACAGCCCAGGCGGGTGTTTCTGCAGGGTTGGCAAGGTTCATAAATACCGGCGCTTCGCCGTTAATGGAAATAGCGCAACGCAGGTACATTCCCGTGTACAAAGGGAAGTTGGGTAAGCATCTCACCGTTATCCTGTTCCTGCCTTTTACCACCGGAACTTTATAGTCGGCATACGGCGCTGTTGTAATATCCTTTTCGCTAAAGGATCTTATCAGCATTGGCCACACGGTTAACCCGCTCTTTCCTGTACCCAGTCCTTCAATTGTTTTCAATGCCCCGTTGTCATTGCCTTTTGCCAGGTAGGCGGCGGCGGGTACAGCAATCACGTGTGAGGTAACCGGCGCAACCTGGCCGGCAGCCGGCGCTTTGATCATTTCCGGGGTAGCCGTTGCGGGCATGTCAAAGACCTTACGTTTGCGGGGAGCGGCGTCCATCATTCCATCCCATTTTCCACCGGCTATTTCCTTATTGTATTTAGTAGTTAATTGCTGAATAGTTTCGTAAGCCGATTTTGATCTTTCTGCATATACCAGCGCGGTACTATCTCCGGCAGCGGCCAGGCGGACACTTTCCCTTGCATAAAGCACTTTATCATTCATGGCGGCGGAGGCCAGCACGGGATAACTAATCAGCTGGAACCAGGCATCCTTGAGCCTTTCCGGGATATGCGTTCCGGCTTCCATAGTGGCGGCTACCAGTTGATGATAGTCGTTTAAGCGCTTTTTTATTTCTCCCGGTGTAAAGGTAATACGGTCGAGATGCTCCGGTTTCCCAGATGCAGCAAGGCGGTAATACGCCTGCTTAATATACGCGACGCTTTTAGCAGCATCCTTTCCAAAGGTTTGCTCCGCCCAGTACTCCGGGTATAAATGCGCCTTTTCGGGCGGCCATCGCTGTACATCCCAGGCCAGGTCCATTGCAAACTGCATTTCCATTTCCGCCGGCTTGATATCTCCTACATTGAACACCCACAACCGCTGAGCATTCAGCTGCCAGGCTTTGGTAAGTTCGTAACTGGTTAATGCAGGCGAAACGGTAGACAACCACAGGAAATCTTCCGGGGCGCCCCAATAAGAGAAGTGATAGTACACGCCGCTGCCGCCTGATCTTTTTTGTTCCTGCGGATCGGAACACTGCCGTATATATCCATAATTATCATCCGCCCATGCCAGCGTAATGTCGTCCGGCAGTTCCATTCCTAACCGGTAGAGGTCAAGTACTTCTTTGTAAGGGCAAAATATCTGCGGCACCTCGGCAGCCGGTTTACCAAGACCATCTTTCAACAAGTTACGCTGGTTCCGGATCACCTCTTCCAGCAGTGTCTTCTTCCCTTCTTTCGAATCCGGTCCGGGCATATCACTATCATGGATTCCTCTCATCCCTACGGTATAAACAGCAGGATTATTACGGGATTG
The DNA here is from genome assembly GCA_039593235.1 of Chitinophaga sp. GTDB lineage: Bacteria > Bacteroidota > Bacteroidia > Chitinophagales > Chitinophagaceae > Chitinophaga. The sequence goes on along the minus strand of JBCNPS010000479.1, from coordinate 2,058 downwards.
TATCACGCGGTCGTTCCAGTACCGGTCGATCTGCTTCCTGTTCACATCATACCGCCATTCACCGCGCTTCTCCCCGTACTCCTGCTCAAAATGACGGCTCCATTCAAATACATTTCCCCGCAAAAGCGGTTCGCAATGACTGGCGCCCAGTACTATGCTATACTTACGGGCCAGTACCGGGTTTTCGGGGTAAAACCAGAATGATTTGGTGCAGGGATGCATGGCAGGCCAGATATAATTTGCCTTTATCCGCAGCATCAGCTCAAACACTTTCTCATAGGTACGGGGGCCAATATCTTTTATAACAGTGTCCATATGTTTGGCAGCCCATGGCTGCATTCCCCAATCTTCATCATTGATAAATATTCCCCGGTACTTTACTGATGGAGGGCCATAGATACTTTTGCTCCCTGCAAGATAGATTTCCTTCCTTTGCGCCGGCGTTACATCAGCCCACCACACCAGCGGGGACACGCCTATCATCCTGGACAGTTCAAATATCCCGAACGCAGTTCCCCTGGCATCGCTTCCGTAAATCACCACCGCTTTTTTTACTCCCTTCACCGGGTTGTTCACGAGGCTGATACCGAATGTTTCCCATTTACCATTCACCCCGGTTACTGGCAGTTTACCGGATTTTACCAGTTGATCTATGAAAGATGAATTTCCGATTGTGCCTGCAATTAACGGGTATCCACCAGGGGCGATGATATGTGCCGTGGCGGCTTCATGCCCTGTGATCATCCTTATATCGTTCTTCAGTGCTTTTAGCGCGATGGCTACTACTTCGGCATCCAGTGAATCATAAATAAAAGTGGATATATGATTGTTAACTGCCAGCGGGAAACTGTGAGGGGCTTTTTCAAAAGAAACAGTGATGGGTTTTTCCTGGGCAGCGGCGGTAACAGCAGCGGTAAACAAGTATACGCAAAGAAACAGGAAGGTGTAACGGGTTGATAAATGGGTACGTGGCATCAGTAATTATTTATTTCAGGATGTGTCAGTTTGACAATACCAAAGTAGGGCATTTTTGATAAAGATGTGCCGGATGTGCTGCTATCTTACGTAAAATTACTTCCTCAAAAAAATCAATACGCGGTAAAACTTCCACGTTCCTCACTTCATGGACAGGTTGCCGGTATTAGCCAATACTAACGGTACCAGCTGTTTATAGCTAAGCACTGCGTATACCATTACGCTGCGTTCGCTACCTGTTTACTATTGGTACAGTTACTGCGGCTATTTTCATAAAGCAAACAGGGATTTCTATCGAATCACTAAATAACATTTTTATGAAAACGCAAAACACAAATAACAAAAGCTCAAAGGCCGTTCCCGGAAAGGATAAGGAAGAAAAAACGTCTGTTGGAGGAAACTACAACTCCGGGGTTACTTCTGAAGATCCTGCGACCAAAGAGGCCATCGAAAAAAAAGCATCATTGCTGGAAAACCAGCCGCCTTCGCATAAAGACAGCCACCCGCAGGAGGCAACAAAAAAAGAACAATAGTATTCTCTCAAAGCAGCCCTGTGAACCATTGTTTCACAGGGTTGCTTTATAAAGAAAATTAAAGTGTAAACATACATTGTTGCAGGAACAAAGCATTCTCCTCGTAAAGAAGTAACTTGAGTAATATTGTACAGGCCCGCCCGGTTTATTACTACCCTCTGAAAGTCCTTCCAGACTGCATCTTCATCTCCCCATAAAAAATTAAAGTGTTAAATTGACAATTATAATTTATAATTCACTACTTTAGCCCTCCGGTAGTTCCTTAGCACCGTATAAATTCCATGTCAATTATAACAACACTATCATCATGATGCGATTATTAGCTCTCATTATCCTTACCACATTTTTTGCGCAGCACGGGCAAAGCCAGGACTTTCATAAATGGGCGCCCGGGCCACCTATGGGCTGGAACAGCTGGGATATAAGGCGGAGATCTCGCTGTAGAGCAACATGTACCTCTCCGCGGCCGTGGAATTTCACAATGGCGTGCGCCCGGCGAGCTTGCGCAAGCCCTCGGCGGACCTGGTGCGGGCCCTGGAGCCGGCGATGT
>JBCNPS010000478.1:0-5958 GCA_039593235.1 Chitinophaga sp. | reverse complement strand
CATTAAAGCATTAAGGAAAATGCTGAAGTAGCGGGCGTTTCCCATCTCCCTGAGAAAAATAAAAACGGCCTGCAATACCATTTATGACACCATTAAAGCATTAAGGAAAATGCTGAAGTAGCGGGCGTTTCCCATCTTCCTGAAAAAGTAAAAACGGCTTATATTACCATTTATGACGCATTGAATCACTAAGGAAAATGCTGAAGTAATGGGCGTTTCCCATCTCCCTAAAAAAAATTATAAAAAACCTTAGGAAAAACGACCGGTTTTGCCGTCTGTATAATCAAAGGCATTACCTACATGAATTTCCAGGATTTCGAAGCCGCCGATTTTGCATGTGATGAATCTTTCCAGCGCTATTGCCTGGAAGAGAACGACACCGACGTATTATTTTGGGAGGGTTGGATAGCCCGCCATCCTGAAAAAGCCGCTGCTGTACAGGAAGCCCGGTATATGATCGGGGTACTGTCTGCCCGCCAGGGGAGCCGCCTGGAACAACTCAAACACCTGAAAGACGGTATTGCCCGGTATGACCTGCTTCATATGGCCCTGGAAGAACAGCCGGAACAGGCCATTCCTTCCTCCCGTAAAAAAATCAGCTCATTATTTAAGTATGCCGCCGCATTGGCGGGTATAGTAATACTGGCAGGCGCCATTTACCTGTTTAGCCAACATAACACCCCGGCAGATATCACATCTCCCAAAACAAGCATTGTGATCAATGCAGGCAACGATCCCCGTAAAACAGTAGTGCTGCCGGATGGTTCCTCCATTATTCTGCGGAAGAACAGCTCGGTGGAACTGGCCGCCGGGTTTAATGAAGCCAACAGGAAGCTCACCCTTACAGGCGAAGCTTTTTTTGATGTAACACAACATGCGCAGTACCCTTTTATAGTGCATACTGCTGCTTTTGATATCAAGGTGCTGGGCACCGTTTTTAACGTAAGCGCCTATGCCGGCAGCCATGAAGCGGAAACCGCCCTGTTTAAAGGCAAGGTGGAGGTTACGCTCAACAGCAGACCGGAAGAAAGGATCGTACTACAACCAAATCAGAAACTGACAACGAACGCAGTTACATTGCCCACACCGGCTACACCGTTTAAAATAGTGCCGCTGGATGCGGACCCGGTGAACCATAAGGCCCGGGAAATAGCCTGGGTAAGGAATCGCCTGGAAATTGAAAATGAGCCGCTGGAAACAATAGCAGGGAAGCTGGAGAAATGGTATGGTATCCGGGTCACCTTTGCAGATGAAACCGTGAAGCATTACCGGTATTCCGGCACCTTTGAAAGTGAAACCATCCTGAAAGCGCTGGATGCATTGCAGTTATCTTATCCGTTCAGTTTTAAGATGGTGAACGGGGAAATCATTATCAGTAAATAAAACAGTTTATATATCAACCAAATAAGAAAGGGGGAGTGCTGGCACACTTCCCCCGGATTTAGGCTAGAAAATGTCCTGAATGATCATTAACTAAACCAACATCAAAGGTATGTTAAAACTTGTATTCCTGGAATGGAAAGGGAAACCTGTTCCCGCCGGCAAATTGCTGCTTACTATGAAATTGACTGTTCTTCTTTTTTTGACCTGCCTTCAGGTGCAGGCTATTTGTTTCGCGCAGGAAACGATTACCCTGCAGGTGAAAGAAACAAGTATCAAACAATTGCTGAAAACACTGGAGCATCAAACGGCTTACCGTTTTGTATTCCACGATAAAACACTGCCTGAAAACAGGAAAGTGACCGTTGCAGCAAAAGAAGCCACGCTGGATGCTGTGCTCTCACAGGCATTTGCAGGCACCAACCTGGCCTACACCCTGAAAGAAGACGGGCTGGTGGTAGTATACGCCGGCACAGAAAGTACCGCTGCCGTAGATATGACTATCAAAGGAACCGTAAGGGGCCTGGATAACCTGCCTTTACCCGGTGTTACGGTCCGCGCCACCGGCACCACCGCCGGTACGCTTACCAATTCAGATGGCGCATATACGCTCGTAGCCCCGGATAATGCCACCACACTCCAGTTTTCACTGGTAGGCTATGTGAGCCAGCAGGTAACTATCGGTAACAGGCGGGAGATCAACGTGGTATTAACAGAAGATATCAAGACGCTGAATGCAGTAACGGTTACCGGGTATACGAATTATGCAAGGGATAAATCTACCGCCGCTGCCGGCGTAGTAGGCGCCGATAAGATCACACAGGTGCCTATGGCCACCTTCGACCAGATACTACAGGGCCGCGTACCGGGAATGGTGGTATCTGCAGGTTCCGGTCAGCCAGGCGCCGCCGCCACTGTTACGGTAAGAGGCGTAGGTACCATTAACGGCAGCTCCTCCGTTTTATATGTAATGGATGGTATTCCCATCGAAGCGGGCCAGTTCCAGGGTATCAACCCTTCAGACATCGCCTCTGTTACCGTGTTGAAAGATGCCTCCGCCAAAGCGTTGTACGGATCCCGCGGTTCCAACGGCGTGATCGTGATCACCACCAAAAAAGGACAATCCGGGAAAATAGCAGTATCCTATAAATCGCAATATGGTTTTTCCAATATGACCACCCCCAAATTCCAGATGATGAACTCCAAAGAACATCTGCAGTTTGAGGAGGAAATAGGACTGGAAACCGGCGCCAACCTGGGCCCGGGCTGGGAGTTCTCCAATAAAAACCCGGACTACGCCGGTAAAACGCCGGAGGAACAACGTGAAGCAGATCATATACTCGACAGCTTAAGAAGTATGAATACCGACTGGCGGAAAATTTTTCTGCAAACAGGTAAATTCCAGGAACAACAACTGAGTGTAAGCGGGGGTAACGACAATGTGCGGTTTTATAGCTCTGTAAACTATTACGACCAGCAGGGTATCGCCAGGCGTTCTGAACTGAAACGCTACAGTTTTAAGAATAACCTGGATTTCAACGCCGGTAAATTAAGCGCCAATATCAATGTAGGCCTTGCCTATTCTGAATCTTCCTTTATAGAAAGAGAAGCGTCCAGCAGCGGCAGCAACCCTTTGGCTGCCGTGTACTACGCCCTGCCTTATGAATATCCCTATGCACCGGATGGCACACTGGTAACCAACTATAACGATGATGTGTATCCGGTGTACGACCTTCGTGAAGGCAGTAACTCACTGGAAGCTATGTTAAATACCAGCAGTAAAGACAACCAGCTGAAAAGCATTATCGGTACTTCACTGAATTATATACTGGCAAAAGGACTGGTAGCGAAAACCAGGCTGGGCATAGACTTCAGGGAAACTACCACCGAACGCTATATCAACCCGGATTCGTATTCCGGTTATAAAGTGGATAATGGCGGAAGAGGTAGTTTTGGAGAAGGCGTAACCAGGAACGTTACTTTGGTAAGTACTTCCGGGTTAACGTATTCCAAAGTGACCGGTAAACATGATTTTGAAGTATCAGGGTATTTTGAGTTCACCAAAAATAACTACCGCGCATTTGATTATACCGGTTACGACCTGGACGACAGGCTGCCTGCTACACCCGCAGCCATTACGCCGGGATCGCCGTACAGTCCTTTGCTTGGAGGCGGCCGCACCAAAAGCGCACTGGCCTCCTACATTGGCGTAGGCCGGTATACCTTCAATGAAAAGTATACACTGAATGCCAGTTACAGGTACGACGGCGCTTCTACCGTACCGCCCAATAACCGCTGGCATGGCTTCTATTCCTTTGGTGTTGGATGGGAAGTAAAGAGAGAGAATTTTTTGAAAGATGTGAGCTTTGTGGATAACCTGCGTTTCAGGGCCAGCTATGGTACTTCTGCCAATCCGTTTTCCAACCTGGGGCCTTTCGCTTATTTCCGTACTTACGGAACCGACCAGTATGGCGGTACGCCGGCTATTGTACCTAACCAGCCGGGCAATCCTAACTACGACTGGGAATATGCCAAAGAGTTTAACGTGGGCTTCGACCTGGGCGTAATGAATAACCGCATCCGCCTGGTAACGGATGTGTATAATAAAGTAACCAATAACCTCTTTATAGAACAGCCTTTATCTATTACTTCCGGGTTTTATACCATGTTCCTCAATTCCGGCGCTATGCGCAACAGGGGTATAGAAGTGGATCTGCAGGGAGATATTGTGAAGGGAAAAGATCTCACCTGGACCGTAGGAGTGAACTTTGCGTATAATAAGAACGTGATCACCGACCTGGGCACCGCCGGTGAATTTGCGCAGGGCACTACGCAGATCGTTAGGGTAGGGCTTCCTTACGGCTCCCACTATGCGCCTAAATGGGCCGGTGTGGATCCGCAAACAGGCGATCCTTTGTATTACGACAGATCAGGCAATAAAACCAGCGATTATAATGAAACGGCTTTGAGCGTAGCAGAATTTGGTACCTATATTCCTCCTTTCACCGGTGGATTTAATACCGGCCTTACCTGGAAAGGTATTTACCTGAATGCACTGTTTACGTTTGCAGATAAAACCATGCGGTATCTCAACGAAGATTATTTCAATGAAAATCCCAGCTTTGCCAGCAGCAACCAATCGGTGCGCATGCTGTACGACCGCTGGAAAAAACCTGGCGATAATGCCATCCTGCCTAAGTTCGACGCCAGCAGGGGGTTCTCTTCCAAAGATATCCAGGACGCTTCTTACCTGCGTTTGAGGAATGTGAATATCGGCTATAATTTTCCGAAAGAAATAATGACCCATATCAAATTTGTACAGGGCATCCAGGTATTTGCACAGGCGCAGAACCTGTACACCTGGACCAAATGGAAAAGTTTTGATCCGGAAAATAACAACGGCGACGGCAGGTTTGATTACCCCAGCGCAAGAACCTACACTTTTGGTCTGAACGTTAATTTTTAAATCATTGAGCTTATGACAATCCGCTATTTCAAATATACTTTCAGCTACCTGGCACTCGCATTATCAGTGTGTATCCTTGCCTGCAACAAACAACTGGATCTGTCGCCCACCGACAGTATCATTGATCCGGGAAGAACTTTCCGCACAGTGAACGACCTGAACGGAGGTTTGCTTGGCGCCTATTCCGGGCTTACTTATAACACCATTTACAGCATATCGCTGATTACGGATGAATGCACCCTGCCCAGTGAAAACGGTACAGGTGGCGGCGTAGCTACTTACCGCTGGCAGATTGATCCCAGCAGTACTACCATCACCGGTTCTTTCGGAGAATATTATGTGGCCATCGACCGCGCCAACCGCGTATTAGGCGCTATGGGCGCCGTTACGCCCAAAGGAGATGAAGAAACTGCGCTGAAAGACCAGTACCGCGGAGAAGCGCTGGCGCTGCGCGCTTATTGCCATTTTCAGCTATTGCAGAGTTATGCAGAAGCATATGAGCCTGCCGCCATGGGCGTGCCTTATATGGATACCGCCGTTAACAGTTTTCCTTCCCGTAATACTTTTGGAGAAGTGGTAGCAGCTATAGAAAGAGATCTGCAGCTGGCTAAAACACTCGTGCCTGCTGATTTTGACGACAACACAAGGATCACGCTTCCTGCTATATCCGCCATACAGGCGAGAGTGGCACTATATGCAAAAGAATGGGACGACGCCGTAACCTATGCCACCGAAGCCATTGATGCATTACCACTGGCATCTGCTGCCGATTTCCCGGGCATCTGGAAGGATACAAAGGAAAGTGAAGTGATCTGGAAACTGAAACAGGTAGCAGGCAGCAACGATGGTTTAATAGGCAGCGTTTATTTTAACCGGAATGTAGCGTTATATGTTCCTTCCTTTGAGCTGATCAACCTGTTCGATAAAACCCATGATGTACGTTATCCTGCTTATATCAAGTTCGATGATACCCGCGGCGCGGGTAACTCCCAATACCTGGTGAATAAATACGCCGGTACATCCGGTAGCCTTGGCCTGGCCGATATCAAACTGTTCAGGACCGGTGAAATGTACCTGATCAGGGCGGAAGCACTGGCAGAGAAGAACCAGAC
>JBCNPS010000477.1:0-6006 GCA_039593235.1 Chitinophaga sp. | reverse complement strand
TCGCGGCTCGCTTCAGGCGGTCGCCGCCAGCGGCTTGCGGGCCAGCAGGCGCTTGATTTCCGGTACGCAGGAGCATCAGCCCCAACAGCCTGATCTATTTCAGTAAAGACGGTCAGCGCCTGTTCTTCGGCACCGCCCCTATACTCCCGGTGAAAGATACCAACATCGTGGATTTTGAAGTAGCCAAAGTAGATATCTGGAATTATAAAGATGATTACCTGCAGCCCATGCAGCTGAAAAATGCAGATAAAGAACTGAAGAGAAGCTATGCAGCGGTATATTATCCCGGCAGCAAACGCGTGATCCAGCTGAGTGATAAAGACCTGGAAACCGTGATCACCGCTGCGGAAGGGAACAGTTCCTACGCCCTCGGCTATACGGATAAAGGCGAACGCATTCCCATGCAATGGGTGGGCCGTACGCTCAAAACAGCGTACCTCGTTAACATCAATGACGGCACGAGGAAAAAGATCAAAGAAAAGCTGGACGGCCGCTTTTTCATCTCCCCCAACGGAAAATATATCATCTGGTACGACCTCGTAAACCGGGAGTGGTTCAGTTACAATAACGCCACCGGCGCGGCAGTAAGCATCAGCAAAAATATTCCCGCAAAGGTATATGACGAGGAAGATGATCATCCTGATGTGCCGGACTCATATGGCATTGCAGGCTGGATGAAAGAGGATAGCTATGTGTATATCTATGATCGCTACGATATCTGGCAAACAGATCCTGCCGGAAAAGCCGCACCTGTGAACATTACCAATGGCATTGGCCGGAAAAACAAGATCCGCCTGCGCTACCAGCAACTGGACCGTGACAAGAAGTTTTTCCTGCCCGGCGATCGCCTGATGCTTACCGCCTTCCAGGACAGCACCAAATACAATGGCTTCTATTCGCTGGACCTGTCGCGTAAATCCGGCAAATCCGCCAACCTGCAACCGGTAGTACTTGGCCCTTATGCTTACACTGATCTGCTGAAAGCAAAGGATGCCAATGTATTTTCGTATACCCGTAGCCGGTATGAGCTTTCTCCTGATGTTTTTACGGGAGATGATATCGCCAGAGCCACACAGATCAGTCATACCAATCCCCAGCAGCAAGGATACAACTGGGGCACCGCATCGCTGTATAAATGGACCACCTTCAGCGGTAAACCTGCAGAAGGCATTCTTTATAAGCCAGAAAACTTTGACAGCACCAAACAGTACCCTGTGCTCTTTTATTTCTACGAGAAATTAACAGATGGGCTGTACAATTACCAGGCGCCTGCGCCAACCCCATCACGGTTGAATATTTCATTCTTTGTAAGTCGGGGTTACCTCGTATTTGCACCGGATATCAGCTATGAAAACGGTTATCCCGGTAAAAGCGCCTACGATTATATTGTGAGTGCTGCTGAAGACCTGGCAAAAAAGCCCTGGGCAGATGGCAAAAACATGGGCATCCAGGGCCAGAGCTGGGGCGGCTACCAGGTGGCTTTCCTCATTACGCAAACCAACCTGTTCAAAGCTGCATGGGCAGGCGCTCCTGTAGCCAATATGACCAGCGCCTATGGGGGCATCCGATGGGAAAGCGGCATGAACAGGCAGTTTCAATACGAACATTCACAAAGCCGTATCGGCGCTACCCTATGGGAAAAGCCTGAATTGTATATTGAAAACTCACCGTTATTCAATCTCCCGCGGGTGAATACGCCGGTGGCTATTATGGCCAATGATGCCGATGGCGCCGTACCCTGGTACCAGGGCATTGAAATGTTCACCGGTTTACGTCGTTTAGGCAAGCCCGTATGGTTGCTGAATTACAACAACGAAGCGCATAACCTCATGCAACGCCAGAACCGTAAAGATATTCAGCGCAGGGAACAGCAGTTCTTTGACCATTTCCTGAAAGGCGCACCGGCTCCGCAATGGCTGGAGAGCGGCGTGCCTGCCACTGAGAAAGGGATCAACTGGGGCTGGGATCTGCAGCAGTAAATTCATGGATGTATTAGCGAAAAAGCATCCGGCGTTTTTAAAATGCCGGATGCTTTTTTGTTAATACGGGAGTAAACAGTTTTGGATTAACTGTTGATAACGGAGGTTGAGGCATCCCTTCCTCCCCCACCCCCTTCCTCATCCTCCAAATATATTTTCCTTAATATAAATTATTTAACATATATTTACATCAACATCGCCACTTTTAGCGTATGGTGTGATCTGCAGCGATAGCGATATCCTTAAACACCACATTTTTGTACCTATGAACTTCCATATTCATCATCCTGCGGATGCATTGCGTCCATTTGTAAAGCAATATTATTACTGGGAAGATGATACCCGCGGCATTATCCAATTACCGCAAAACCTGTTTGCCCTGGGCGATCAGTACATGGTATTCATTCTTGAAGGGAAAGCAGAAGTGAAACCAGTGAATCACAAGGCATTTACCCTGCCGGCCGGTTCGGTATTAGGGCATCTTACCTGCGCCTGCCAGTTACAGGTACAGGGACCGGTAAAAGCGGCAGTAGTGCAGCTGAATGCCTACGGATGCTACCGGCTTTTAGGAATGGATACAGCTAACTTCACCAATTACTACCGTAACCTCTCCGCCGCGCAACCCGTATGGCAGGAGCTGATAGCCGCCCTGCAAGAGGAAAAGGACCCGCAACGCATAGAATCGCTGCTGGATAATGCCTGTTTACATGCGCTATCACAACAACCCGGTAATCTCCGCGAAGTAGATGATATGGCCGATTACCTGGTGATTATGCAGGGGAATGTGAGTATAGAAGAACTGACCACCCGCTACGGGCTTTCCCGTCCCACCCTGGAAAGGATCTTCAGCAAAATAGTGGGTGTTCCGCCACAACTGTATGCCCGGATGATCCGCTATAAAACGGCCCTGAGCGCACTGCGCCAGCTGAATTTGCCGGAATGGGAAACACCGGTTGCCGCCACTCCATGGTATAACCAGGCGATGTTTATAAAGGATTATTTACTTTTCAATCACGAAGCGCCTTCTTATTTTGCAGGGGCAACAGGTACTATTGCGCACATGCCCGTGAACAACCTGCAGCAGGTGGCAGTAGCCAGTTAAAAGTATGGCTCCCTGAGGGATAGCATATAGTATACTCATTGATAATCCTAAGATAAGCCATATATAACCTGTATCTATAGAGATACGGATTATTTATGATTTATGTCCTGAAATCATTACTTTATTCTCCGGGGCAAGCTTGCCTGTGGCCCGGAGCAATCATGTGGAATATCCCCTTTTACATACTTTTTCTTTAATTTACCGGTCCTAACAGGCATAACTATGCAATATTCTGCAGCCCACTGGCGTGAACAACTGAAACTGCAATCCCATGTGGAAGGCGGCGCATTCCGCGAAACCTACCGCTCTCAATGGGTACTTGATATGGCTACACTTCCGGCCGGTATGGGCGGTAACCGTAATGCTTCCACCTGCATTTATTTTTTGCTGGAAGAAGGAGAGTTTTCCGCATTCCATCGTATCGCCGCGGATGAGATCTGGCATTTTTACGACGGCAGTACCTTAACGATCTACGAAATAGCTCCAGGCGGAGAACTGCTGGTGCATAAGCTCGGACGGGACATCCAAAACAATGAAAGTTTACAGGTGATCATTACGGCGGGCAACTGGTTTGCTTCCCGCGTAGAAGTGCCCGGAGGCTATGCGCTGGTTGGTTGCACCGTTGCGCCCGGGTTCGATTTCGCCGATTTTGAACTGGCCGAAAAAGCCCCGCTACAGGCAGCTTACCCGGAACATGCTGCGCTCATTGATAGTCTTACGAGATAACTGTTACGGCTACCCGCTATAAGCCTCCCTGGTTTTTATTACATTTACAGGTATGAAGAAAATCCTTTACCTCGTTGTATTTATATTGTTTACGCTCCTGGTATTCTGGCTGGGCAAGCGCTTTGGCAGCACCAATGTGAGTCAGCAGGTGATTTCCAACAGCACTATTGTAAAGGAAATTGCGGAACTGGCCAGCCTGGATGTGCAGGGAAGCGCCAGTATTAAAAGAAGTAATATTGAAAACAGCGGCGACTGGACCGATAACCTGAAAAAAGCATTCCTGGAAAACACCATATGGGTCGCCATTCCCTACCAGGCCAAATATGGGGTAAACATCGACGATAAATCATTTAAAGTTCAGATGACCGATAAGAAGATCATTATCAGTTTGCCGGCGCCCCGCCTGCTCAGTTATGAACTGAAAATGGACAAAATGGAAACTTCCAACCGTAAGGGATGGCTGCTGTTCCAGGACGATGAAACCTATACAGATGTACAGAAAAAACTCTACCAAACCTCCCGCGCCCAGCTGGAAAGTAATCCCACCTACATACAGCAATCAAAAGAGAAAATAAAGAAAGTAATGGAGCAGTATTATGCCCCATTCCTGAAAGATCATACCCTGGAGATCCGGTACGACGGGGAAACCAGCGCCCCGGCATTAAATTAGCCGTTAAGCCGCCTCCTGTGCAATGTATTTCACCAGGCTCCTTTTAGCTATGGGCAGCAGCGTTTCATTGACCGGCACCACCAGGGGCGTTTCCACACAGTATACAGCAGGGTTGGGTAAGTTGTTACGCTCCCGGATCAGCATGCTCTTGATATGACTAATAGTATGTACCAGGTCTTTTCTATAGGCCTGAAGGTATTGTGTATGAATGCCCCGGTACTTTTCGTCGTGCCTTTCAAAAATGGTGAGCCGGTAGGTGTATACCAGTGTTTGCCTGCCCCGGCCATCGCACAACAACAGGTATCCTTCGGCGGTTTCCAGCGGTACCAGTCCTACCGGGAAAATGTTAAGATGCTCCGCAACGTACTCATAAATTTCCGTTCCCCCTTTGATAGTGCTGTTAAGCTGGGGCAGGGAATATTGGATAATGGATTCCAGTTCCTCCATCAGTTCATCATCAGCAATCAGTTGTTCATACAGCAATTCCAGTTTTTGGATATTCACTGCCGTTAGTCTTTTGGGAAACTGTTGCTGCAAAAACTGTTTGTTGTCCCGGAACGCAATCAGGTTGTTGTAATGAAAGATAATGTCTGACAACTGCGGGTACAGCCTGCTCTGGGTGAAGTGTTGATTGATATCCTGTAAATAAGCCAACAGCGTATACTTTTTCAGCTCAAAGTCAATATAACCATCAGCAAACCATGTTTCACTTAACGCTCCCATATGAATTTAATTTAATGGATCATGTACTGAATTTACGAAAAAAAAACCGTAAAAACGGGGGTTTTCCGGCTACAGCGCACTATTTTAAATAATATTTCGGCACCAGTCAAATAGGTCACTACAAAGGATGTACGTATGTGAAACAGTAGTAAAAATCCGGGTAAATACAAAAATATTTTAACGTTAACTTTTTTATTAGACTTATTTTCATAACTTCAGTATATTATTTTTCATTTTTTTAATTTCAGTTATCATGAACATTTACGTAGCCAACCTGCACTATAGGTTGAACGATGAGGATCTCCATCAGATTTTCAGCGATTTTGGAGAGGTTACCTCCGCTAAGGTTATCAAAGACCACGAAACAGGCCGCTCACGTGGTTTTGGCTTTGTGGAAATGCCTAATCAAGAAGAAGGAGCAAAGGCTATGGATAGTTTGAACGGCAGCGAAATCGAAGGTAAGCAATTGATGGTAAACGAAGCAAGACCTAAACAACCGAATAATAATTTCAAAGGTGGCGGTGGTAATAACCGTGGCGGCGGAGGATATGGTTCCCGCGACCGTCGTTATTAATAAATCCCCTTTATTCGGCACTAAGGAACTAAGGAGACGCTTTTATCAGGCGTCTCTTTTTTGTTTTCAGGAAGATAAAAAATGCAGCAGAGATCTTTCCCTGCTGCATTCCTGTTTAAAGACGTTTATATTAAATTCCTCTTTTCGGATCGAAATTTTCCAGCTCCTGTGCCACGGCGCTCATACGGTCATGACCACGCTGGCGACGTTTGCGTGCATGCCGGTGGTGTTT
>JBCNPS010000476.1:0-6011 GCA_039593235.1 Chitinophaga sp. | reverse complement strand
GGTCATCACCTTGTTCAATACTTCGTTAAACGCAGGGGGTTGTTCAAACATCGGGAAATGCCCTGCAGCCTGTATCCAGTGCAGTTGTATACCCGGGCGAATGATTTGCAGTTCATAGGTGTAAAAAGCCAGCGGGTCCTGGCGGCTGCCTATCACGGTGATGGGACCTTTATACCGCGGCAGATTTTTACTGAGATCAAAATGTATCCTTTGCAGGTCTGTTACCATCAGCGTTTGCATACGGACATTAGGTTTCGCCACGTAAATTTTCGCCATAAGACTGTCGATGTCCGCTTTGTTGTAAATGTATGCCAGTCGCACGGTACGGTTAAACAACGCGCTGTCCTTTCCATCTGCTTTCCCTGCTTCGATCTTCTTATTCAGCGATTCCATCGTTTCCAGGTCGGATACTCCGAGTCTTGCCCGCAGGTTATTCATATGCGTGGTCATAAAATCGGCCGAAAACTTGTAGTAGCCCGGGTTAGCCAGTACCAGCGCCTTTACCTTTTCCGGGTGGGCGGCGGCAAAGCTCATGGCCAGCATAGCGCCCCAGGAGTGGCCGTAAATAACAGCCCTGGAGATACCTTCTTTTTGCAACAGCCGCTGAATATCCGCCACCGCCTCCTCCAGGTTGATAGTAGTAGAATCGAACGGCACAGGGATAGATAAGCCCGTGCCCCGTTGTTCCGGTAAAATAGCACGATAGCGCTTTCCCAACTCAATGGCCACCTCTTCCTGCTGCAGGCAGGAGTTACCAGGCCCACCGGATAACACGATCACGGGGATACCTTTTCCATATGTATGATAATACAGCCAGCCATTGGGGTATTTCAATGAGTCCAGTTGCTGGGAATGGGCGGGCAAACAATACAGCAACGTGGTTAACAATAACAATAATCTCATAAGACGGTTTTTCGAAGCAGTAAAATAAGTGATTTTAGGCATATAAGATGGAATACCGCTCAAACCCGCTGTCAATAAGGTTAAATAAATCCTTGCCGCGCGCTTAAAAAAGCGTAACTTTGCGCGCTTTCAGGTAAAGATAAATGGTAGCCTGCTCATAATGATCAGCCTGTTTATTTTTTGAATAAATACATTATGAGTAAAATAGCTGATTACAGGAAGTTATTGGGCGTTACCAAAACTACTGAAGTAAAAGAATTAAAATCCATTTACAGGAACTTTATGAAGGAGTGGCATCCTGATAAATTTGAAGGCCTGGCAGAAGAACAGAAACTGGAAGCGGAAGCTAAAAGTAAAGAGCTGATTGAAGCCTATCACTTTTTAGTGAGTATAGCCCCGGAAACCATTGCTGCCGCTTTACCTGATTATACGGCCACTATTTCGGCTTCCACCCTCGTGGATTTTTCTTACCGGAAACAAACGCTCCAGCTTCAGTTCGAAGACGGCAGCAGCTACGAGTATTTCGACGTTCCCAAAACGTTGTACACAAAACTGATCAACTCTGATACACCGGGACGGTTTTGCCGCAGGCATATTTACCATGAGTTTGTGTATCGTAAAGTGAGCAAAGCTGTGGAAGCGTAAACTTAATTGAGCTTCCGGTAGCGGAAGCTCTTCTACCAGGGATTTAAAGCGCTGTGAACGCGTACCTGGTTACAGCGAGTGGCAGCAGTTTTCCTAATAAAAAAACTGCTCCATCACAATCTTTCCGTCTCTCACTTCATACAACATAATCTGATCAATTTTCACTCTTCCGAAGCCTTCCACGGTGAGATCCGTGCCACGGCCCACGGAAAAGTGATTGCCACCCACCACGGATGGAGTGGTGTAAAGATGATGTACTTCCGTGATCTTTTTCACAAAATCTTCTCCCTTTTTGCGGACGGCGGCCCTGCCTTCTGCATAGCCGAAATAAGGAGAGTGTGGAGGATCTATGCTTTTTACGTTATCGGCAAAAAGCTCGTCCTGGATTTCAAACCACTTTTCCTGCCGGGCGAGCTCGTCGAACCGGGCGGCTACTTCCTCTGTTGTTAGTGTTGCCATAATAGGTTGTTTTATTTTTTTGGATGTTTGTTATTCAACAGCATTTCCAGTGTTTTCAGTTTTGATGCCCAGAATTTATCGAAGTAGGAGATCCATTCCTGCAGTTCTTTAAACCCGTCCTGTTTCAGCGTGCAATAGCGTTCCCGGCCAATGTCGCGGATGGAAATGAAGCCCGCGGAATGCAGTATTTTGATATGTTTTGATACTGCGGGACGGCTCATGTCGAAATTTTCCGCCAGGCTGTTGATCGTCAGACTGTCTTTCGAAAGCAGCCCTAACATTTTTCTCCTGCTTGGATCGGCAATTACCTGGAATACATCAAGTATGGGTTGTGTCATGATTTGCAGTGTTTATACGTTCAGCCATTTTATGCAGATTGGAGATCCAGCCATCGGTCATTCCCTTGTAAATAGAAAGGTTTTCCGGCATAGAGAAACCGCTGTGTTCCAGGAAGAGTTCTGTGCCGTCATCTTTGGCCTGTAGTTTCCATACCACAATGGAATCGAGTGTGATCTTACCATCTCCGGGGCCACCTTTCCAGGAGTAGGACAATTTTTTGAAAGGCACAATTTCCAATACACGGCAATGGAAAATCCCGTCGATGTTGAGGCTGGGTATGGGGTTTGTCCGGAACCGGAACTCATATCCGATGATGGGTTGAAAATCATTCTTCATGAGCCATTGGGCCATCAGTTCAGGTTCGGTAAGGTATGCCCAAACTGCTTTTGGCGGATGGGCAAAGAAAAATGTATGCCTGATAGTTTCTGCCATAATAGGTAACTTTTAAGTTACACAAATATATAAGTAACTTTTGAGTTACGCAAATATTTCTTCAAAATTTTCAGCGCCGGCGGCTTCAATAGTATTAAGCAGGCTTTGAACGGGTACAACGTATTTCACGCGGCGGAAAGAAACTGCCGGCATACAAGGGATCACCTGTTAGGATGATGCGGGAAAATTATTACTACATTTGATCATCTTCTTAAATAAAAATGATGCAAAAACTGAACAGGGATGAATTAATTACGCTGGCAGAAAAGATCAGGGATGCGGCAGGCGCATCAGAAGAAGAGAATGACCAGTTGCTGGATCTTTTCCTGGATAACGTTCCGGACCCGAATGCGGGCAATTATTTTTTTGATTTGGAATATGATGCGTTAACGCCTGCGGAGATTGTTGAGAAAGCGCTTGCCTATAAACCTATACAGCTGTAGTAGGATGCGCTAACGCTTGCGGAGATTGCTTACAAAGCGCTTGCGTATAAACCTATACAGTTGTAATATGGTGCGCTAACGCCTGTGGAGATTATTGACAAAGCGCTTGCCTATAAACCTATACAGCTGTAGTATGATGCGCTAACGCCTGCGGAGACTACTGACAAAGCGCTTGCCTGTTGTAGTGTGATGCCTTAACGCCTGTGGAGATTTTTGACAAAGCGCTTGGCTGCAGGGCATCTGGCTGTATGATGCTCTAACCCCTTCGGAGATTAATGACAAAGGGCTTACCTATAAACCTATCCGGCTGTAGTATGATGTATTAACGCCTGCGGATAATGATAATAAAGCGCTTGGCTGCAAGCCTATACAGCTGTAGTATGAGCTAACGCATGCGGAGATTATTGATAAAGCGCTTGCCTGCAAGCCTATCTGGCTGTAGCTTGATTTCAGACACTATTCACTTAACAATAAAATTTTATTGCATCCCGCTATAAAGTTCTAACTTAAATACTCATTTGAAAACCTAACAATTAAAATTTTAACCCATGAGAAAAACAATTGTTTTAAGCGCCCTCTCTGCGCTGTTTTTTCTTCAAAGCTATGCAACCCCAACAGCTCCCGGCAACAACATCAACAATGAAGCTCAGAACAAGGTACAAACGGAATTTAATGTGCGCATAAAACTGGTGGACATTTACGGCTCGCCGGTTACAGGCGGCACCGGCTTACGTGGTTACTGGGCGAAAAATGTAGCTACCGGTGTTTACTACTATCCCGGCGGCCAGGAAGATGAAGACAAATTTGACAACCTGCCGGCCGGCACTTATACTTTCGGCGCCTATCCCGGCAACTGGGAAGGAGCTGTGTCCAGCACAGTTACCCTTAGCAGCGGCGACGTTGGCTCTGATGGGTATATTGTTGTGACGTTAACTTATTGGGTAGAGTAATTCAACCTGGTGGGTAAAAAGAAGAGGTGACAGACTTTATGGTTTGTCACCTCTTCTTTTATGAGAGATTACAATGTACGTTTACACGAGAAGAGCCAGTTGAGTAACCCTGCTGTACTATCCACCTGCATAATGATATTATGCGCAGCATCAGGATATTCATTATACCTTGGAGTACCACCAGCTTCTTTCATGGCTTTGATCATATTCCGGGAACCGCTTACCGGCACGTTCCTGTCGTTAGCCCCGTGGAAAGCCCATACCGGTACGCCTATGGCTTTTGACGCAAGGGCAGGATCACCGGATCCGCAAACAGGAATGGCCGCCGCAAACATTTCCGGGCGGGTACAAATAAAATACCAGGCGCCATATCCTCCCAGCGATTCGCCCATTACATAACGCCTGCTTTCATCTACCGGGAATTGGCGTTCCAACGCAGCGATGGTTTCTATTACCAGCGAATCCACACTTTTGTGATTGAGCACTCCACCCCAGCTTTCATCCGGGCGACACTGGGGAACAAATATAAAAGCAGGATATTTTTCCCGGTTCTCCGGTTTTGCCAGCATCTGCGCAAAAAAGGAGCCGTCCACCTGTTTAATATTATCACTCCCCCAGCCTCCGCCTCCATGCAAACATACCGCCAATGGATATTTCTTAGCAGGATCCATATTCAATGGCTTCATTAACCGGTAGAACATGGTATCTCCTTTACTATTCACATAGCTATGCGCTTCAAATGCTGCCGCTACTTTCTGCGCCCTTTCATTTCTTGCGTGGAACCAACCCGAAATTTCACGGCTTTCATACGCCAGTTTTGACCCTGTAAATAATAACAGTACAATAACCGCTATTGCTGTTGCCGTTGCGGCACCTCCTGTGAACCCTCCCCATCCTATGCCCGTACTGCCTGTAGTCAGCATTTTCATCTCCCGGAAAAAATTCATAACAAACAACACAGGAATAAAAATAGCTATCCAGGAAATTATTTTAAAAATATTATCTGCTGTTGCACTTAAGGCTGTATCCTGTGTATTCATCCGGTATACAAACGCCAGCAGTTGAGTGATACTAAGAAAGAGCATTATAACACCTGCAGCCTTCAACCAGGCTTTTTGCCCGGCGGCAGAAAATACAAGACTTACGGCATAAACAACAGCAGTGCCAATGGTGAACAGCGACACCAGCAGGTAATAACTCAGCAATTCCCTTGCCCCTGCCAGGTTATAAAGCACTATTAAATGATAGTAAACAGCAACATGGAAAAGCAGGGCGGCCGAAAAAGCAAACCAATATTTCCTGTGCCCGAAATACTTCAACGTTAACAGTAACGTGATGAGGCTTACTCCCGCCGAAATGACTGACCAGGATTTAAACGATGCCAGGAAAAAAATGTGACTTTCGATGCGGGTGTACATGATGTTTTGAAAAAGAGCCACCAGCATAGATAACACCGAAAACGCCATCACCCAAATATAGAATTGCTTATTATTTTTCATAGATCAGAATCCTGTATCTTATTAAGATAAAATTCTTTTGGAGATTTTCCCAGAACATTCCGTTACCCGGTTTGTTATTTTGTACCTGGACATTACACTCATCCTTCAACTATTTACTATGCAACTAACCGACCAATGGCCTGTAATAAGTTATCCTGAATGGAAAGACACCCTGGCTACCGTGCATTTGTGGACCCAGATAGTGGGTAAGATCCGGCTCCGGAAAATGCCCTGGCTGAACCATTCCTGGCATGTTACGCTGTATGTTACTCCCGATGGGCTTAGCACCGGCACCGTGCCCTACCAGCATGGCATTTTCCAGATCGACTTTAACTTCATGC
>JBCNPS010000475.1:0-6039 GCA_039593235.1 Chitinophaga sp. | reverse complement strand
TTATGACTATAGTCAACCCTTGTAAAGAAAGACATGATCCGGCTTTTCGCATCCAGGGAAGCTGGATAAAGGGGAACAGAGCTACCCAGGCTCAATTGCGAAAAGGCCTTTTCAGGCGTTATGCCTACCGGGAAATATCTAACCTGGTCTGTTTGTGAATTGGATGAAACCTGGTATATCTCCTGCCCTAACAACGCATTAATAGTATTATTCCTGTGAAAATCTGATTTGAATGCGCGGTTATTAAAACTAAGCACTGCATTTTCATTAACGGAGGTAGTATTGCTGTTAATAAGATTTATGATTGGTTTTCCTGCACTGTTGGTAATTGCATTCCAGGTGATATAATCGTCGAACGAATTGAGTTTTCCGTCATTTTTATTAAGACCGCCGGTAACACGTAATGATAAATATTTAGTGAATGAAAACTGGAGATAAGAGCTGATGGTGGTATTGATAGACCGGTTACGGCGATAAGACGCTTTGGAAAATTCGATGGGATTGATAAGATAATATCCTGTTGCATTGGTTTGGGCAAAATAAGCCGCGTCATTGGAACTGTTGGGATCGTCCGAATTTACCAGGAAGGGCCGGTACTTCACAGAATTGCGCAAACGGTTATTGGTTACGTTGCCTGATGCACTTGTTCCTGGTCCCATGATCGACTGGTCGCTATAGGAAATATTAAGTCCCACTTTAAATTTATCCGAGACTGTATGATCCAGCCGCATATTTAAAAGGTTCCTTAAATAACTGGAATTGATCATTACGCTTTGCTCGTTATTATTAGTGTAACTGATGTTAAACGTGGTGGTTTTGTTTCCGCCGGTAACGCTTACGTTATGGGTTTGGGTAGCTGCGCTCCGCCCAAAAGAGAGTTGTTGCCAATCCACATAGGGAGCGTTCCTGATGGAATCCAGTCCGGCCCAGCTATTGCCATATTCGGCTGTAAACGCAGCACTGTCGGATAGTGTATTCCTGGTTTTTTCCCAATTGTATTCGATAAATTCCCTGGGGTTCATTACATCGAATTTTTTGGCCAGTTTATTAACGCCATAAAAATAATTATAAGCCACCACCGTTTTCATGGATTTGCCGCCTTTAGTGGTAATGATAACTACCCCATTGGCCCCCCTGGCGCCATAGATAGAAGTAGCAGCTGCGTCTTTCAATACATCTACAGATTCAATATCCTGGGGAGCCAGCTTTGAAAGTGCATCTTCCACCTGGACACCATCCACCACATACAGCGGCGTGTTATCCTGGGTAATAGAACCCCCTCCCCGGATTTTGATGGTAACTGCTGCACCGGGACCGCCTTCGGTAGTTGAAATATTAACGCCGGCCAGCCGGCCTTCCAATGCCTGCATAGCGGAAGTAAGGGGAATATCCTTTATCTGCCCTGCGTTTACGGATGATACGGAACCAGTGAGGTCGCGGCGCCGCTGGGTGGCGTAGCCTACCACTACCACATCATTCAGCTCCTTCGTTTTTACGACCAGTGATACATTCACAGCCTGGCCTGCGGTTACCTGCACTTCTTTGGTAACAACGTTCATAGACGAAAATACCAGGGTAGCCTGCGTACCCGAAATACGGATGCGGAAGTTACCACGGTCATCGGTATACGAAAAGTTATGCGTTCCTTTTTCCGTGATGGTGATGGCTTCTACCGGCTCACCTTTTTCGTTGGTAACATGCCCTGTAACTACATTGGAAACCGGTGGAGAACTTCCCTGTTGCTGAGCGGATGCAGTGATGAAGAGATACTGTATACCCATGTAAACAAGTGCCATCCTGCAGGACATTCGTAAAAAAATTTTCATAACGGAAATCTATTTTTAAATTATAAAGAGACAGCATAGGTGCGGCGCCTGATCAACGCTAACTTATAAGAGCGTACCAAACTTTTCATAACGTTTACTCCCTGTTTTTCCTTTTTGTAAAAATAGTTACAACATTCAATGGGAACACGGCTTTCTTTTATCTTAAAATGGCTGTTTTTTACGCTACAACGACTTTATTTAAAATTCCCACACCGATGGATGTACCTTGACAATTACAAGCATAACCCTACGGGTATGCTCATATCAACCTAAAAAAGAATTATTATAAAAAAGGGACTATTTACGCTATTGCAGATACTCATAAAAACACGTTTCATATGAACAATAAATTTGAGCTTTTGCTCCTGGCTACCAGCTGGGGCTTTACCGGTACTATGGATGAATTTTGCAGTAAGGCCAGGAAAGAAGGGTATAACGGCATCGAGGTGCTGTGGCCCCGCGAAAAGAATGCACAGGAAGAATTGTTTGCTGCACTGAAAAAATACCAGCTGGAACTGGGCTTTCTATGCGCTGGTTTCGACAGCCATTATCAAAAACATTTTGAAGAGTTTGTTACGATGATTAACGATGCCGCCACACAAACCATCCAACGGCCGCTTTATATCAATTGTCATTCGGGAAGGGATTATTTCAGCTATGAGCAGAACAAAACGTTTATCGATCATACCATCAGGCTGTCGGCGCAAACCGGTATCACGATATGCCATGAAACACATCGTTCAAGAATACTTTTCGCAGCTCCCATAGCCAGGCATTATATTGATACCATTCCGGAGCTGCGCATCACTTTTGATGTATCACACTGGTGCAATGTGAGTGAAAGCCTGCTCGATGATCAGCAGGAAACCCTTGACCGTACTTTGTTGCGTGTGGATCATATCCATGCGCGTGTTGGTCATCCGGAAGGGCCGCAGGTAAGCGATCCGAGGGCGCCTGAGTGGGAGCCCGCACTGAATGCGCATCTCCGGTGGTGGGACCAAATAGTGGCCGCACACAGGAAAGCAAATAAACGGATTACTATATTAACTGAATTTGGTCCGCCTGATTATATGCCCACTCTTCCTTACACACGCGAGCCTTTAGCAGATCAGTGGGCTATTAACGTTCATATGATGCAATTGCTGCGGAAACGGTACCTGTCCTGAATTTACAAGACCCTCCGTTGGAGGGTCCTGCAACACATCTTCCTGAAAAAAAATTATTCTCAAAAGCAACGCCCGGGAAAATCGTTTAATAATTCAGATCGCTGGCCCATGCCATCCAGCTGTGATTGATAAGATTACTGTAATTGTTTTTATACATGGACTTGTAGATAAAACCCATATTGGTGGTATTCCAGTCGTGCCAGCACAACCAGCCTATTACATTGGGATAGGTGGTGCGGATCTTTTCCGCCAGGAGATTATAGTCGAAAGTACCGTTCAGGGTAGAGTCGCTATTGCCCCTAACGCCATGACCGGTGCCAAACTCTGTTAGCATAATGGGTTTGGCCAGGGTTCTCAGTACGCTGTAATCGTTGATGATCATGTTATCATCATATACATCCGCACCCACAATATCCACATAGCCGGTACCGGGATAATAATTTGTATAGGCGCCATCTCCCACTACATTATTGTTGGGCGCATAGATCCAGATAAGATTATTTAAGTTTTTGGTATTGGTGAAATAATCGAACAGATCCGCCCACAAGGCCCTGAAGTTGGCATAATTGGTAGTGTAGTACCAGGTCCAGCTGCCATTCATTTCATGGAAAGGCCGGTATAATATACTCACTCCATTTGTTTGGAAATAGGCGAGTTTGGCGGCCATAGCATCCATATTACTCACCCATTGCGCCCTCAGTGATCCGCCCGGCAGCAATGCGCTGAGATCACTGCCGCTGGAAATCCCGGGGTTATTGAGCCCTCCGCAGATTTCAATAATACATTTATGCTGCTGGTGAAGATCTTTGAGGAATGGTGAATGGTAATTCCAGTTATCAATATCATTAAAATCGGAACCCACTATGGCCGGGTATTTACCGGTAGCCTGCGCAAAAGGATGAATGATCTGATCATCTCCCAGCTTATACTGTGTTTTATTGGAGATGTTACTGTTTTGCCCGGCCAGGATCCGCTTACCCGGTTGATTTTTCAGGTTCTGTATAAACCTTAACAGGGAGTCGGTTGCCGGATTCAGCGCGGGATTAGCCCCCATGGCCACACCGCCGCCGGTGGCCAAAGACAGCTTATCTGCCTGCACCGGCGAGGCATTCATGTTTGCATGTTTATCGCAGCCTGATATGACCAACAGCTGCATGAACGTAAAAAGGCTTATGATAATGGTTTTCATAACGATTCATTTTTTAGGTTGACAAATGCGTATCCGCAAGCGTTGCCTTGCTGCCATTAAGATACGTACATCCCTATGGTTATGTTAAGAGGAAGTCGCTTCAGCGTATAAAACAACTATTTTAAGATAAAAGAAAGCGGTGCTCCCGTTAAAAGTTGTCCCTATTTTTACAACAGGAAATACAGCGGTAAACGTTATGAAAATAAATACACGCTTATACTATGCAGTGATAAAAATGCCGCTATTCAGTATAATGAATTAATTTCCCTCTTCCCGGGTTCATGTGAATTTAAATCCGGGTAATTAAATAGCATCCACGATACTAATATGAAAAAATACTTTGTCCGGGCAGGTCTGCTCATGCTTCTTATTACTTGTTGTGCCCGTTTGATGGCCCAGTCCCGGTGGCAGCTGACAGATTTTGCCATTGATCTGAACCGGCTGGTTACGCCTCCCAATCACCTTTGGGTAGGAAGCGGTTATACCAGTGTAAACCCTGTTTTGAACTCGGTATTAGGAGTGGGAGATGTGATGTCTCCACCTGTTTCGGGCCATGGGTTTAAGTTTGAAGCCCTGTTTATAGCAAACGGCGATACCATCAGGGATCATTTTGTATGGGGCGGTAAAGTAAGGAATATCCTTTATACCGGCGGCCAATGGCAACCGGACAGGGTGATACGCAGGGGTACCTATCACAGGATGCATGCCGGCGGACTGCTCTCTTTTGAGATCAGGTCATACCTCATACCGCTGGGCGGCAGGGCCGGCTTTTTAATACGTTACGAAGTAAAGAACAGAACGACTGCTCCTTTGGATCTGGCAATGATCCCTTTGATAACCCGCGGGAAGCCGGCTGTATACCCGTTGAAGGAATGGGGCTTTATGCCGCCGGCTGATCCGCGGAACAATGATACGGTAAAAGTGAATGTAATACAGGAAGGACAACACCTGAATATAGCACCGCAGCAAAGTCGCACGGCCTATGCAGCCGTAGTGTTTGGAAACGATGTCGTTTCCGCCCCTGATGGTTTGCAGGCATGGGAAAAACAAACAGCCGCCATATGGGAAAAACGGCTGGATTGGGCCTTGAAAAATATTCCTGTGTTAACATCAGACAATGCAGCACTTGAAAGCTATTATAAGAGATCTGTTGCATCCGGGTTGGTATGTATATGGGAGAAACCGGATTTCAAACTGCAGCCCACCCTTGTTACCAGCGGCCTGGACGGGGGCGGCATGAACACCTATTTATGGGATGTGGCCGGGTATGCGCCGGGGCTTGTTTCCCTGATGATGGGAAACAAATTGCTTGACATAGCGCGTACCATGACGGACATCGATCTTGAGAAATATTATGCTTTTGCCCAGGATGGAACGGGATTGGGCGTAAGATATGCCTACAGCACCGCTGCCTTTACTTCGCTCGTGTATGCGATAGCCTGCCAGGATAGTGTGTATCCTGACCTCTTTGCACAGGTAAAAAAACTGGTGCTGAGCGATGAAAAAAGGCCCATGATAAACGGAGTGATAGACTACGGGGATCAGCATAATTTACTGGAGATGCGTGGCATGGGCTGGGAACATATGGTGCCAAGCCCTAATGCAGAACGGGTATGGTGTTTGAGGCGGCTGGCAGATATGGGAGAAAAGACCGGCTATGATAAAACAAGCATCCAGGAATGGCGAAAAAAAGCGGATGCTATTGCAGCCGATATCAGGAAAGCACTTTGGGACGAAAAGGCGGGATGGTTTGTATGTAAGTATCCCGATGGACATAAAGAAACTGTATATTCTATCCAGGTTTTCGATATGCTCAGGACCGGCGTATGTACTCCTGCCATGAAAAAAAAGATGCTCG
>JBCNPS010000474.1:0-6042 GCA_039593235.1 Chitinophaga sp. | reverse complement strand
CGACCTGATGGCTACCATCGCTGCAATGGCAGGCATCTCCGCCCCACCAAGCGACGGCATTTCCCTGTTGCCGGAAATGACCGGCAAGCATGCGCAGCTAACCCAAAGAAAATATCTCTACTTTGAATATCCCGAAAAAGGCGGCGCCGTTGCTATCCGTATGGGAAAATGGAAAGCCATTAAAAACGGCCTGAAGAAAAATCCGGCGGCTCCCTGGGAGCTATATGACCTCAGCACGGATAAAGGAGAAGAACATGATATGGCCGCCGAACACCCGGAACTATTGCCTGAGTTCAGCAACATCGTAAAAAAAGAACACCGGAACGCACATATCAATGAATGGGAGTTCATCAACCCGAAGATCAGTAAAACAAAATAAAAACAGTGCAGGGATTTTCGATGTTGAAAATCCCTGCACTGCTTTATCTATAACCGCAAAATATCCGGACCTATTCCGCCCGCAGGCTCTTCACCGGGCTGGTTAATGCGGCCTTCAGCGCCTGGTAACTCACCGTTGCCAGTGCAATAACCATAGCCAGCAAACCCGCAAAAATAAAGATCCAGCCATTGACAGCAATCCTGTATTCATATGCCTGCAACCAGCGCTGCATCATCCACCAGGCCACCGGGAATGCCAGCAAACAGGAAATACCCACCAACTTCATATACTCTTGCGATAATAAACTGGTAAGTCCGGCAACAGAAGCGCCCATCACTTTGCGGATACCGATTTCCCTGGTTCTGCGCTCGACTGTATAAGCGGCCAGCCCGAATAATCCCAGGCATGAAATAAAGATGGCCAATCCGGCAAAAAAAGCGACGAGCCTGCCTGTAAGCATCTCTTCCTTAAACAAGGCTGCAAACTCAGTATCTGTGAAAGTGTATTCAAAAGGATAACCGGGATTGTAATGTGCAAATATTTTCTCCGTAGCAGCAAGTGCCGTGTTAATGTTCGCTTCGGGCTTAAAGCGGATGCTTATATACTCCGTATAATCCGTATTGCTGAAAAGCAGGAACGGGGCGCTGGCCGTATACATATTATTATACAGGAAATCTCCTATGATACCCACAATATGATATGCGCGGTTATTATTATAAATAATACCGCCTACCCTACCTTCTGCTCCCATGCTAACCGCCATCGAACGATTGATGATCACGTTGTTGCTGTCTGTACGCGCATCGGTATTAAAATCCCTGCCGGCCAGCAGCTGCATATTCATGGTATTGAGATATTGCGGGCTCACACCGTCATAGGTAATAAGCACATTCTTTGCGGGTCCTTTTCCCTTCCACGTATAGTTGTCGGCGTTATACCAGATCTTCAGCATGGGCGACTGGCTTAAAG
This sequence comes from Chitinophaga sp., assembly GCA_039593235.1. Lineage (GTDB taxonomy): Bacteria > Bacteroidota > Bacteroidia > Chitinophagales > Chitinophagaceae > Chitinophaga. The sequence goes on along the minus strand of JBCNPS010000474.1, from coordinate 4,694 downwards.
CCGCATTGGCCACCATGCCGGTTTCCTGCAGATCATGTAGTATCGCCTCAAAATGATCCCTGACATGGCCCTGCATATTAACAGACAACAGCCGATCCTTATCAAAGCCCAGGTTACGGGACTTAACATGGTTAATCTGCTGGTATACGATGATAGTACAAATGATAAGTATAATAGAAACAGAAAACTGCGTAACAACAAGGCCCCGCCGGATAAAACCTGCCAGCATATTACCGCTGCCTTTCATTTTTTTCAATACACCCACCGGGTTAAACGAGGAAAGGTAAAAGGCCGGATAACTGCCTGCCACGGCGCCCGTAAGCAACCCTATCAGCAACAGCGCACCGGTATGCGACGGCTTCCACAACGAAAGCGACAGCTGTTTACCAATAATGGCGTTAAACACCGGCAGCACCAGTAGCAGGATCAGGACAGCAAGCATTACCGCAATAAAAGCCATTGTAACCGACTCTGTCATGAATTGCAACAGCAGCTTGTCGCGGCCCGCGCCCATTACCTTACGCACACCCACTTCACGGGCGCGCTTTTCAGAGTTCGCTGTAGCAAGGTTCATAAAATTAATACAGGCAATCAGCAGGATGATACCGGCAATGATACTAAAAAGACGAACGTACTGGATACGGCCACCGGTAACCTTGCCATCAGTATACTGATCATACAGGTTCCAGTCGTCCATAGCCTGTAAAAAACATACGGTATTGGTACTTGCTTTTGTACTGAGATATGTTTTCAATTGCCGGTTCACGGCCGCTACATCTGCATGAGGCGACAACTGCACATAGGTGCGGACGCCGTTTGCGTCCCATCTTTTTATCCAGTCGTGGCTCGCCTCTATTACTTCAAAAGGCGCCAGCCACTGGAAATTAAAAGTGCCATTTTCCGGGAGCGCTTTGAACACACCGGTAATCATATAGTCGTCGCCGTTATTCATGGTAAGCGTTTTACCAACGGCATCTGTGGTGCCAAAGAAACCGGTGGCCATCCGCTCGCTGATCACAAGGGAATGCACCTGCTGAAAAGCTGTGGCAGGATTGCCGCCTATAAACTGCAGCCCAAGCATGGCAAACAGCGAAGCATCCGTATAATGCCCGTCTATATTCATATGTTTATCCTTCCAGCTAAACAGCTCCCGGGAATTACCACCACTGCGGGCAGCCCTAACCACACCGGGCACATCCTGCGGCAATGCCTTACCCATAGGCCCTGGCGTGCCCATGTAGGTAGACACTTTACCGTCATGGGTCTGGTTTTCCCTGACTATGTAAAGGTGCTCATAGCCCGGTATATCATGGTTATAGGTAAGCTCAGATTCTATCCACAGGCAGATAAGCGCTGTACAAACGATACCTGCAGTGAGGCCCGCAATATTCAATACACTGTATCCCCTGTTCCTGCGGAAATGGCGAAAGGCAACATTGAAATAGTTTGCAATCATAGCTTTTGGTTGAGAATGAAACACTATGCCCACGCCCAAAGAGAATGCCAGCAAATAGTACCATGAAAACCAATCGCTTACTTTGCAAATGTCCGGATAAACTGTCCGGAAATGAGAACAGCTGTTCAGAACCGGACAATAATACATCTCCAAAAATGCTGAATATGAACGCATTGTATTTTGACCTGTTTTTTGTAGTTGCTGGCAGCTATGATTAACAGTTACCTGAAAACCGCCCTCCGCAGCATTACAAGAAAGAAAACATTTGCCATCCTGAATATAGCAGGACTGGCCACCGGCATCGCTGCCGGGCTCGTGATTTTCCTGGTGATCAGCTATGAACGGAGTTTTGATACCTGGCATACTAATGCAAACAGGATATACCGTGTTACTACCAATGTAATTAACCGGAGCAACGGTGAAGTGAACGAGCGGTTAAGTAAAGTTAACTGGGAATTGCCTGAAAAAATGAAAGCCGATTTTGCCGGCGTGGAAAAAGCGGGGATCATTTCGTTCCAGGGCGGCGCCCAGATGTATGTGCCTGCACCGGGCGGCGCTACGGAAAAGCGGTTCAAGCAAAACAGCATCTTTTATACATCGCCCGACATATATAGCATCTTTGATTATTCCTGGCTGGCCGGTAATGCAGAAGGATTATCCGCTCCCAATACAGCGGTGCTGTCTGAAAAAGTGGCGCGGGCCTATTTCGGAGATGTCCATGCCGCCATTGGCCGTACTATACAGATGTGGTCTTTCAGGGTACCGCTACTGGTAACTGGTGTATTTAAAGACCTGCCTGAAAATACGGATCTGCCCATACAGGTGGGTGTGTCCTATAACACGTTGAAAACACTGGCGCCGGAGGAATTTATTGCAGGCACACAATGGCAGGCAATGAACGGATATGGGCAATGCTTTGTATTACTGGGTAAACAGGATAATACAGCAGCTATCAATGCGGGGCTACCTGCATTTGTGAACCGGTACTACAAACCGGATAACACCCTGTTTCCGCAAATTAATCTTCAGCCGTTACCCGCCATTCACCTGGATAAGCGTTATCCGAATTTTGTTGCTGCAACGCTCACGCAGAAGGAGTTGTGGGCGCTGTCTTTCATTGGCATCTTCCTGATGATAGTGGCCTGCATTAACTTCATTAATCTCGCTACGGCATTGTCTGTAAACAGGTCGAAGGAAATTGGCGTAAGAAAGGTGCTTGGAAGTAACCGCCTGCAGCTGTTTTCACAGTTCCTGTCTGAAACGGCTGTCATTACCTTGCTTTCCATTGCGGTTGCCATCATTATTACTATCGTGGCATTGCCTTACGCCGGCAACCTGGTCAGCCGGAAATTGTCATTGCTGCTACTCCTCACACCATCCGTAGGTGTTGCCCTTCTGGTTTGTGGCGTTATAGTAACACTGTTGTCGGGCTGCTACCCTGGCATGATCGTTTCCGGCTTCAACGCTGTTACCGCGCTTAAAAGCAGGATCAGTATCAAATCAACCGGGGGCGTATCCCTGCGCCGGGGACTGGTGGTGTTCCAGTTCGTGATTGCACAACTGCTGGTAATTGGTACACTGGTGGTGCTGAAACAAATGAACTATGTAAGGCATCAGTCCATGGGATTTAATAAAGAGGCGGTTGTAGTGATCAATCTTCCCAGCGACAGCGCCCTGAAAACCCAATACCAATACCTCAAAACCAGGCTGTCGGCACTACCCGGTGTTACCGGTACAAGTTTGTGCGCTGATGCACCAAGTACCGACTGGTTATTTCTGCAGGATTTTTACTTTGATACCAGGCCGGAGAAACAGCCCTTCAAAATAGCCGCTAAAGCGGGTGATGCGGATTTTTATGAAACCTTCGGCATTAAGCTGAAAGCAGGCAGACTGCCATACCCCAGCGATACGCTGAATGAAATTACCGTTAATGAAACCACTGTAAAAAAACTGGGCTTATCTTCTCCCGAAAATATTATCGGGAAAAAGATCATCATAGATCATAAAAGCTTTCCCGTGGTAGGCGTAGTAAATGATTTCAACAACAAATCGATGCACGAAGCCATCATTCCCCTGTTCATTGGCGCAGAGAACAATGCCTACGAATATATAGCGGTGAAGCTGAACCCGGAGAAAATAACCGCTACATTAAAGGCCGTACAGGAAACCTTCACCGGTATTTACCCAACTTACCTGTACGATCTTTCCTTTGTAGATCAACGGATCGAAGAATTTTATAAGGCAGATGTGATAACGGCAAAGCTCTTCCAGTTGTTTGCCGGCATCGCGATATTTATATCCTGCCTGGGTTTATACGGATTGGTTTCTTTCATGATCACCAATCGTACCCGGGAAGTGGGTATCCGCAAGGTATTGGGCGCATCGGTAAATAATATTCTCCTGTTGTTTTCGAAAGAATTTATGTTGCTGATCAGTATTGCCTTTATCATTTCCGCACCGTTGGGCTATTACTTTATGCAGGGCTGGTTATCGGGTTTTTACTATCATACGGCAATTGGCCCGGGTATTTTCGTTTATGCTATTACGTTATCGCTGCTGATAGCATGGATCACGGTAGGCTATAAAGCGCTGAAAGCGGCTTTATCCAACCCGGTAAAAAATCTGCGGGAAAACTGAACCTTATAAAGTGACCAGCTGCCGGCGAAGTGCTTCCAGCACCATACCGGTGCGGCTTTGTACATTTAATTTATTAAACAATATTTCCCGGTAACCATCCACCGTTCTTTCTGTTACATTCATTTTAGCGGCAATGGCTTTATAGGTAAGATCACTGCATGCGAGGTGAAGAAATTCCCGTTCCCGCTCCGTAAGCGTTTGTTTTTGTTCTGATTGCAGCAGCAGGCGGCGGTAGTTAACGTTGGAGGCATCGTTGCTGTACTGCCCTGTAGTGTAAATTTCTGTTAGCGCTTTTTCCAGTTCTGTGGGATGGATATCTTTAAGGAGATAGGCACAGCAACCGGCCTTCAGCATTTCTATGATCGTGGCGTCATTGTCTTTCATTGACAAGGCCACCACTTTAACAGTGGGATATAATTTCAGTACGGCTTCCGTAGTTTTAGCGCCATCCATCACCGGCATATTCACATCCAGCAGCAGGATATCGGGTGGTGCGGGCAGCTGGGCCAGTTTATCCAGCATTTCTTCACCATTCATCGCTTCAGCTACAATGTGAAAACCGGCGAATCCGCCCACCAGTAAACTAAGTGATTTCAGGAAC
>JBCNPS010000473.1:0-6057 GCA_039593235.1 Chitinophaga sp. | reverse complement strand
GGCAGCGAGTCAGCATGGGCTGCTCTGATAGCAATCATTTCGTTTCCTTATCAGCGGCAACAGGCTTTGCAGCCAGCAAATCCCGTCCCTCTGCTGTAAGCTCCACTACCACCAGTCTGCCGCTCAGGTCCATGGCCTCCTCCATATTGTCTGCTTTGATATTTTTATAGCGGTCATTGCCTGCAAGGTCTTTCTTTTTTTCAGCACCTTCCATTGTGTTATAGGCAACTTTATCTTTCTTCGTATTTATGAAAGTTGACCAGTCAAACTTCCCCGAAGCGAGGCTCATGTTGGAGTTAAAGAGTTTATCTGTACGGAAATTTGTATTATATCCATGTCCGGCGCCGGGTGAATACTCATCGATGCTATCGGCAATCTTCACCATGCCCGCCCCTTTCATGCCATTGATCATTCCCCAATGTGCGTGTTGAGGAATAAAATTCTCCTGCTCCACTTTTGCCTTCCTCGCTGCATCCATCTCTGCTCCGGCGTTCTTCAGTTCCTCTCCGCCAGTATCCAGTTTGCTTACCCATTCCCCTCTTTTTTTATAATAGGCATCATATTCATCCGGCTTCGAGTAACCAATCAGCAAAGAAACCTGTGGAATGGCGTTATAGGTATGTAATACACCTTCAAGCTCCTTCTGGGATTTGAAACTAACCGTTCTTGCACTCAACAGCTGCTTACCTTTATATTTCAGGTTACTATTGATCAGCTGCAACATAAGATCAATATTAAAGATCTCACCAACAAATGTATCCGGTGACCGGGAGGTAAACTTATCCATCGTTTTGGTCATCTTTTGCTGCACCGCTTCATCAAATCCCATTGCCCGCATCACAGCAATAATTGAAAACAGACCACAGTTTCCATGCGTTTGTACCGGTATCTGATTTTCTTTGATCGTTTCTACCCGTTGTACCACCGGAGCTATATTTGTTGCCGGCCGGAAAGGCGTCGTCTGCCTGGACATTTCATGCCCTGCCGGCTTCAGCTGAAAGGGGGATGTATTTCCTTCTTTGCCGGAAACCAGGCGAAAGGGGCCGGAGATGGCAGATTGTTCCTGCGTTGCAGGATGAGCAATGCCCGCAGTACCATGACTATTTGCAGCCGCTGCAGATGTAGGGGTGGCTGACTGGGATTGAACCAGATCCTGTATCATAAAATTATTATTGAGGGATTGGGTATTTATATAGATAAGATACGGATTAAATCCCGATTAACAAACAAATTAACACGGCTGCTAACAAATACATTAATAGTACAAAAGCGAACCAAATGCCATTATATAACTGAAAAATATATTTCTTACAAATCCCGCTACCACCGGCCTTCCAGCTCACTGCGTAATTATTTTCCTGTTATATTATTAGGCGCTGCTACAGGCTATAGGTAATTTTCCTCTCTGAAAAATCTATACAATTCCACGTCCGGTTTGATGTGTTGCTTTACCACCCTGAACAGCTGTACTCAATTCACTATACAATTCCACTTATAACCATCATCAAAATCAAGTTTATGAAACAAATGATTTCCTTATTCAGCACCTTTCCCGGTGTTATGCAAAAGCTGGGGTATCACTGCCTCCTGTTAACAAGTATGGCCTGTTCCAATAAAGACATGCTGAAGCAAACCGGTGATTCCGCCGCCCCGGATACAAAAAGCGGTATCCGCACCATGGCCGTTTCGCCGGTAGGCGATGTGGTAGGCAAACTGGTAGTTGGCTACCAGGGATGGTTTGCCTGTAAAAATGACGGCTCTCCTTCCAACAGCTGGATACATTGGGGCAGTACTCCCGGCGGCCTTCCTCCTTCACCAGGTCATCAAACATTTGAACTGTGGCCCGACACAAGGGAGTATACCACTACTTTCCAAACAGGCTATGCCAACCTGGGTAATGGTCAGCCTGCGAAATTATTCTCCTCCTGGACCGATCAAACCGTAAACACCCACTTTATGTGGATGCAGCAATACGGCATTGATTGCGCAGCAATGCAACGATTCGGTAAAAGCACCCCGCAAAAAGATGGGATTGCCAGTAAGGTAATGGCTGCCGCACAAACCTATGGCCGTAAATTCTATGTGATGTACGACATCTCCGGCTGGACTAACTTCCAGACGGAAATCAAACCCGATTGGACAAATGTGATCGTAAATACCCTTCATCTTACTGCTTCACCAGCCTATGCCAAACAGAACGGTAAGCCGGTAGTTTGCATATGGGGCGTTGGTGTAACAAACCGCCCGGGTAACGTTACTTCCTGGACAGATGTGATCAACTGGTTCAAAGCACAGGGTTGTTACGTGATTGTTGGCGGCCCTCGCGACTGGCGTACCCAAACGACAAACCTGCCCGCTTACAATGCCAGCAATATGGTCATGCCCTGGGCCACCGGTACCTTCAGCAATATTACCGGCGCCAATAATTATGTATCTACCATCGCAGCGGATTTTGCCTATTGCAACAGTAATGGCATAGATTACCAGGCAGAGGCTTTCCCGGGTTTCGCATGGTCCAACTGGAAAGGCGGTGCACCTAACCAGATCCCCAGGCTGCACGGCGATTTTATATGGCAGCAATTCGCCAATATCAGGAACCAGGGAATACCAAGCGTATATGTAGGTATGTTCGATGAATACGATGAAGCCACTGCTATTGCCAAGGCCGCAGAAGACGCATCTATGATCCCCACCAACCAATATTTCCTGACGCTGGATGCTGATGGCGTACATGTATCGTCCGACTTTTATTTACGCCTGGTGGGTGATGCTGCCAAAATGATCAAAGGGCAAACACCATTGGTATGGACGCATCCCACCCCTCATGTGGTAAACACAGGAGGCGTCACTTTTTACCAGAATACCAACTATGGCGGCACTGCCAGCCAAGTATTGCCTGTTGGCAACTATACCATGTCCCAATTAGCTGCACAGGGAGTGCCCAACGATTGGGCATCTTCTGTTAAAATACCCGCCGGCCGCACGTTAATTATTTATGGAGATGATAACTTTTCAGGTACTTCCTGGACACGTACCGGCAACACGCCCGACTTTACGGCATTAAGTCCTTCGGCAAACGATAAGATGTCGTCTTGCAGGGTACAGTAAATTATAAAGCAGGGGGTAAATCCCCTGCTTTACAACATTATGAATCCCCCCTTAGTTATGGGTTCTCAACTGTTTTTGTTTCCGCCAGTTCTGCTTCATCAGGTTCTTTTTCCAGGTCACGATCCAATGCGTACAGCGCCTCACTTGTAGCCTTTTCGCCACCTGCTACTTTAATCTTATCCAACAAGCCCAGGGCAAGTGTTTCTTCTTCCGTTTGTTCCTTTACAAACCACTGCAGGAAATTCCATGTAGCCCAATCCCCCTCATCAAAGCTCATCTTTACCAATTTATAAATGCCTGCGGTGTTATTGACCTCCTGCTGAAACACCTGTTCAAAACAATGCTGCACACCGGTTGGATCGGCCGGTGGTTGTGGTATAGCAGCTATCTCTACCTTTCCGCCTCTTTCCAGGATATACTCCAGGAATTTCATCATGTGATTGCGTTCTTCATTGGCATGACGAAAAAGGAAATTGGCAATTCCATTGTACGCCTCACCTGCAGCCCAGGCGCCGTAGGACAAATATATCTGCGCCGCCAGCGCTTCCTGGGTCATTTGATTGTTGAGTCCTGCCTGTAAACTGGCTGAAAGTCTGTTTCTATTCATGACATCAGTTTTAGGATGAATGCTGTTCACTACAGCAAAATGCCAAATCAAAAACTACACCATAACAATGGTGTGGTGTTCCTGAGTTTGCTTTGGCTGCATCACGAAAACCATTTTTCATAGCTATTTACAATCTGCCATCGGCCGGCTTTTTTCTCAATTACCAATACTTCTCCCTTTGCACATAACCAGCCACAGCGGAACTCATAGTATAAAATCCCGCGGGAATGTTGCTTGTCAAAGCAGATAGCTGATAACCTTAGCCTGCCAATACCAAACCTCGTAGTGTCTATTTCCCTGACGCTTCTGATCATAGCAAAGCAGCTTTTAAAATCAGCAGCCGTATAACTTTGCTGAAACTGGTTTAAACTATCAATGACGGATTGTGGCTGGTTTGAAAAAGACGATACCGCTTGCAAAAATTCCCTGGAAGATGGATTTCCTGCTGCGAGATACACACTGACCGGGGAAAAACATGGACGTAATGCGGTATCAAGATACAATACGCCAAAACGGGAGCTATCGCCAAACAACCGGTTTCTTTGTTTTAACAACTCTCTTCTTTCAGCTGCATTGTTGCCATCTGTAAATGGTAATTCATCTGCTTCTGCCCCTAAATAAAAATTATAAAATCTTGTTTCTATCAGTTCATTCAACACATCGTTGTAGGCATTCAAACGCTCATCCGGTGTTTCGAATTTACAGTATTTAATTTGCGGTTTGCAGGCTAACAGCAACAGTATAGTAATGTAAAAAATAAAATATCTCATACCTGGTTAATTGATCAGATATGAGATGCTTTTATAGAGATAATCCATAGAAAGGATCAATAAATCTATTCTTCCCGGGGACAAACAAAAACCGGCAGGAAATACTGTACGGCCACCTTCTTTCCCTTGTTTATTCCAGGTTTCCACGCAGGCATCATTCTTACAACCTTCATTACTTCAATATCCAGCGCGCTTAATTTGGTTGTATCCATAGGTCTTACATTGTAAACGCAGCCATGTGCATCAATAATAAATTGTATACGGGAAGTGCATGTAATTGCTTCCTCTATTGATACAGGTGGATATTTTATGTTCTTTAAAAGATACTTTGCCAATGCGGCTTCACCACCGGGAAAAGCAGGCGGTATTTCTACAAATGAATATACGCTATCTGCCGGCCGCTGTCCATCAGCTGATATAACTATCAGTAAAAACAAAAAACACATTATTAGCTTTACAGGCATAGGTCATTTATTTATATAAACAAAAGCAGTTCTGGCTGCCGTAAACAACAACCAGAACTACCCTCCATTAAAACGCCGGATCATCCGGTGTATTCGGATTATCATTCCGCTCTACAAACGGATAAGGGAAATAGTTCCGTTTCCTTTCTGCTACGGGTCTGCCAAACCGGCGACTGTCTTCCAGTTCCTGGCCGTTCATAAACAATTCTATTCTCCGGTGCTTATAGATCAATGTCAGCAACTCCGCTTCAGTGGCGGCAACTACCGGTGGCAATGATGCCCCTACGCCAAAGGCATCGTCCGCTGGTTTCTTCGTTACCACTTTATTCAGGTAAAGCAGTCCATTAACGAGATCATGCTGCCGGGCATAACTTTCCGCTTTGATAAGCAGCATTTCTCCCGGGAGATAAATGGGAATAGCTGTAAGATTACTTACAAAGAATCCCCTGATATTAAATCTGGGTTTACCAGGTTTTGCAATATAGAATGGTATCCGCTGGTCGGTCAGATCGGGCTGAATAGGTACGGGTAATCCCATCGTAGAGTCAACCACGTTATAGATATTATTGGTAGCTGTTACCAATGTAAAGATAGGGTTGCTAACCTGCGGGTTAAAAGAAAGGGTGGAACGGACGCTCAGGTCCACTTTATCAGCAGCACTGATGGCTGCTGCGTAATCGCCGGCACACAGGGCATACCTTGCTTTTAGTGCATACAGCGTATTAATAATGTTCACGTCTTTGGGGATGTTAGCTAAAAAAGCATTTCCAATAGGCGTTGCCGTTATAGCGTTGATAGCATTGTCTAACGCGGCAACCGCCATCGTATACCCCTGCTTCGCAGGAACAAATTTTACGCCACCGGATTGCAACGCCGGCGTACTGGTGTTTTCCGGTACCTGTTCCCAAAAATTGGCTTGCACACCAATAGCCAGTGCCTTAAAGATAGTAGTATAACCAATCAAACCACTGGCAAAGCTTTTATCTTCAACAATAACAGCAGTACGGCGTAAAACACTATCTGCTTCATACCTGATCTTATTGGAAACATTCCACATGCCGGTTACTACCACGTTAGTGGTCAGGATTTTACTTCCTCCTGCACCTAT
>JBCNPS010000472.1:0-6074 GCA_039593235.1 Chitinophaga sp. | reverse complement strand
ACTACTGCGCGCCTCGCTGATGGGGCAAAACCTGGAATATACTATTGAAGACAAAACCATTACCGTTACACGTTTTACTCCGCGCATACCGGAATTACCGGCGGCGCCCGCGCAGATAGTAATTACCGGCCGCATCACCGATGAAAATGGCGTTCCGCTGCCCGGTGTTTCCGTAGTAGTGAAAGGCACGTCCAAAGGCACACAAACCAATAACAACGGGGAATATACCGTGGTTGTAAAAGATGAAAACGCGGTACTGTCATTTTCCTATGTCGGGTATGAAAAACAGGAACTCGTAGTGGGTAAAAGCGGCGTTATCAGTATACAACTGAAACCATCCAATAATAAGCTCACCGGCATTGATGTGGTGAACACCGGCTACCAGACCATTTCCCGCGAAAGGGCTACGGGATCTTTTTCCGTGATAGATCCTTACCGCCTCCGCAGTAAACTGAAACCCGATGTGAAATCAGCCCTGGAAGGACAAGCCACGGGCGTAGTACTTACCAAGGAAGGCAACCTCGAAATCCGTGGGGTGTCTACCCTGCTGGGCACCGCTGCCAGTGCACCATTGCTGGTAATAGACGGGTACCCTTCCAGCGCGGGACTGGAATCACTCAATATCGATAATATTGAATCGATCACCGTACTGAAAGATGCCGTAGCCGCTTCTATTTACGGCGCCCGTTCCTCTAACGGCGTGATCGTAATTGCCACCCGCTCCGGCAGGAAAGGCGCGCTGCAGGTGGAATACAAAGGATCTACAGGTATCACCCTGAAACCCAACCTGTCTAACCTTAACAGGGCCTCTTCCGCCGATTACGTGGATGCGGAAATTGAATTGTATAACCAGGATCCTAACAGTTATCTCACCAGCTATAATAATTATCAAAGCACCTCCCGCGTAAATTACCTGATGATCGCAAAATCGCAGGGATGGATGAGCGAGAAAGATGTAACGGCAGAACTGGATGCCCTGAAGAAAAACGATGGGCTGGCGCAGATGGAGAAATATTATTTCAGGAACCAGTTTACCCAGCAACACAACATTTCCTTAAGCGGCGGCAGCGAAAAAAGTATGCTCAATGCCGCAGTAAGATATGTATCGAACCAGAATAACACGGTCCGCAATTCAGATAACCGCCTCATCTTTGATGTAAAAAACGATTGGCAGCCACGCAAAGGTGTGAACATCCGCCTGTTCTCCAATGTGAACTATGCTACTTCTTCCGCCCCGGTAAAGGGCTGGCAGGATATGCTGGCATTCACCAACACTTCATTGATACAACCGTATACCCTGATGGTAGACCCGGCCACCGGCGAGCCGCAGAATGTGCCTTCCAAAAACCAGAAAAAAGAAGACAGGTACGCGGCATTAACAGGAATGAAACCACTATACTATAATCCTTTGGAAGATCTGGGGCTGGAAACCAGCACCACCAAAGCATTACAGATCAGGTTGGGTGGCAGCATCAATGTGAGGCTGCTCGAAGGTTTGAATGTGGAAGCAGGAGGTACCTGGAGCCGCGGCGATGCACAAAGCCGCTCCCTGTACGATAAAACGGCTTACCGTGTGCGGCTCTGGTACGATGATAATACCTCCATCTCCAATGGTTCCAAACACTATATCCCCGATGGCGCAGTGGTAAATGAAGCACGGAACTTCAACCAGAGTTATATGTTCCGCACACAACTCAATTTCAACCGGACCATTGCGCATAAACACCGTGTAAGCGCTATTGCCGGTAATGAGATCAGCCGGAATACACAGGATAATAATACCCTGCCAACCCGCTTCGGATATAACGATCAGGCAGGTACGTTTTCCACTTTTAACTATGCCGATTACAACGCCGGGTCCTATAATGCAGATATGCTGGGCACTAACAGGCCCACTGCCAGTATAGGCAACTATGCTTACCTCGACAACCGTTTTGTATCCTGGTATGCCAACGGCTCCTATGAATATGATAACCGTTTTATTCTCAGCGGAAGTATCCGGTTGGATCAAACCAACTTCTTTGGTACCGATCCCCGTTACCGCTACAAACCGTTGTGGTCTGCCGGCGGTACCTATAAACTGGCGCAGGAAAAGTTCTTTAACGTTCCGGTCATCGACCGGCTTGATCTGCGGGCCTCCTATGGCATCAACGGAAATATTTCCCTGAACTCAGGTCCTTTCCTTATCATTACCCCCGGCAGTTATTCCAATTATACCGGGGATGTATCTTACAGTATCACTTCTCCACCCAACAACTCCCTGCGCTGGGAAAAAACAAAAAGCACCAACTTTGGTGTGGACATTTCCCTGCTGAACCGCCGCATCAATGTAACGGCAGATTATTACCAGCGCAACAGCAGCGACTTGCTGGCGTCTGACGCCATTGATCCCACACGTGGTTTCAGCTCCGTGGTGAAGAACATCGGCGAAGTGCAAAACAAAGGATATGAAATTTCAGTGAATGCAGATGTGTTGCGCAAACGTAATTTTGTTTGGAACACCTTCCTTAACTTCAGTTATAATAATAACACGGTAGTTACTTACAATGTGAATTACCAGTATCCTTCCAGTATCACCAACGGCGCCATCAAAAAAGCGGGCGATCCTTTGGACGCCCTGTACAGCTACAAGTTTGCCGGCCTGGATAATAACGGGGTATCTCAATTTTATACCGCCAAAGGAGAAAAAAGCGGCGGCGGTAACGTAGATGTGAGCGACCTGATCTACAGCGGTACACTGCGTCCCAAATATGCGATCAGCTTAACCAACTCTTTCCGTGTACAAAATTTTGACCTGTCGTTCATGTTTATTGCAAAGATGGGGAATGTGTTAAGGAGAGATGCTTTCAGCGGATCTAATATCCTTAATAAACATGTATCGGAAAGATGGAAACAACCGGGTGATGAAGCCCATACCATTTACCCGAAACTCAGCAGCTGGAATATGGATATGTTTTATTTCCCCTATTCGGATATACTCATAGAAAGCGCCAATTACCTGAAGCTACGCGATGTAACCTTAACCTATGATATTAATCCGGGCTTGCTGAAACGTATCGGCTTTACCAGCACACGTATTTATTTCCAGACAAGGAACCTGTTCATGATCACCGCCAACAGCGATCACCGTGATCCTGAAACATCGGAGTTAAACCTCTCCGGCGGTACCGGTGCATTTACGGAACAAGGATTCTCTTCCCTGGCACTGCGGCCGGAATTTTATGTAGGGTTATCATTCAGTCTTTAAACAATTAATACGGCGATCATGAAACAGCGTATACTCATACTCGTTATTATCATAGCAGGAAGCGTCAGTTCCTGCCAGAAATTCCTGGATGTAAAGCCCAAAGGAAAACTGATCCCTTCGGAAGTGGCCGATTTTGACCACCTGCTGGATAACAGCAACATTGCCCAGTGGGTGTTCATCGATAACAACACCGGCTGTAATCTTGGGTATTTAACAGACAACCTGTCGCTTTCCGAAGGGATAGGCAATATTAATTACAAGGCAAACAACCACCCTAACATCGACCGTTACTGGGCGTATGTTTTCAGGCAGCCTTACAAAAATCCGGCTACATCGGATTATTTCTGGGACTGGGGTACTTACCGGTCCATGGCTTATTTCAACAACGTGATAGATGGTGTGCGGGCCATTCCCAACCTTAGTACGGAAAACCAGCAATACGCAAAAACAGTGGTAGCGCAGGCGTTGGTAGACAGGGCATGGTCGTATTTTATTACCACGCTGGTATATGGTCCGGTGTATAAACCCGGTACGCCTAACGATACCAAAACGATTCCTTATGTAACCAGCGCTGATATGGGCGCGCCATTGCCGGACCTGTCTACCCAGCAGCAGGCTTTTGCACTGGTGGCCAATGATGTGCTTACCGCTTTGCCGGATGTACCGGAAGTTACCAACTGGCCATCGCGTCCGAATAAAGCGGCAGCCCAGGCTTTGCTGGCATACTATCACCTGTTTACGCAGAAGTATGATAGCGTGGTGTATTACGCCAATCTTGCATGGACTGCCGCCAGCAAAGGCGGAACCGATAAACTGATCTACGACTATAACAGTTTTTCGTGGACGGATCCCACCAACCTTATCAACAGTACCATTAAAGGACCGGATAACTTCCTGAATGCCGCCAATAGCCGCGAGAACCTGCTTTACCGGAACCTTGACGCCGGCGCCGGCAGGTCGTCTTCCAGCTATCCTTCCGATGAAGTGATAGCGTTATATGACCAGGCCAATGACCTGCGGTTCAAATACTTCTTTTTAACGGCGCCCGGTTATAAGACCACTTATAATAATATTACTTACGACGATGGCGCCCGGATCCAGTACTACCGCGGTTCTAAAACAAACATGACCGCAGGGTTTACTTACCCGGAACTGCTGCTCATGCGTGCAGAAGGATATGCCCGCACCAACCAGTTATCTGCCGCCATTGCCGACCTGAATACGTTGCGCCGTTACCGTTATAAAACGGGCACGCCTGCGCTGCCCGTAGGTTCCCAGGATGAAGTGATAGGGCAGGTGCTGGCCGAAAGAAGGAGAGAGCTGCCGCTTGGATCGTTCAAACGCTTCCTGGATCTGAAAAGGCTTTGCCTGGAAACCGGCAAGCCCTGGAGCAAACAGAAAATACAACACAAGATAGGAACAGAAACACATGAGGGAACGGTGGATTCAAAGGATTTTATTTTAACTATCTCCAACGTGGTATTGAAGTTTAACCCGCAATGGAATATACCGCTGGATGGAAGACCATTTTAAATCATAAACAAATAACAACATGAAGCACATCTTAGTATCAATGCTGGCTTTATTCCCTGCCGCCCTTATGGCCCAGGATGGAGCATATGTACTGAAAGGAAAAATAGGGACGCTGGATGCACCCGCCAAACTGTTCCTGACGTATCGTGCCAACGGAACTACCGTAAGGGATTCCGCCGCGTTACAGCAGGGCGTATTTGAATTTAAAGGCAAAGTGGGCGATCCCGTAAAAGCAACGCTGGTATTACGCCACGGGCCGCCTACCAACCTGATGTCGTATAAGTCGGATATGCTGGCCGTATATCTTGAAAAAGGCACCATTGTACTCAGTGGTAAAGACTCCGTGTATAACGCTACCATAAAAGGTTCCCGGCTGAACAACGACCAGCAGCGGCTACAGGCAAAACTGAAGCCAACCACTGCGCAGCGCGACCAGCTGATGGAAGATTACATTGCCGCCAGTGATGAAACCCGGAAGTCGCCCGAATACAGGAAATTCTATGATGAAAAAAGTAAGGCCATCCGTGAAGAAGAGAAAAAGATATACCAGGCATTTATCAAAGACAACCCGGCATCGCTGGTAAGCGTTGACGCCCTGCAAAGCAGTGCCGGCGCTATTCCTGAAAACCCTGCGGAACTGGAAACAGTGTTCAATACCCTGTCGGCCTCCGTTAAGGAAAGCAAAAGAGGGAAGGAGCTGGCTGCACTGATCAGCGGCTGGAAGCAAACGGCTATTGGCGCCACAGCCCCTGTGTTCACACAAAATGATACGCTGGGCAAGCCTGTTCATCTTACTGATTTCCGGGGTAAATATGTGCTGGTAGATTTCTGGGCAAGCTGGTGTGGTCCCTGCCGTGCGGAAAACCCGCATGTAGTAGCTGCGTTTAACAAGTATAAGGACCAGTCCTTTACCATCCTGGGCGTATCGCTGGATCAGGCCAACGGGCACGATGCCTGGCTGAAAGCAATTCATACTGATCAACTCACCTGGACGCATGTATCCGACCTGAAGTTCTGGGAAAACGAGGTAGCGAAATTGTATGGTGTGCGGGCAGTGCCTCAGAACTTCCTGTTGGATCCTAACGGGAAAATAGTAGCGAAGAACTTACGCGGGGAGGAGCTGGACAAAAAACTGGCGGAATTACTGCCGCATTGATTGTCGGAGTCGGCTGTTCATCAGGGGGAAACACCCTCCGGGAAAGTAGAAAAGAATTTTGTGGCTGACCAAAAAGCAAATAGAGCTTTTAGAATCGCGTAAATGATAATAAGCCGCCATCAGGTAGCCGAATAAACA
>JBCNPS010000471.1:0-6075 GCA_039593235.1 Chitinophaga sp. | reverse complement strand
GGATTTTATGTGACTCCAAATTAAATTGATTTTGCTGATTTCTTTGATTTGATTTTTTGGGAATTAAATGATTTTAAATGATCTGGGGAGATATAAGCGATTATCCGCTTAAATCTCCCCTAATCATTTAAAATCCAAAGTAATCAAATCAGCGAAATCAGCGTAATCAGTTTAATCCGGAGTCAGACAAAATCCGCAGCGTTCGCACGTGAACGTTAGGGTTCGGAAACGGACAATGGCGAAGAACTAAAGCACTGGTTACCAGTCATTATTTTTGCGGCATTTTTTTAGTGGTAGGGGAAAACGCTTTCCGTACTAAAATTACCTGATCATGTTCACCCGTTTTTTTGCCTTGTTGATTACTGCTGTTTTTTTTGCGGCAGCTGTTTATGCGCAGTATCCCGAGAAAGTGGTTTTTGATACAAAAGACAGTACCGGTAATACTTACCTTGCCGTACCACCGCTTTCCCATAATATAAAAGGGGTAGTGGTGGTGCTGTATAACTTTTACCAGCCGGATAACCTGGTTCCGGAAACAAAACTGCACAATGTAGCCTGCGCTAATGATCTGCTCACTGTTTTTGTTCCTATGAAGGAGATGCTGTATGCAGATACAGCTGCCGTAAACCGCGTTAGTACTGTATTGCAGCATGTAGTAGGTAAATACAAAGCGGATACATCGAAATTTGTATTGGCGGGGTATGATTATGCCAGTAACATTGCTTTGCGTTATACAGAATTAACCCAACAGTTCCCGGCTGCATATGCCATACATCCCAAAACCGTTTTTACGGTGAGCGGCCCGGTGGACTTGTTTGGGCTATGGGACTGGTGCCAGCAGGTGATCCGCAAGCATCCGAACGACGGACAGGTAGGAGACGCCGGTTTTATCATCGATAAAATGACCCGTGAAATCGGAACGCCTTTTACACGGCGGGAACGTTACCAGGCGCTTACGCCTTTTAACAGCCGGGATACCGCAGCTGGCAACGAACAATACCTGCAACGTATACCCGTTCGTGTATATTATGATACGGACATTGCCTGGTTACTGAAGGAACGACGCAACAGCTTATATGATACCTATATACCCGATGCCACAGAACTGGTAAGCCGCCTGCTTTTGGCGGGCAATGCGGATGCGGAGTTTATTGAGGCGAGGCAACCGGGCAAACGTATTAATGGTTCCCGCTACCCGGAAGCATTTTCTATTGTAGATGAAACCGAATGTATACAATGGATCAAACATACCCTGGATATTTTTGACCCGGTGAACTGGCAGCCGCCTTATAAACTGGATAAGCCCAAAGGCTGGGGCACTGAACATTTCGAAGTACCGGTCGATTTTGCGCCGGAGATCCGTTATAAAGGGGTGGAAGACATCCGCTTTGCGCCCGGTTGGGGCGACAGCGCCAGCGCGGAACACTGGTCGTATGCCTTCCTCTGGTGGCTGAAAGATAAACCGGTGATAGATGCGCCTACATTAAACAGCTATCTTACCGCTTACTATAATGGTCTTGTAAACCGCAATATCATTAGGCGCAATATACCTGCAGAGAAACAGGCGCCTACCGTTGTGAATATCAAAAAAGTGAAAACGGTAGCAGGAGATGCAGATACCTACGGAGGCAGTATCCGGATGTTGAATTATATGGTACAGCGCCCTGTGGAGTTGCACTGTACCATACACGTAAAGCATTGTGAAGCGCAGGAGTGTACCGCCCTTTTCTTTGAAATTTCCCCGCAGCCCGCCACGCATATTATCTGGCAGCAAATGGACCAGCTATGGAGCAGCTTCCGCTGCAATTAATCACTGGCTGCCATCGGCTGGATAAATATCAAATACGCCGCCTTTCATCAGGTCGGCATGTAACAGGCGTGTAGTATTATATCGTTTACCGTCCTTTTTAATGGCGCCAATAAACGCCGGCATATGTTTGGTATCTACATTAATGGTAGTGGTGGTATTGTTGCCGGTATGAATAACAATACGTTCAAACGCGGGAATCGTGATGGCATATTCCGGCGCTACGGGGTTCACCGGGTAAAAGCCCATAGCGGCAAACACATACCAGGCACTGATCTGGCCGGCATCATCATTACCGCATAATCCTCCCGGTCCTACGCCGTATTCCATGGCCCTGATTTCGCGGGTGTGCGCAATTGTTTTCGTTTGGGCGTTTACGTAGTTATAGAGAAAGGGGATCTGGTGACCGGGTTCATTGCCATGCCAATATTGCTGCTTCAGGAAAAGACTGTCCAGCGCCGCTTCAAATTTTTTGCTACCGCCGGTTAATTTGATAAGCCCGGGAATATCATGAGGCACGTAGAACCCGTATTGCCGCGGTGTTCCCTCTGTAATAAAAAACATTTTCTTATCCCTGTCGGGGTGTTCATACCATTTGCCCGATGCATACCGGCCGTTTACATCTCCCAGCCCGGGATCAAATACATTGGCATAGTTGCCGGCCCTTTTCTTCAGCGCTGCATAATCTTCCTGCCGGTTTAATGCTTTCGCAATGGTGGATAATGCATAATCGTCGAATGCATATTCCAGTGTGCGGGATACCTGTTCGCGGCTGTGAAAGGCGTACGGCACGTTATCTTCCAAAGGTACATACCCGTATTTCAGGTAAGAAGATAAAGCCCTGCGGCCTTTGCCTTCTTTATAGTCGGCTGCAGCGGCCGTGTCGAAAGCGTTTTGCCGCATCAGCCGGTATGCTTCTTTGATATCATAGTTGCGGATGCCTTTATTATAGGCGGATGCAATAAACGGAATAGCATGATCGCCGATCATAGCAGCCGTGTAATTGTTCCAGCAGGGGAAAATGGGGAGCCATCCGCCCTGTTGCCCTTTCAGGATCAGCGAACGTACGAGGTCGTTGATCAGCGTCGTGTCCAGTATTTCATACAGGGGCAGCTGTGCGCGGTAAATATCCCACATGGAAAAATCGTCGTAGTAGTTGCCGGAGGCCAGTTGCTTTACCTGGTACGATTGTGCAAAGGCGGGATAAGTACCTTTTATATCGCTGAACAGGCGCGGGTGCTGCATGGTATGATATAATGCCGTATAGAAGATCTTCTTATCTTTTTCGGAAGAACCGGTTACTTCAATTTTACCCAATGCTTTGTTCCATACCTCGTTGCCTGCTGCGGTTTGTGCGTTAAAATCCCAGTGATTGATTTCCGATGCAAGATTTTCCCGTGCAGCTTCAATACTGGTGAAAGAAGTACCTATACGGATCCTGATCACGCTGCCTTTATGTACGCTGAATTTCACGGCGCTGCCAATGTCTGCCTGGTCTTTGATGCTATCGGCAGTTAATACATTGTTGCCCTGGAATATGCTGGCTTCATGGAAGCCTTCTTCAAACTGCACTACAAAATAGCCACTGAAACCGGCGGGTTGTCCCTGCCCCTGGTAAATGCGGAAGGCGGGGTTGTAACCGGATATTTCTTTGCGTTGCCGGTCGATATACACGGCGCCTTTACCGCGGTCGCTGTTGGGCCGGATGATCATATAGCAATCATCGTCTTTCGTGAAGGTGAACTGCATCATGCTGCAACGCGCAGTGGCAGTAACCTCTGCCTTTATTTTATTTTTATCCAGCAGGATGCTGTAGTAAGCCGGTGTAGCCTTTTCACTGGTGTTTACAAAAGGAACCGCATAATCTTCAGCAACGGTTTTAAGTTCCCCGCAAACCGGCATAACGGTCATACTGCCGTAATCCTGTGTGCAGGAGCCGCTGAGCCAGTGTGTGCCGCGGAACCCGGTGAAAAGGGAATCGGTATAGTAATAAGGCGCTACACATTTTTGCTCTGTGAGCCTGGTTTGTGGCGTCCATTGGGTCATACCGAAAGGCGTACCAACAGCAGGAATGGTGTTGGCCAGTTGCTCGGTGCCCGCACCATGTATAAGCGCTGTGAGCGTGGTGCTTTTAGCCGTGCCGGTGAAGGGATCTACATAAGCCAACAGCTGGTTGGTTTGTGCAGAAGCACTTGCCATACCAGCTGTTAAACATAAAAAAATAAGAACGGTTTTACGTATCATCAATATCCTTTGTTTTGTTTGATCTTATCCCTGTTGATATCTATCTGGCTTTGCGGCACAGGTATCACCAGGTTATCGGCAGTAAGATCGGCTACTAACCGGATCTGTGCCTTTTTGCTGTTAAGCACCGGTATAGCCCTGCCGGTGCGTACCAGGTCGTACCAGCGATGTCCTTCAAAAGCCAGTTCCACGCGCCTTTCATTTTCTATAGCCAGCCGGAACGCTGCCTGGTTAGGTACATCGGCGGCTGTTTTATCTCCAAGCCCTGCTCTTTTACGGATGCTGTTCAGGTAAGTGAAAGCTTCGCCACCGGCCTGGTAGCCCACTTCATTGAGGGCTTCCGCGTACATCAGCAACACATCTGCATAACGGATCACGGGAAAGTTATTGCCATTATCATTTTTAGTGGCAGGCACATCAAAGTACTTCTTCACAAAATAATAATTTACAGTGGCTCCGCTGGCATTTACATAAGAAGTGGCCATTGAAAAATTCTTCCTTACGTCACCGGCTTCATAAGCGTTTTCCATATCGGGAGTGGGCTGGTTATTACCATCGCCGCCGAACATAACCACAGCATTACCGGAGTTTTCAGGAGCAAATGAATTAGGTAGGGGATTACCTTCTTTCACACCACCGGATTTGTATTGCACATCAAAAACGGATTCCCTGTTATTTTTCTTTGCCACATCAAATACGTCGGCGTATTTATCCAGTATGGCATAAGCGCCGGAGCTGATCACTTCTTTGAGTTTTGCGGCGGCTTCAGGATATTTATGCTCTGTGAGCAATACCTTTCCCAGTAAGGCTTTGGCGGCTCCGCTGGTAGCCCTGCCAATGTCGGCGCCGGTATAGCTTACCGGTAGCACGGCTTCAGCGGCTTTCAGGTCGGCCTCAATTTGCGCATACACATTGGCAGTGGGATCGCGGGTATAATCATATGCCTGGTCGGCGTTGGTGATTTCAGTAATTACCAACGGCACATCGCCAAAGGAACGTACCAGGTTAAAGTATACCAGCGCGCGGAGAAACTGTGCTTCAGCGGTGAAGCGCTTTTTCAGCGAATCGTTCATGGCGATGGGCGTAATCCTTGAAAGGATGGTGTTGCTGCGGGAAATGGCTTTGTAGCTATCATTCCAGCGTGCAGCCACAAACGGGTTGGTGGTTTTGATATAGAACCGGTCAAATTCATCCTGGTCTGTTACAGAACCGGAGGGCACCGGGAAGTTGTTATCGGATGGAATATCGCCGTATATATATGCGTTGCCAAACACGCCGCCGGTCTGCAGTGAGCCATAGTTGGCATTGAGCGCATTTTTAAAATCATCTGCTGTTTTGTAAAAGTTTTCGGTGGTAGCCGTGGAAGGAGGGAGCTGCTCAAGGAAGCTCTTTTTGCAGGCAGTAAATGAAACAGCTGCTGCCAGTAGTATGTATAAATAATTTGTGCGCATGTTCTTTAATTTTTTTAGCAAGATCAGAATCCGATATTTACTCCAACTACAAATGTTCTGGCGAGTGGATACCGCCCATAGTCTACGCCGCTGGTTAAAGCGCCTTCGTAATTGCTTACTTCGGGATTGTAGTTGAGATAGTTGGTAAAGGTGTACAGGTTTTGTGCGGATAAATAGATCCTGGCCTGTTGTATCCGGATATGCTGCAATAATTTTTCGGGCAGCTGGTAGCCGATGCTTACGTTCTGGATGCGAAGGTAGCTGGCATCTTCCACCCAGCGGTCGGAGATGGCGTTATTATTGCCGGTGGTGCGTTGGTTGGCACGGGGAACAATGCCGTTGCCTGGTTTGTCTTCCGACTGCCAGCGGTTCAGTACTGTGGTAAGCTGGTTCTGGCCTCCTTCCACGTTCTCAAAAAAGCGGCGGCTGAGATTCAGTATTTGTCCGCCTTGCTGCCCCTGTATGGCCACCATCAGGTCGAAGTTCTTATAACGGAAAGTGTTGGTTAAACCGTAAATAAAGTCCGGCTGACTGTTCCCTATTATTGTGCGGTCATCCGCTGTGATCTTTCCA
>JBCNPS010000470.1:0-6093 GCA_039593235.1 Chitinophaga sp. | reverse complement strand
TACTGGAAAAAACGGTAAATATGCTGATATTGCCTGTCTCATTTTATCGCTACTAAAAAATTATTACTAATTTCCCGTATAAAAAATCGCCCATGCGTCTACTCAAACTATGCCTGATCCTATTTATCGCGTTGCCGGCTATGGCTCAGAAATCCGCAAACGAACTGCACTTTACCAGCAGCCAGCAACAGCTGATCACCGTGTACAAAGGCACCATTTTCGTGAACGGGAATAAGGCTTTCGTGCTTCAACAGGATATTATCAACTATAAAAGCAAACGTAACCGCCTGGTGGAAAACGGCAGATCCGTTTTTCTTTTCCTGGAGGTAGATGGAAGCCCGAAGAAGAATAAACTGTATGTATTTAATATAGACCATTCCCTGGCCGATTCCCTGCTGACTGCAATAAGCTCCGATGTGAAAGACTGGGACCGCGACGGCAACCTCGAATTTGGTGGCGCCGATCTCACGGAAACCTATCCTTCACCGGACTCTATGTATTACATCCCTTCCAAATTCTATGAAATCAAGAAAGGGAAAATCACGTATGATGCGGAGCTGACAGAAACAACCGATAAAAAAGCAAATGGCATTTTCCTGGCGAATCCGGTAAACGGCCAGGTGATTCCAAAAGGAAAGAAACGCTATTAGCAGCCAATAACTTCTTCGATGGGGGCCCTTCATCACAGCCGCTTCTTTTCATCAGAATTATGCTCCGCCGTTTTTTTAAGGGCGCCGCCAAAATGATATTTTAACAGGAGAAATACCCGCCGGCTGTCCCGGGTATTTTTCAGATGATAGTAAATAAGATCCGTTACAGCAACAGATTTCATCCGGTCGGTAAAAAAGAGATCGGTAAAAGTAAGCGTGGCGGTGAAACGTTTGGCCAGGAATTTTTTGCTGATACCTCCGTCGAAAGAGAAGCTTTCAAATGATCTCATATAACCTTCCAGCTCGCCTGTACTATACCGGGCCGATAATTCCATTGTCATTTCCCATGGAAGCGTAAATTGCTGGTTCAGGATCGCATTCCCGGAGAATTGTTTGCTGATCCCCAAAGCGCCACCGGAAACCGGCAGGGGAAGTTCGTTATAAGCGCCATTAAGGATGCCTGTTATTTCCCAGGATCGGCATATCCTCACGGGCAATACCAGGCTGAGATCCCAGCGTTTACTGTATGGGAAGTTGTTGTCGCGGCTTACAATCAGCCCATCGTTGTGCTGTACCAGCTCTTTCAGGATCACTTCTTTTGTTCGCGAATAACCCAGCTGCAAAACATATTTACCCAGCAGGGTATAACCCAGCAACGTATTCCAGCTGAATGCCGGTTTTAAACCGGGTGTTCCGCTGGTATAATAACTGGCGTCATAAAACCATTTGGTAGGATTCAGGTCTGTATACGACGGACGGTTGATCCGCCGGGCCACGGAAAGGTCCAGCCGGTGTTTTGGGCCCAGCTGCCGGGTGATTGAAAGCGTTGGGAACAGGCTGGCATAATTCCAGGCACTATCCAGCTCCCTGCTGCTTTGCCCTGCCATAGTATGCTCCAGCCGCAATCCAAGGTCAAGAGTAGTGTGGGCCCACTTTTTTTGCCCGCTAACGTATGCGGAAAGCAATTGCTCGTTGTAATGGAATACACCGGTTTGCGTATCGTCCGGCTCAAAGGCGCCGCCGGTATAATTCCAGTAACGGATAGGATTATTTACACGGGCTGTGGTGAATTTAAAACCGGTTTTCAGGGAGACAGGCTTCAACGGAAGCACGGCATCTATCCTGGCGGAGAAGATGTCAATATATTTCGGCTGACTGAATTTAAAACGGTTGCTGCTTAAGAGATCTTCATGTATAATATCTGTGAAACGGGTGCTTACTTCTCCGTCGGAGTTATTGCTGTAGCGGATATAATCGATGTCGGCCGAAATATTTTTCCCGGTGCTGTCCAACTGGTAGTTATACCTGCTGTGTAAAGTATTGTAGTAGTAAGGTTCTTTGGTTTGAATAAAAGATTGGGACCTGTACCGCGGCGCACCATCCATGTTCGTTAACACCGCATTGCTTTCACTATTCAGCTTCCAGTTGTCGAGGTAACCGTCGAAGGAAAATTCCAGGGCGCTTTTTTTGCTGATGCTCCAGTCGGCCCCGATCTTATAAGTATAGAAAACTGTTTTAACCGGTCGGTCTGATACCCTGTTGTACCGCAATTTCTCGTTGTTGTAAGTGGAATAGCTGCTGGCTTCATTGAGTGAATACCGGTGTTTGGAGCTGATATCCAGCGAGCCGTATAGGTTCATCCCACCGGTATGGTAGTTCCCGCTGATGTTGCCGGTGAAGAAGCTGTTCTTATCACTTTTACCAATACCACCGGCCATGTCGATGGCGTAGCCCGCCGACTTTTGTTTTTTAGTGATGATGTTGATAACGCCGGCATTGCCGTTAGCATCCATATCGGATGTGGTGGCAGCCATGATCTCCACCCGGGCAATATTATCTGCCGGCATTCCTGATAACATATTTGCCAGCTGATCTTTTGAGAGATAGGTGGGCTTACCGTCGATGATCACGTTGATGCCGGAAGAACCGCGCATCAGGAGTTGCCCGTTTTGATCGGCACTGATGCCGGGCAGCCTTTTCAGCATGTCAAAAACCGATACGCCGGGTGTAACGGCGCTTTGTGACAGGTTCACAATAAGTTTGCCGCCGCTTGGCTGTAGTACCGGCTTCCTGCCGGCTACCCTTATTTCTCCCAGGTTCCTGCTGCCGGATGTTAATACCAGTTTACCCAAACTAAGAGAGTTGCGATCCAAGGAAAGCTCCTGTTGCAACTCACGGTAACCCATACACGTTATTTTGAGCAGGTATTTGCCGGGTGTTGGATATAAAAGTGAAAACATGCCCGTACTGTCGCTTTGCGCCTGTGCCACCACGTGTTGCCCGGTTAATGGCAACAACCCGATGGAAGCAAACGGAACAGGCGCATTTTGTTCATCCGTGATGTTACCGCTCACCGAAAGGCTTTGCGCCGCCAGGTTGTTAACGCCGCAGATAAAAAACAGGAAGCAGGTGAACAGGCTTTTCATAGATAGATCTTCTTTCTGAAATTATATAAACACAAAAAAGCAAACAGCCCTGTAAATCCGGCCAGCGAAATAATGCAGGGCCATATTTTACCATTATTATCCCCGTAATAGCGCTTCAGTTTAAATTGGCTCCTGTTGATACTTTCAACGGGTTGTTCCCTGAAAATGGATGGATAGAAATACAAACGGAGCTGCTCATGATAATGCCTGAGCGCCTGCTGGAACTGCAGGTGCTGCTGCAGGTCGGATCCTGCAATGCCATTAAGGGCCAGCTGTGTTTGAATGCCGGGCAGGAGAGTTGCCGCCATGCCTGTAAACCTGCTTCTTTGCTCCAGCTTCCGGTTCATGGCCAGTGCCCCCGGAGCAGCCTGGTCATCGCCGTTTTGCTGCATGGCAAAATACCAGTACCAGCTGAATGCCTGTTCCTGCGGAAAAGGATATTTTTTAAACTGTGGATAATGTTTGTAAAAAGAATGGAGGGCAACACTTTTATCCATGTCCCATTTTTCATGATAGCCTTCCCTTTGCATAACAACGGTTTCCAGCGCTTCAGGAACGGGGTATTGCCGGGTAAGCCAAACATTTACCATTGCGGGAGCAAGGATATTAAGCACTACCCAAAAAGAAATAAGACTCACTGCATTAAAGCTGGAAGATTTTCCCAGGGAGATGATCCAGAACGAAAGGGCAAACCAGCACAGCAGGTACAGGCTCAATACTATGATTACAGTAAGCAATCGCCCGTCGGCAGCGAGTTGCAGGTATACAGCCGCTATGGCCATCAATATCAGTGCGGCCAGGTATACGGCCGTGATTCTTACCAGGAACTTCCGCCATATTACTTTTAACGGAACGGTGGATTGTGAACGGAGCAATCCCCATACGCCGGATTCCTGTTCTCCTGAAAGCAGGTTATAATTGAAGGCAATGATAACCAGCGGGAATATGAAAATGAACACAAAAGCCAGGTCCATATTGCCCAGCAGCAGAGTAGAAGGATTATTAAGATCTGTGTCGTACAACTGCCCTTCCAGGCCCAGGGTGGTTACCCCGATGAGATACGGGTTGATATCGCGCTGCCCGTTGGAGAACGCTGCCCAGTTGCGTGGCATATTGGCCATCTGGAACTTGTTGTGATACAGCGTTAAGCCCAGTTCTTTACCGAAGTATTTAATATTCCTGTCCGTGTTTTCGGTTTGCAGTTTTTCCGCTTTGGCAATCACTTCTTTTTGTCTCTCTATAAAATCCTTTCCAAAATATAACCCGGCAAGCCCGCTCACCAGCAGGATCAGTAGCCCCGTGATCACTGTTTTATTCCTGTAAAAGATCTTACTTTCCAGTTGATATATCCGTTGATTCATATACACTGTTATAAAGTTTTAACCCATTTTGATGATAGCAGCATACCGCCCAGCAGGGCCAGCAGCCAGCATAACAAAGAAATGATAGTACTGGTATGATGGGCAATCACCTGTTCCACCGGTTTAAATACATACCTGAAATCCGCCTGTTCCGCCCAATGAGTACGACTGATCGTTAAAGGTTTATCTTTTTCGCCCGGGGGGATGTTGCTGATCTTTTCTTTCTGCAGTTTGTTCATACGCTGGGCAAGCCCGTAGCGATAGGCTTCCGCCTGGTCCTGGAAATCCGCATAGGTGTTAAAATCCGAAGCGGTGAGCGCCATAGATAAATGCTTAATAGCCAGGAACGGGTTCAGGTAACCTGCCGCCACCCCGAAACTGTTTTGCTGTTCAAAGGTGTGCATCAACGCTTTCTGATGACGGTTGTAAATGGCCGCCGAGATCCTTTCTCCTTCTGCCATTACATAACCGCCATAATTAAACGGCAGTTGTTTTACATCAGTTACGTTGTATTGCTTTAACACATCTGCCCTGAACTTTGCATAATGCGGATCGTCCGGGTTGTGGCTGTCGCCCTGCTGGTGAAGATCTGATTCAACCGCGGCGGCAAATTCAATTTTCGACGGAGAGGGATATGCTTTAACGCCGATAGCCTGCGTGATCCTGGGCATCACTATGGCAAAGAACACCCAGCAGGCCAGCAGGGTGGTTAGCGCCGCTCTTGAAGTTTTGTGGAGTGCAGATACTACTACTGCAATACCGGCGCAAATAACGAAGTATATCGCATAGGCAAGTATGAGCAAAGCAAGACGGATAGCGGCGTCGGTAGTTACCTGCCAGTGACTGAGCAGGGCCCAGAGGAAAATAGTAAGCAGGATAACCGGGATAAACAGTGTGAAGCTAACAGCCACAATGCCTGTCATCTTCCCTAATAACAATGTTCTCCAGCTCACGCCCTGGCAAAGCAGTATTTTTAAAGTGCCGTTTTCACGTTCAGCGGAAATGCTGTTATAGCCGAGGAAGAAGATCAGTAGCGGCACCAGCAGTTGCAATACCATAGCCACGCTCATTTCCCCGAAACGGAGCATGCCATTGGAAAAACCGGCTTCGCTGAAGTTGACGGTATTTTGTTTGTGCGCTTCCAGGAAGATGGATACACCGGCAAAACTTTCAATACCAAAATCAAAGAAGCTCAGTTCATGTTTATCACGAAAGGCGAGATAACCATAATGTGCCATGCGGTGCGGATGCTTATCCGGCTTGGCCAGCCATTGCTGGCGCACGATCTGTTTATATTTCAGCCGTTGTCCGTTCTGGATGCTGAAGTTCTGCCACCCGGTATAAGTGGCCATGCACAGCGCCAGTCCAAGGATCAGCGTCAGGGCGGAAGTAGCTTTGTTCCTGAAGGCTGCTTTCCAGGTGCTGGCGGCAATCAGCAATATTGTTTTCATGCAAATGATTTTTCCCTGTTAAAATTTATAGGTGGCGTTGAACATTACGCTTCTCGGGGAACCGGGAAACAAACGCAGGTAATTCTGCGCGCCTATCCAGTAAGTTTTATTCAGCAGGTTGTTAACGTTTACAGCCAGCTGTATCCTTGTTTTAGCCGGGCTATAGTATACAGCGGCGTCCAGCAACGTGTAGGCAGGCAGTGTG
>JBCNPS010000047.1:0-20657 GCA_039593235.1 Chitinophaga sp. | reverse complement strand
CCAATAATGAACTCAAGTGGGAAAGTATACGGAATGAATACAGGGCCATGCAAACCCTTTATAACGCCATTCACAGCTCCCCTGCCGCCCTTAAACTGGTACAACCGAAGGATTACCGGGACGCCATTACAGGCGCCCAGGAAAACGCCGCGGAAATGCGTTACGACCGCGGCATATCTTTACTGAACCAGGGCGACAAAGCCAGTGCGCGGCAAGCCTATGATGAATTTGGCGCCGCCCTTAAGCTCATCCCCAATTACCGCGATGCCAAACAGCGCCGGGACGAGGCTTACCAGATGGGCGTGATCAACGTGGTGGTGAGTGAAATTGAAGTACGCTCCCCTTATTACCAGTTCAGCGCCGACCAGTTCCGCGATTACCTCGTACGCAACCTGCAGCAACGGAATATCAACCAGTTTGTACAGTTCTATGATGAAAGGGTGGCGCGCAACGAAAACCTCCGCCCCGATGAATATATTGAGCTGCGCTTTTTTGATTTCGTAGTGGGGCAAACTTATGTAGACCGCATCGAACGCGACGTTTCAAAGGAAATTGTAGTGGGTACCACCAAAGATTCTACCGGTAAGGAATCCAATATCTATAAAACAGTAAAAGCCACCCTGTATATCACCAAAAAAACGGTGGTGTCAAAAGGACTGCTGGACTATCGCATTACCAATACCTCCAACGGGCAATTGCTGCGAACCGACCGCATTCCCGGCAGCTATACCTGGCTGAACCAGTATGGTACATTTAAAGGAGATGAAAGAGCTTTAAGTGATGAAGATAAACAGCTGATGGGAGGACGGGATATGCCGCCACCACCGCCTACTGATCTGTTCATGGAATTTACACGGCCTATTTATGACGTGCTGGCGAGGGATTTGCAGAGTTTTTATAACAGGATATAACTAAAAAGCCTTCGGAATCCCGGAGGCTTTTTTTATATCTTCTGTTGCAGCAACGGTATCAGCTGATGCGCAGGTACTACCCCACTCTGCCGCCATATGAGCCTCCCCTCGCGGAAAAGCAGCAAGGTAGGCACGCTACTGATCTGCCATTGCGCGGCCAGCTGCTGGTTTTTGTCTATATCTATTTTGATAATCCGGATCTTTTCTCCCATTTTATCTTTTACCTCTTTCAGGATAGGAGGCACCATCTGGCAGGGACCGCACCAGGTGGCAAAACAATCAATCAGTACGGGTGTGGAAGAAGCGAGTATCGCCTGCAGGTTTTCCATAGCACATGTTTTAATTCCATCCACAAATTACGGACTTTTTGAAAAGCGAAAAACATAACATATATTACACATATAATTCCGTCTTATCTGTTATCTATGAACTTGCTATCCACCATTATTTATTTCGCGTGGTTCCTCTCTGAGATATTGCTGCACCGCATTCTTCGCGGCACAGGCGCGGACGACAGGAAAAAACAGGACCAGGGCAGCCTTGCTTTCATCTGGATCGTGATCATTGTATTCATTAATGTTTCCGTGATAGTAGCGGCAAAAACGGGTTACTATATCCTTCCGGGACCGGACATGAATCGTATAGGGCTCAGCGTTATACTGCTGGGAATGCTGCTGCGTTTTGTAGCTATTGCACAGCTGGGCCGGTTGTTTACGGTGAATGTGACCATCCGGAAAGACCACCACATCAAAAAGGACGGGTTGTACAGCGTATTGCGGCATCCTTCCTATGCCGGTTCCCTGTTGTCTTTCCTGGGATTCGGGCTATCGCTGAACAGCTGGCTGGGATTGGCCATTGTATTCATCCCGGTATTTGCGGCGTTTGTTTACCGGATGAATGTAGAGGAAAAAGTATTGCGTTCGCAGTTTGGTGAAGAATATACTGATTACATGAAACACACCAGCCGCATTATACCGTGGATCTATTAGCATCTTAATAAAAAATCCCCCGGGAAACTTTCCGGGGGATTTTTATTAAGATGATTAGTTATTGATATTCGGGTTATTCTGCAATTCTGTGATCGGTATAGCAAACAGGTAAAATTTGCTATAGGGTACAAACGGTGTACCGTCTGGCTGCTTCAGTGTCAAATGACCCTGGGCAGGCACTTTCACAAAGCTTCCATCCCCTCTTGGTACACTGATAATACTATCTTGTCCATTATAGGAAAGGAATGGCTTCCTTACTACGGTGCCGCCCGTACGAATAATATCGGACAGTGCAAATCCTTCTCCCCATAATTCTTTTCTTCTTTCTACAAGGATAGTATCTACCAGCTTTCCGCCTCCGTTATATGGTGTAGCATTGCGCGCCGCACGTAATACATTCAGCGCTTCTGCGCCTTTGGCGATATTACCGCTTTGTGCATACGCTTCCGCCTCTATCAGGTACATTTCTGCGGAGCGCATCAGTACCAGGTCGCCCACCAATGCACCTGCATCACGGAAACGGAATTTCTTGTAACGGAGATAACCCTCCTGGTCAGGTAAAGTATCCCAGTCGAACAAACGGAAACGTACATCTGCACTGTCGAAGAAATTCTTAAAATAAGGATCCGCCATGAAGCTCTGGTAATAAGAAGCCGGGCTGGAAACATCCAGGAAATGGAAGTTGTAGCTGGCATTGCTCTGGTTAGGTGTTTGTGCATGCCCCCAGATCCATTCGCCATTGTTGATATCGCTGAAGCCTTTGTTATAGTCATCGCCCGACATCAGCGGATAACCGTTACGGGCAGCGGTGGCGGCAGCAATAGCGTTGGTCCACTGGCGGTTGTAGAGGTAAGCGCGGGCCAGTAATCCATTGGCTACATTGATATTTATTTTCCATTTCTGGGTAGCGCTGCGTTCATAATTCTTCAGCAGTGGTAATGCTTTCTGCAGGTCGTCTATTACCAGTTTGTACACATCGCCGATCGTTGATTTAGCCTTTCCCGCGGTAGCAGGGCCCGATGGCTCCGTATAGATGGGAACCGCTTTTTCGGTACCGGTTCTGTTGAACTGGTAAAAGGAAGCCAGTGTAAGGTAGCAGTTGGCGCGAAGCGCGTAAGCCTGGCCTTTAAGTCGCTGTTTTTTATCTTCATCGCCGGTAGCATTGTCTACTTTCGCGATAATGTTGTTGCAGTTGTCGATCACCTTGTAAAGGATGGTCCAGAAAGCAGTTACCCGGTTCTTGGTATTATCCGTCATTTCTGTATAGCCGTAGGAGTCACGCAAGCCGTAAGATTGTGTAACCGCTATATCACTGCCCATGGCATCGCTGGTAAGGTGAATGGATTTGTAACCCGGTACCGCGTACGTAAAAAATTCTTCAAACATATACGCCCAGGTACCATTGATCACGGTTTCCACGTTATCGGCGGTATTAAACACCTGGTCGTCCGGTACAGCGTTGGTTGGTTTGGTATCCAGGAAATCCTTGTTGCAGGCGCCCAATACCAAAGCAGCGATTATTATCAGGAATATATTCTTTTTCATGGTTGTAATTTTTAGAAGCTCAGATTAATACCAGCGGAAATGGATTTAATGGCCGGGTAACGATAATAGGTAGTACCTCCTACTGACTGTTCCGGATCAAGCCCCTGGTGATTATAGATCGTGAACAGGTTTTCTCCCTGAACATATACCAGTACATTGTTAAGATGCGCTTTATCCATCAGGGATTTAGGAAGATTGTAACTGATGTTCAGACTTTTCAGCCTGGCATAGCTGGCATCATACAGGAAGCGGTCGGATACCGAAGTCCAGTTGGTTTGCACGGTAGTCAGTTTAGGCACATCCGTTACTTTGTTTTCCGGTGTCCAGCGGTTCAGCATTTCTGTACTGAAAGGACGGCCGGCGGAAGTACCTGTACCGAGCAGGAACAGGTAATCCTGGTCCAGTACCTTACCGCCGAGGCTGTATACCATCAGGAAAGACAGTGAAAAGCCTTTGTAGGTGAAGGTATTAGTGAAACCGCCATATACATCCGGCAGGGAGGAACCGTTATAATACTGCGTGGCGGCGGAATAGTTGCCCGTAGTGCCTTTGGTGCCGTCTGCATTATCGATATACCACAGTGGCAAGCCGGTTTCCTGGTCTACACCCGCCCATTTTCTCAGGTAAAAATCATAGATAGATTTGCCTACCATGAGTTTCTTTGTACCACTGATAATTTCTTTCTGCGGCAATTCGGTGATCTTATTTTTATAGTGGGTAGCGTTCAGATCGATGCTCCAGCTGAAATCATTTGTTTTCACCGGTACTGCGTGTATGCTGGCTTCCACACCGGTATTTTTCAGTGCACCGATATTTTCATCCACAGCCGAGTAACCTACTGAAGGCGCCATTGGCCTGGAATACAGCAGGTCCTGTGATTTACGCTGGAAGAACTCAACGGTACCGCCTAAACGATTTTGAAACATGCTGAAGTCAACGCCAATGTTTAAGTTCAGGTTGGTTTCCCATTGCAGGTTGGGATTGTACACCTGGCGACGGTAGGTACCGCCTTCCCCGAGGTTGCTGTTCACATTCAGCAACGGGTAATAGTTATAGAAAGCGTCGTCGCCGAGGTTATCATTACCCTGGCCGCCATAGCTGGCGCGGAGTGTAAGCAGGTTGAGCCAGGAATTGTTTTTAAGAAAATCTTCTTCCGTTAATTTCCAGGAACCACCAACAGACCAGAAGGTGCCCCAGCGGTGATTGGGTGCGAAACGGGAAGATCCGTCGCGGCGAAGGGAAGCCGATAAAAAGTATTTGCCCACATAATCATATTCCGCCCTGCCGAGAAAGCTGGAAAGCGTATAGGTATCCGTGTATCCCTGCAGATCCTTGATGAGAGAAGCATCTGACAGTTCTTCAAGACCCGGCAGCGAGAAACCGGATTTCTGACCGTCCAGGAAGGTGGTAGTATACTTATAGGCTTCCTGGCCTGCCAGCAGGTTCAGGTGATGTTTTTCATTGAATGTTTCTTCATAGGTGAAGATGTTGTTGAAGGTCCAGCTGAACACGCGGGTATTGAGCCGCTCTATGGTTCCGCCCACTTCGGCATCAAAGCCCAGTGTGGGGTTCGTATAGTCGTATTGTTGCTTGGCGGTATAATCAGCGTTATAGCTTGATTTAAATTTAAGTCCGCGCCAGATAGTAGCTTCTCCATACAGGCGGGCAGACAGATCATCGCGTGTAAGCCGGTGCTTGTCTATTGCAGATGTGGCTACCAGGTTGGTGTTGGTGTTTGCCGCACTGGGGCGGTAACTGCCATAGTCGAAGATCTTATTGCCGTTGGCATCCAGGATATAAGCGCCGGTAGCACGGTCGCGCTCATAAATAGGATAGAAATTCGACATCAGGCGGCCGTAGTTCACGTAGTTATCAGAGCGACTGTCTTCCGAAGGAGGCGCATCCTGTTCGGAGTGCGTACCATTCAGGTTCAGGCCTACCTTTAACCACTTCTTCGCATCAATATCAATATTGCTGCGGAGGTTATAGCGTTTAAAGCCGGAGGCGAGATAGATACCCTGGTCGTTCAGGTAGCCACCGGACACATAGTACCTTGATTTTTCAGTGGCGCCGCTGAGCGCTACATCGGCTTCGGTACGCTTACCGGTGCGTTGCATAGCATCATCCCAGTTATCATCCCAAAGCGCTTTCGCCCCGGCAACCAGTTTTCCATCGGTGCCCACCGGCTGTGGAAATGCATCGCCGTAGGGGTTAATGCCTACCCTTCTTACAAGGTTGCTGCTGGCCTGTGCGGCAGCAGTAGCGGGCGACAGGCCGCTGGTGAGCCCGCCATTACGGATGGCTTCCCAGTACATTTCAAAATACTGATCAGTGCTTACACGGTCGTAGTTGTCAACTGCTCTTTTCGAGAAACCCTGGCTAACGCGAACGTCTATATTACTTCCCTGTTTCTTTCCTTTTTTGGTAGTGATGATCACTACGCCGTTGGCGCCACGGGAGCCGTACAGCGCGCTGGATGCAGCGTCTTTCAATACGCTGATGGACTCAATATCGTAGGGATTAATGGCATTCAGGCTACCTCCGTAAGGCACGCCATCTACCACGTATAAAGGATCAGCGGATGCGTTGATGGAACCAATACCGCGGATACGGATCGTTGCATCAGAGCCTGGCTGGCCGCTGGTAGAAGTACTTTGCACACCGGCGGCAAGGCCCTGTAACGCTTTGGTAACGCTGGATACCTGCCTGTTCACCAGTTCGTCGCTTTTGATCTGCGATACAGAACCGGTATAGGAACTTTTTTTAGCAGTACCATAAGCCACCACTACAATTTCATCAATATCCTTCCCGGAAGAATGGAGTGAAATGTTCAGCGGCGATGTGCTGATGGGCACTTCCTGTTGTTCCATCCCAATAAAACGGATCACCAGCGTAGTGGCAGCAGGATCAGTTACCTGCAGGCTGAAATTGCCATCGCCGTCGCTTATCACGCCGGTGGTAGTCCCTTTAATTACTACCGAAGCACCCGGTAAAGGGGAATTATCTTTCGCAGAATAAACACGGCCGGTTACCGTACGTGTTTGAGCAAATACTGCCATGGGTCCGATGAGCAGCAGAAAGAGGAGTAGTCGTTGTAACATAGTAAAATGTTGAGAGTTTTGCAGTGATCTGGTTTTTCATGGCAATACCCGTCCCTGTCTGTTGTTGAACAGGCATTGCAGCATTGTATCCCATTATTGTTTTGACGCCGGTACAGACGGAGTTCCGGGAACAGTTAATGATTGTTGTAACCTGCTTTGGTTAAGCAGACAAATGTTTATTTCTTACTGAGAGCAACAACAATAGTTGCATACAAAATATGGTTGGGTCATCTTCTCCATAAGCAATTCTTTAATTATTTCCGATCTATTATCCTATAATTCCTATAGACTAATGGGACGCAAAGCTATATGCTTTCATCATTAAAAACAAAAGAATTGTTAAAAATGTTGAAGAAAAGATTTTCCATGAGAATAGATTTTCAATACAGACGCGGGTTTTATTGTTAAAAAATGTGATGAACGGAAATCAGCCGCCTCTATGCATCAGTAATACGATGATGACGCCGGAGGTAGTGAGCGTTATATTCGCCACTGCATATGCCACGGTGTATCCGAGCGCCGGCACTTTACTGTTGATGGCATCCTGTACTGCCAGCAGCGGTGCAGATTCATCGTGTGCGCCTGCACAGGCGCCAAGACCAATAGCCGGATGGAATTTGAATACATACTTTGCCAGGAACAGCGCCAGCACCATGGGCAACAAACTCAACACCACTCCTGCAAGAAAAAGTGTGATCCCTTCTTCCTTTAATCCCCGTAAAAATCCTTCACTGGCGCTTAATCCAACAATAGCAATAAAAACATGCAGTCCCAGCTTTGTAAGCACCCATTGTGATGCGGCAGGTATATAACCAAAGCGGGGATGAATACCGCGCATCCATCCGAAAACAAGGCCCGCAATCAGCGCGCCGCCGCTGGTGCTAAGCTCCACCGGAACGTTGCCAACATGTACGCTCAAACTGCCGAATAAAGTACCGGCCACAATACCTGCCGCCAGGTATACAATATCTGTTTCCACTCCCCCTTTTTCTTTGTAGCCTATTACGGCAATTGCTTTGTGCAGATCCTCCTGTATGCCCACCAGTTCCACTACATCGCCTTTTTGTATAACTGTGGATGCATGCAGCGGCATCTCGATACCGGAACGTAATATCCTGCGTACGCTGATACCATGAAACTCCGGCTGTTTGGTAAACGCTTTCAGGGGCTTATTGTTTGCAGCTTTGCTGGTGATGATCACGATAACTGATTGTACCGGGAAGGTAAGCAGCGCTGCATCCGCTACTTCCTTTCCCAACAGCGACTCCGACGCAATGGCCGCAGCACGCTGACCACCAATCGCAATAATATCTCCCGGCTTAATTATAAAATCACGGGAGGTTTCCATGAGCTTCCCTTCCCTTCGTACACGCAGTATATAGAGTACCCTTTTCTTCTCATGAAACATCTCTTCTATTTCCCTGATTGTTTTGCCCTCCCCTGTGAGGTCTGTATTTACGAGATACGCACGGAACGCCACCTGGTCGTAAGCGTTGGTGATATTTTCCTCTCCTTCCGGGCCTGCCTCTGCTACTTTTGCTTCCATTTCCCTTGTTGCTGCTATCAGCTTTTCCCGGCTGCCCGACATGAACCAGGGTCCGATAACAGAGAGGAACCAACTGGTACCGGCAGTGCCGAAGATGTAGGTAACGGCATAGGCCACGGGGATCTGGTTGATCAGTGTATTCTTTTCCTGGTCGGTGAGATCAAGCTCATTGATGGTGTTGGATGCTACGCCTATAATAGCGGAACAGGTATTGGCGCCGGACATTAAGCCTGCAGTGGTACCTGTTTCAAAATGCAGCAGGGAAGCCAGTCCCCAGCAAAACAACAGGCTGCTGCAACATACTACAAAGGAAAAAAACGCCAGTGGCAATCCATCTTTTTTAAGGCCCTGGAAAAACTGCGGACCAATACCATAACCAGTACAAAACAAAAAGAAGAGAAAGAAAATAGATTTTGTTTCAGAAGGAATATTGATGTGAAAGCTTCCGATGGCAATTCCCACTAACAACACACCTGTAACAGTGCCGAGTGTAAAGCCTTTTATATGCACCCTGCCAACCAGGAAGCCGGCGAGGAGGGTTAGCATCACTGCTATTTCGGGGTATTGCTGCAACGTGTCTGTTAACCAGGAGCGCATAATGGGAATTTAAGTTTGCGCTTATATTACAATTATGCCCGCCGGTTGGTTCGGAAAGAAGCAGGTTATTATTTATGCGAGTCCCTTTTCAAAACCTTCGTCTATCAGCCAGTTGCCGCTATCAGCGGCCTGTGTGGCCAGTTCATCGCAACGGTTATTGAAAGGATTGCTGGCATGGCCTTTCACCCATTGCATTTTCACGGTATGCTTTTTATATAAAGGGATAAAGCGCAGCCAGAGATCTTTATTCTTTTTCTCTTTAAAATTAATTTTTACCCAGCCCCATAACCATCCTTTCTCTATGCTATCCACTACATATTTGCTGTCTGTAAAAACCGTAACGGTTAAGCCGTCTTTCTTCAATGCTTCCAGCGCCACAATTACCGCCAGGAGTTCCATCCTGTTGTTGGTGGTTTTACGGTATCCCTGTGATAATTCCTTTCTTACATTCCCCCATATGAGCACAACGCCATATCCGCCCGGGCCGGGATTACCGCGGGATGCACCATCTGTATATACTACCAGTTCAGCCATGTTCAATTTTAAAGAAGCGCGAAGATAAGGAAAAGTGCGGAGGGGATCGAACACTTTCCCCTCCGTTCTTTATACCTGGAAAACACCTACATTAAAAGGTTGCTCCAGGGGTGCGTTGTTGGCTGCTTTAATACCTTCTGCAATTCTTACCCGGGTATCGGCAGGATCAATGATATCGTCTACCCATAACCGGGAGGCCGCGTAATAAGGAGTGGTTTGCGCGTTGTATTTATCGGTGATTGCTTTCAGCAGGCGGGCTTCTTCTTCCGGTGTGATCTCCTGTCCTTTTGCTTTCAGGGAGGCCACCTGGATCTGCAATAATGTTTTGGCGGCCTGTTCCCCACCCATTACCGCAATCTTTGCAGATGGCCATGCGTATATGAACCGCGGATCATAGGCTTTACCGCACATCGCGTAATTGCCTGCCCCGTAAGAGTTCCCGATGATGATAGTAATTTTCGGTACCACGGAATTAGCGACCGCATTCACCAGTTTAGCGCCGTCTTTAATAATACCGGCGTGTTCACTTCTGCTGCCTACCATGAATCCTGTTACATCCTGGAGGAATACCAACGGGATTTTTTTCTGGTTGCAGTTCATAATGAAGCGGGCGGCCTTATCGGCGCTATCGTTATAAATAACGCCTCCCATCTGCATTTCACCTTTGCGGCTTTTTACAATTTTACGTTGATTAGCCACGATGCCCACTGCCCACCCGTCGATGCGCGCATAGCCGCAAATAATACTTTTGCCGTAGTCCTGTTTGTATTGATCGAAAGTGCTGGCGTCTGCAATGCGTTCTATTACCTCCAGCATGTCGTAGGGACGGGAGCTGTCGGCCGGCAGCACGCTGTCCAGCTCATCGGTTGGTTTGGCCGGCGCTTGCGGCTCCACACGGTCGAAGCCAGCATTTGCGGCCTCCCCGATTTTGCTGACGATGCGCTTCACCTGGTCGAGGCATTCCTCGTCAGATTTGAATTTATAATCGGCGATCCCGGAGATCTCCGTATGTGTAACGGCGCCTCCTAACGTTTCCGCATCTACGTCTTCCCCGATGGCGGCTTTCACGAGATAAGGGCCTGCAAGGAAAATGGAGCCGTTGCCTTCCACCATCAGCACTTCATCGCTCATGATGGGCAGGTAAGCGCCCCCGGCCACACAGCTGCCCATAACGGCGGCGATCTGTGTAATGCCCATGGCGCTCATGCGGGCGTTGTTGCGGAAAATACGGCCGAAGTGTTCTTTATCCGGGAAAATTTCGTCCTGCATAGGAAGGAATACACCGGCGCTGTCTACCAGGTAAATCACGGGCAACCGGTTCTCCATGGCGATTTCCTGGAGGCGCAGGTTCTTTTTACCGGTCATAGGGAACCATGCCCCGGCTTTAACGGTCATGTCGTTGGCTACAATCATACATTGCCGGCCGCTTACATACCCGATGCCGCCAACAGTGCCGGCTGCAGGGCATCCGCCATATTCTTCATAC
Source organism: Chitinophaga sp. (assembly GCA_039593235.1). Lineage (GTDB taxonomy): Bacteria > Bacteroidota > Bacteroidia > Chitinophagales > Chitinophagaceae > Chitinophaga. Next base: position 9,948 of record JBCNPS010000047.1, on the reverse strand, counting down.
ATATCGTATGCAGCAAATGCACCGATTTCGGTAAAAGGAGTGTCTTTATCTATGAGGTATTGAATGCGTTCCCTGGCAGTGAGCTTACCTCTTTGCCGCACTTTCTCCAGGCTTTTCTTTCCGCCGCCCTGTTCTATTACGCCCAGGCGTTGTTTCATAGTGCTGATTGCCATCCGCATGGCATCTTCATTTTTGTTGGTTTCCAGTTGCTGCTGATCCATAACGATGGTTTTGGTTTTATATTCTTTAAAAATAAGGGTAAATTACGAATAACAGGAAGCCGCCGGTGTTTGGCGCCGGATATCTTTAAAAATAAAAATCCTAGGGTATGTCTTTATTACTGGAGCACTTAGCCGCATCACTTGAAAAGCTTTACAATGGCGATCCCTGGATCGATGTTACGTTCCAGGTACATCTTTCACGCATCGATGCGCGGCAGGCGGTGAAATCTTTCGGGGGATCCAACAATACCTGGCAGATCGTGAATCATGTTATTTTCTGGCACCAGCGGGTGCAGCGGTATATGCATAATGAAGCGCCGGAGCAGGACGGCGACCTGCCGGATTTTTATATGCCGGAAAATCACGGGGAGGAGAACTGGCAGGCTACCATACACCGGCTGGCGCACTCTTTTGAGCTGATAGCGGCCACTGTCCGGAAGTTTCCTGAAAAGGAACTGTTTGATATCTTCCCGGGCACAGACCACCAGGCCATTTATTATATACAGGGACTGGCAGAACATGATGCCTATCACCTGGGGCAGATAGTGCTGTTACATAAATATGCCTGAGAGAGGTAAATGCGACGCTTAAAACAGGTCCATGTCGTAACGCTGTTCATAAAGCTGCTGTCCCCATAGCTGCAGGTACTTCTCGCCTGTTTTGCGGAAACCAGCATTTTTATAAAGGGCGATCGCCGTTTCCTGCATGCTGGTGGTCATCAGGTACACTTTCTGGTAATTTTTTTCTTTACAGAAAGCAATAGCTTCCTGCAGCAGTTTCTTCCCGAGTCCTTTACCCCGGTGATCGGGATGGATAAGGAACCAGCGTAATTGTGCCAGGTGCCGGGAAGATCCCAGAATAGCCACGGAACCAACAATCTGGTCATTTACGGTTGCCAGGAATATCCTGTCTTTTGCCGGGTTATAAGTGGGGAGAAATTCGTAAAACGTTTTACATACATAGGCTTCAAACTCCAGGTTATACCCCGATTCCTTTGCATACAGCTGACCGTGCAGGTAAATAAGATAGCCAACATCGCCCGGGAGAAGGTTATAACGGATATGTATATCCGTAGTCTGTTCATCCGGCTGCGCAGTTAATACCTGCTCAATGGTTTTCATGGCGCCGGCTACCTGCTGTTGTTGTTTTCCGGTGAGATGACCGGTGATCTGCCGGATCTCACAGGTAGATTTTTCTTCCAGGCCGGACAGCAATCTTTTACCGGCGGTGCTGAGATGGAGAAAAAACGTACGTCCGTCGGCGGTAGACTGCTGCCTGTTCAGCCACCCGTTTTTCTCAAACTTTTTCAGCATGCGGCTGAGGTATCCCCCATCTATTTTCAGGATGGTAATTAATTGCCCGGCAGTACATTTTCCCAGCTGCCCTACTTCATACAACACCCTTACTTCTGATAGAGAAAGATTACTTTCCAGGATATGCTGGTTCAGCAGACCTATCATGCCGGTATAGAAACGGTTAAAGCGACGGATATCGCTGACAACCGCTGATGCTGCGTTCATAGTGAGTTGTTTTCCAAACAAAAGTAAATAATTACTTGACAAAAGCAAATTTATTATTTGCCTAAGTCAAATATTTTGTGGATTTTGTCTGACCCAGGATTTTGATGATTTCGCTGATTACGCTGATTTGATTACTTTGGATTTAAAATGATTTGGGGAGATTTAAGCGGATATTTTTCGCTCAGATCTCCCCAAATCTTTTAATCATTTACAAAATCAAAAAAAAATAAAATCAGCGTAATCAGCGAAATCATCAAAATCCTGAGCCAGACAAAATCCGCTCCCTTTTATCAGGCAACCCTATTATATTTGCGTTTTGCGCTTTTGTGCCTTTAGCAGGAAAGTAGTATCTTGATTAAATTTGATGTATGTCTCCAGGATTATTATTCTCATTCGTTATTGCCTACTTCGTCATCCTGCTGGTGGTAGCCTGGTATACGGGCCGTAATTCCAACAACGACTCCTTTTTCATCGGGAACCGTAACAGCAACTGGATGCTGGTTGCCTTTGGCATGATAGGCACCTCCCTGAGCGGGGTTACTTTTGTAAGCGTGCCCGGCGCTGTTGGACGTGATGCTTTTTCTTACATGCAGATCACCCTGGGATATTTTATAGGCTACATCACTATCGCTTATGTACTGATACCGCTTTATTACCGGCTGCAATTAACATCTATCTATAATTACCTCGACAGCCGCTTTGGGAAAAGCTCCTATAAAACCGGCGCCTCCTTCTTTATCCTTTCCCGCACACTGGGTGCAACAGCAAGATTATATCTTGTAGTAAGGATATTGCAGGATGCCATCCTTTCCAGCTTCGGTGTACCCTTCTGGCTTACCACCATTATCATCCTGTTGATGATACTGCTGTACACCTATGAAGGCGGCGTAAAAACAATTGTATATACCGATACCTTGCAAACCACCTGTATGCTGGCCGGGCTGGTAATTTGCGTAGGCTATATCCTGCATACCATGCACCTGAACCTGGGCGAAAGTTTTACCGCGATGGGCGAAAGGGGGCTGACAAAAATATTTAACACCGATCCGAACGACAAGCTCTTTTTCATAAAGCAGATCCTGGCGGGCGCGTTCATCACTATCACCATGACCGGCCTCGACCAGGAGATGATGCAGAAAAACATCTCTGTAAAAACTTTAAAAGATTCGAAGAAGAACATGGTATCACTGGCATTCATTATGGTGATTGTTATTGGCCTGTTCCTCTACCTGGGCGGCCTGCTTCATTTATACGGCGCACAACAACAGGTAACCGCCACCGGCGACGGGTTATTCCCGGAACTGGCACTGCATCATATGCCGCCGGTGATTTCCGTAATATTTATCATTGCACTCATTTCTGCGCTGTTCCCCAGCGCCGACGGCGCTATGACAGCCCTTACGTCTTCCCTTTGCATCGATATCCTGGATATGCAAAAACGGACAGACTGGACAGAAGCGGAAAAGAAAAAATACCGGCAGCGCATTCACCTGCTCATGGCATTTATTTTCCTGCTCTTTGTGATGGTATTTGAATGGGTGAATAACCACAGTATGATAGGCGTTATCCTGAAAGTAGCTACCTATACATATGGGCCACTGCTGGGGCTTTTTGCCTTTGGTATTTTAACCAAACGTAAAGTGCAGGATGCTTTGGTGCCCGTTGTATGTGTAGCGGCGCCGCTGCTTTGCCTGGTGGTGGATATTTACCAGGCGAATATTTTCGGTAAGTTCCAGATAGGACTTGAATTGCTGATCATCAACGGGTTGTTTACCTTCATTGGATTGCTGCTGATTTCTCGTAAAGATTAAACCTGTTTTCCGGATGCAGTTATAATAGCTGCATCCGGAAAACACTTATACTTCCTTTGTTTTATTCAGATGGTGCAGCTCCAGCACGGTAGTTTTCCCGTTATCGCTCTCCCGGTACATCGGCACAAATTTCCTGTCATAAATAATTTCCTGGTAGGTATAAGACGTACGTTGCAGTACCGTATTTGAGTATACGTCATTAAACCCTCTTACCGTTACATAGATCTCCGCATCCGCCACTTCCAGGTCCTGTGCGGTAAACCCGAGGAAAGGACTGTTTTCATCGATGGGATGTACCACCGTCCAGTTCATCGACAACGTTTCTACTTTGCCCCGCTCCAGTGCCAGGTTGTAAAATTTATACACTGCCGCTCCGTTTTCCTGTACCTGGAGACCGGTAGTTACCAGTACTTCTACATTTGTGAGGGTATGATTTTCTTTGTAAGAAGCAAAGCGGAACATCAGCGCCGTTTTATCCTGGTAAGGAGTGATCAGTGCATGATCGCTGAACAACAGGTGTGCACGGGGCTTTGAGAAACGGCCGTAGATAAGACCCGTAGCTACTGCAAAAGAGAGAAAGCCCGTCATCGCCTCAATAGCAGCCACCAGGTTTACCCCGTCGCCTACCGGGTTTACACGGCCATATCCCACCGTGGTAAAGGTTTCTGTGCTGAAGAAATAAATTTCTTTAAACCGTTCCCAGGTAGTTTTGCCGATGATTCCCTGGAACCCGTTGATTCCTATCCACCAGTAAATGCCGGTATAAAGCAGGTTGATGGAAAAATAAAAAAGAAGGATCACCAGGGCAAACTGCCAGGCAGGTACATTCAGCAAAGCGTGATAAATATTAAACCGCTGCATAAACGAACGTCCTTCCCGGCGTATGTTGAAGCTGCCGTCGCGGTTAATAAAGCGGCCGCCATAGCCATTGGCATTGGTACCAAAACCGGTGTCGTTGTTTTGCCTGGAAAAAGGGTTAATTCTTTTCAGAAGCGCCATAAATGGATATTTGAGGCGTAAAGCTAAGAAGAAAAAAGAGGATAAATATATACCTCCCGGCAGGGTTAATAACAGATTATCTCAAAAAAAATGGCCGACCAGCATTTCTGCCGATCAGCCAATTATCTTATAAAAAAATCAAACTACTGGCAATCTCCATCAGGTGTACAAACCGGTCCGGATAAGGTATCCAGGGCTGTTACCGGTTGTGTGCTTTTCCATTCTGCAAACGCTGCTTCCAGGGTTTGGGTGAATGCTTCTACGGGTTGCGCACCGGATACGCCATATTTGCGGTCGAGTACAAAGAACGGTACTCCCCTGATGCCCAGCTGCTGCGCTTCGTTTACATCCCTGTTCACGGCTGCCGCCATTTCAGTGGTTTCCAATACTGCTTCCACTGCGGGTTTATCCAATCCTATTTCCACACCAAGTTCCACCAGGGTGGCATGATCGCTTACATCCTTACCTTCGGTAAAATAGGCGTAAAACAAGCGCTCTTCCGCCGCATCACCCAGGCCCTGCTGCTTTGCCAGCTGAATAAGACGGTGTGCATCAAACGAATTGGCGATCACCGCTTTGTCGAAGTTATAGGTAAGACCCGCTTCACGCGCCGTTCCTGCCAGCTGTTCGTGTATGGTTAAAGACCACTCGCGCGACTGGCCTTTCATTTCTGCTACGTAGTCGTATACATCCTTCCCGGGTTGGGATTTGAGGGACGGGTTCAGCTGGAAACTTTTCCATTCTACAGTGATGTCCTCTTTTCCCGGGAATTTATCCAGCGCTGCTTCAAATCTCCGTTTGCCGATATAGCAGAACGGGCACATGATATCAGACCATATTTCTACTTTCATCATTTTTAATTTAAGATCCAGCCACAAAGTTAATATATTTGCTTTCAAAAAGTAACCAGTTTCCTTAAAGTAAGTGCTTTACAAAAGGTAACCAACTGTATGCAAATGAAAACAGAAGAACTCACAATAGATTGCGGAAGACCGGAAGTGGAAAGCAGCTCCCATACTGATTGTCACAAGGTAATTATGCCGGTAAGAGATGCCCTGGATGTGATCAGCGGAAAATGGAAACTGCCCATTATCATCGCTGTTTCCCGGGGCCATAAACGTTTCCGGGATATAGAGCGCAGCATTCCGAAAATAACATCGAAGGTGCTTTCCAAGGAATTGAAAGACCTGGAAACACATAAGCTGGTGAAGCGCACGGTGTATGATACCCAGCCCGTAACGGTGGAGTATACGCTTACTCCTTATGCCTCCACGCTGGACAGTGTGATCATTGCGCTTCAGAAATGGGGCATCCAGCACCGGAAAAAAATACTTGGGAAATAATGGCACAGGGCGGAGATGTTTGCCCTGTGTTTATTCTTCAGCTATCTTCAGTACTATTTTGCCTCTGCCGCTACCGCCGTTACGGCTATACTCCTGCGCATCGGCGGCGGCCTGCAACGAATGAAACACTTTACGCACATAAGGCCGGATCAGCCCTTTCTCCAGCAATTTATGTACTTCCTGCATGGATGTCAGCGTTTTTGTGCCCGCCCATAATGCGTTTACGCCTGCTGCACTCACTTTTCCAGGATCCGGCATCTGCACAATGCATAATAAGGTTCCTTCCGGTTTGAGCACGGACAGCGACCGTTCTGTAGTGTCTCCTCCAACGGTATCAAATACGATGTCTACCGGATCCATCTGGGTTTCAAAAGGGGCCTCCCGGTAGTCGATCACTTCATTGGCGCCCAGTGACGCAACAAAATCAATATTCTCTGCGCTGGCGGTGGCAATCACATATGCGCCGGCGTTATAGGCCAGTTGCACGGCAAAATGCCCTACGCCTCCGGCGCCTGCATGTATAAGGATGCGTTGTCCTTTTGTAAGGCCGCCCACATCAAACAATGCACCCCAGGCGGTTCTGGCGCCGGCCATAGTGGCTGCTTCTTCAAATGAAACTTCATGTGGTTTGCGGAACAGGCCTTCTCCCTGTGCCATCGCGTAGGTGGCATAGGAACCATCTACGGAGCCATATACTTCATCGCCCACTTTTTTGCCAAACACGCTTTCACCTACCGCGGTAATAATACCCGAGGCTTCTACGCCCGGTGTATAAGGCAACGGATGCTTCATAAATCCTTCTCTTATTTTCCAGTCGATGGGGTTTACACCGCTGGCCACCACTTTGATCAGCACCTGGTCTTCCGCCGGTACCGGAACCGGTACCTCCTGCAGTTGCAGCTGTTCCGGGCCTCCATAGGCGTGTACACAAACAGCGGGTATGTGGAGGTTTTTCATAGCTTTTTTTGTGCTAATGTATAAAAATAAGCCTTACAAAGGATAAATCCATAATCCGTAATTCTTTACCTTTGCCGTTCATATATAGCAGTATCATGACTTTTGGTGACTTAAACCTCAATACTCCCTTATTAAACGCGATAGACGAACTGGGTTATAAACAACCTACAACTATACAACAACGCGCTTTTTCCGTGGTCATGTCCGGCCAGGATGTATGCGGTATTGCGCAAACGGGTACAGGTAAAACATTTGCTTACCTGTTGCCCACCCTGCGGCAGTTTAAATTTTCAAAAGAGAAATATCCTACAGTACTCATTATTGTGCCTACCCGCGAACTGGTAGTACAGGTGGTAGAAGCCGTTAAAAAGCTTACCACTTATATGAATGTATCGGTGCTGGGTATTTATGGGGGAGTGAACATGAACCCACAGATGGAAGCCGTGCAGGACAAACTGGATATCCTGGTGGCTACCCCCGGGCGGCTGTACGACGTGATCCTCAGCGGGGCGCTGAAAGTGAAGCTGGTAAAGCGCCTCATTATTGATGAAGTGGATGAAATGCTGAACCTGGGTTTCCGTACCCAGTTGAGGAACATCATGGACCTGTTGCCGCAGAAAAGGCAGAACCTGATGTTTTCCGCCACCATTACAGAAGATGTGGAGAAAATAATCGAAACCCATTTTAATAACCCGGTAAGAATAGAAGCGGCGCCTACCGGTACCCCGCTGGAAAACATTGACCAGGTAGTATACAGGGTGCCTAACTTTTATACAAAAGTGAACCTGTTGGAAATGCTGATCACAGACGATAAAAGCATGACCAAAACCCTCATTTTTGCCGCTACCAAACAACTGGCGGATGACCTCCATGAGCAACTGGAGAAGGAGTTTCCCGGCCAGGTAGGCATCATTCATTCCAACAAGGAGCAGAACCACCGTTTCAATACCGTCCGGAAGTTCCAGCAGGGGGAATACCGTTTCCTCATTGCCACGGATATCATTGCCAGGGGGCTCGATATTGCGGAGGTGACGCATGTGATCAATTTTGATACACCGGAAGTACCGGAAAACTATATTCACCGCATTGGGAGAACGGGCAGGGCGGATAAAAAAGGCATTGCCATTTTGTTTACCAAAGATGCAGAAATAACCTCCCTTGAAGCGATTGAGCGACTGATGAATTATACCATCCCTGAAGTGCCACTCCCGGAGGATCTTACCATTTCAGAAGTATTAACGGAAGATGAGAAACCGAAGATCCACATGCGGAATACGCTCGTGAAAGCACCCAAACGGGAGGATGCAGGCCCTGCATTTCACCAGAAGCTGGCTAAAAATATGAAGACCAACAAAAAGGTGAGCCACAAAGAAAAGATGATGCTTAAATACGGCAAACCCAAGAAAAGGGGCGCCAAAAAGAAATAATAATCAAGGGTTATTTGCGCGGCAAGGCAAATAACCCGGTTCCTCTCTCTTCTTACAAATACTCCTGAGATAGCTTCCAGAAATAATGGAATAACAATTCATTAACAAACTTTACTTACAATTAAAAAACCGGGCATCCCCCCTGATCGAATATACCCCTATAGTGTGCATGTTATTGTAATAAAATCAGTTGTCTTACAGGTGGATGTTCCTCATTGCTTAAAATAGCCATGCTGTGGCTACCTGTCCGACGTATTTTCCTAACCGCGTATCGACCAATAACCATTGACAACAGCAGCCGGCGCCGGGCTTGCGATTATCAACTAAATCCCAGCATGAGTGCATCTATCAACGATATTGAACTGCTTGCACAATTGAAATCGGGCAGTGTGTCCGCTTTCCGGTACTTTTATGAAAGCTATCGTGAGTGGCTGTACGTAACTGCATATACTATATTGAAAAACGAAACGGAAGCCCAGGAACTGGTCCAGGATTTTTTTGTGGATTTCTGGCAGAAGGACCTGAGTGCGAGGATTGACCTGAGCAGTACTCAATCTCTCAAAAACTTTCTTTTCGTCAGCGTCCGTAACCGCTGTTTAAATAAAATTTCCAAAGACGCCACGCGAAACAAAAGATTAAAGGAGATCATGCTGCCGGACACTTACACCATTCCTAAGAGCAGGTTAGAGAACGATGAGCTGAAAGAGCAGCTGGAAACCGCCATTAACCAGCTTCCGGAACGCCAGTCGATGGCATTCCGGCTGGCTTACCAGGAACATAAAACCCGGAAAGAAATAGCAGCCTTCATGGACACCACTGAAGAAACTGTAAAAAAACAGGTAGCCAACGCACTGAAAACTTTAAGGGCGTCCTTAAAAAAAATCCTTTTCTAATACCCCGCCCGGTTAAATAAACGGTTAATAGTGTACATGAACAGCGCAGAAGAAATATACAGGCTAATGACAGAAAAGCTCGCGGGAACAATTTCCGCAGCAGATGATCAATTGCTGGAGGAACTTATCGAGGAAGACGGATCAGTAAGGGAAAAGTGGGAAAAGCTTTCCAGGATGCAGGTTCCCCCTCCTCCTGCCCCGTGGCTGGAAATCATTGATTTTAAACAGGACAGGCCGTTATACCGGATATTACTCCCCTGGGCCGCGGCAGCCGCAGTGATTGCCATTGTTGCATTTTCCGCCTGGAAGTGGAACTTTTTTGCCAGCCCCAAACCGGCGCCGCCGGTGTCCAGGGAACGCGATTTCTCGACGCGGTAGAAGCGTTCGAAAATATAAGGGAGGTCCATCGGCGGGATCGGCGGTCCGTAGTTGATGACCCGGACCTCGGCCTCCTGCTCCGATTTCTTCGCCTCAACACGGATCTGCTTCCCGTCATTACCATACCGCATCGCATTGGTAATGAGGTTCTCAAACGCCTGCATGATCTTATCGCCATCGGCCTGGATCATCAGCTTCTCCTGCGGCGGTAAGACCTTTTGCTTGAATCATCAATTGATCCTTAAGCCAACCGGAAGGTTTAACCGCGCCAAGCGGCAGTTGTTCAAAAGCGGTTTTAACGAATTTCATAGCTCGCCACTCCCTTTTCATCTTCGGTTTACTTCGGCTAACGCTATGAAATATACCATGTCCCCCGCTATTTACCGATACCGGATATCA
>JBCNPS010000469.1:0-6108 GCA_039593235.1 Chitinophaga sp. | reverse complement strand
AGGGCACGCACCAATCAGTATATACATCAATAAAAATAGTTTTGCCGGTTGTTTGGGCTGTTTGCAGTATTTCTTCGAAAGTATTGCCGGAAAAGCGTATGCCGGCGGCAGACTGTGCACCCGAAGAAAGCGGGCAGTGTAACAGGCAGAAAAGAATGATTGGAATGAGTTTGAGTTTCATAAGATGGCGAATGTCAAATGAAACTAAAAATACAGTTGTTTAGGTTACCATGCAAGATAGAAAGAAATATTACCCACTTCGTGGTGTGATACGCCATTAATTACGGGCGACATGGTTCTTTGCGTAAGCGAGAATCCAACTTTCCCATATACGGCTACCAGGCCGCAATCGATACCCGCCAGCAGTTTATTATTTGCAAAAGTAGGCTGATCTTTTTGGGCAGGTTGCCGTTCGTCTTCCAGTGGCGCCACTCCTTTTACGAGGGCATTTGTAAACATCAGCTCCACGCTGGGCCGGATAATGCCATACAATTGCCAGCGCTTTGTAGTGGCGTATTGGGGGATGTACCCGTTATAGTAAGGTGTCATTTTACCGATCCTGATCAGCGAATACAGGGCGAAGCCGTTCAGCAAGGTACCGGCGTATACCTGTCCGCCTGCTGTTACCTCCGCGATCTTTTTAATGGCCGCTACCTGTTTTTCTGCGGTAAAATTGAGATTGAGCAGTAGTTTATTCCCGATCTGGTTACGCCATCCCCTGGGGCGTTCGTAACCAAGGATCCGGTGGGCCAGCGTTTGGGTTTCTTTCGCCAGCGCCCAGGGGCCCATTACACCGGCGAACCATTCTGTTTGCAGGTTGTATTTATGCACCGGGTTGGCGGAGTGAATGGTATGTGTGAGGAACAATCCGCCGGCATAAGAGAAATCGCCGGGTACCGGTTGTACCTTCCGCAGGTCTTTGGGGGTGAACATCACCTGCATAAATCCCCACCCGTATGTATCAACGCTTTCTTTACCGGCTTTGGGCATCCACCGGTCGAAGGAGCGGGGAGGCCGGCTGCGGGTATAGAACAGGTCGAAGCGCGTACCGTTGGTATATGCCTGATCCGTTCCATTACCATTCAGGTTAATGAAGTCATTATCTTCATAAAAGCGGAACAACCGCGTATTATCATCGGAAGTCTGTGCTCTCAGATCATCCCGGGGTATACCTATTAAGCCACAGTAAATGAATACTGATAAGATCGTCTTTTTCATCTTGTGCCCGACATCTGTGCAAAGATCGTATAATGAAGATAAATAAAGATGATTGTCCTATAAGTTTTATTGATAACAAAAGCCGGCTGTTATCAACCGGCTTTTTATCTTCAAAAGATCATGAAAAGATAATATGGTTATTCTGCTTTCAGGCTTTTCACCGGGTTGGCCAGCGCTGCTTTTACGGATTGGAAGCTTACGGTAATGAGTGCAATCAGCATGGCGGCCAGTCCGGCCACTACAAACATCCACCAGGAAACAGGGGCGCTGTAGGCAAATCCCTGCAACCATTTGTGCATGGCATACCAGGCAATGGGTGATGCCAGCAGTGCTGCAATAAAAACGTAGCGGAGGAAGTCTTTGCTCAGCATGGCGGCAATATTGCTTACGCTGGCGCCCAGCACCTTGCGGATACCGATTTCTTTGGTACGCTGCCGGGCTGTAAAAGCGGCCAGTCCGAATAAACCAAGACAGGATATCACAATGGCGATGGTCATGCCGGTGTTCATCAGTTGTTCCATCCGCCGTTCCTGTTCGTAAAATTTGCGGATGGTATCGTCATAAAAATGATAGTCGAATTTTTCATTGGGATAGATATCCCCATATGCTTTTCTTATATCGCTGATGGTATGTTGCAGCTGTTCCCCGCTATAACCTGTGAGTGTCAGTTTTACATTTAAAAAGCGGCATACCTCCCGGGAAGAAACGATGAAAACCGGTTTGATCCGGTCGCGGAGGGCCAGTGCATGGAAGTCGGCCACTACGCCGGCTACGGGGATGATTTTCCGGGAGGGGCCATCGCTTATACCTGGTTCCACAAACTTACCTACCGCATCCGCCGGGGTTTTAAAACCCAATGCTTTGGCACAGGTTTCATTGATCAATACTTCACTGATGGTATCGGTAGTACGCAGGTTCCTGCCGGCTAACAGTTTTAGCTGGTATAGCGGTACATAATTTTCATCACCAAATTCAAGGTGGCAGTCTGCCTGCAGTTCGTTTTTGTCCGTGTACTTCAGGAAGGTGCCCCAGTGGCGTTCATCGGAGGGCGGTCCCTGGCTCAGGCTTACCATTTCTACCTGCGGCAGCAAGCGGATCTTGTCTGCCAGCACGCCCGGAAGCGTTTTGGCGTATGCGCGGTTCGTGTCAAAAGTGACGATCGCATCTTTCTTAAATCCAAGATCTTTGTTCAGCATATACCTGATCTGGTTATTGATCACCAGGGAACCGATAATAAATACCAGGGAGATGGTAAACTGGAAAACCACCAGGCCTATACGAAGATATCCCCGTTGGTTTCCTTTAAGGCCGGTGCTTCCTTTGAGACTTTGTACGGGTTGAAAAGATGACAGTATTTTGGCAGGATACAGGCCGGATAATAAAGTGGTGAACAAAGTTAAGAGTAACAGGAACAGGAGGGTAGGCCAGCTGAATAAATGCAGTGACACACCGTTGGGCATAAACGAACTGAATGCCTGCAGTAAGGGTTTCACTGCTAAAAGCGACAGCAGCACAGCGGATGCCGTAAGCAGGAATGTTTCCGTAAGAAAATACATGACCAGGCTTCGTTTGTTGCTGCCCAGTACTTTCCTGATCCCTACTTCCCTGGAGCGTTCTACCGATTGTGCGGTAGAGAGGTTTATAAAATTGATGGCAGCAATTACCAGTATAAACAACGCAATGGCCATGAGCCCGTACATGGTGGGCAAATGCGCGCGGCGACCGAAATCATCGGTATAATCGCTGTTAAAATGAATGTCCTGTAAGGGTTGCAGCCGGAATACCTTGGTTTCTCCTGCGGCTATCATCACACGTTCACCGGCGAAGGCGGCCAACTGCCTGTTGAGTTGCACCGTATCGGTTCCGGGGGTTAATTTTACATAGGCCTGGGTACCGCCGAACATGCCCCATTGATCGAATCCGAAATCATTTTTGAACGGGCTGTTCTTTACAGTGGCAAAGGAAATAAAATCGTTGAAGATGAGGTCACTGTTTTGTGGCAGGTCTTTCACAATACCAGCTACTGTTAACGGGATAGAATCGTTATAGTTAACTATTTTCCCAAGATATTTTTCTGCCGGCAGATCACCGAAATATTTCGCGGCCTTACTGGCAGTGAGCACTACTTTGAATGGTTCCTGCAATGCTGCTGCCTGTTTGCCGGCCAGCCAGGTGTATTGGAACACGCTGAAATATTCGGGGTAAGCAATTACCACATCGGGTTTATTGCCGCTTTCAAATTTCTTTATTGCGCCGTTGCTGCCGGTAACGGAGGTTTTGGGATAAACAGGATGAATGGCTGCCAGCGTTTCAATGCCGCTGAACCTGCCCGTTAAAGCTTCCGGGGCCGGATCCGGTACGCTGGATATTTTATGAATGCCCCGCTCCGGTGAACCAATCTCTGATACTACCCGGTAAATATTTTCTTTACCGGGGTGGAAGTTATCATAGCTCATTTCAAAATGAACGCTGAGAAAGATCACCAGGCAGGCGCTGATGCCAAGGGCAAGGCCTGTTACATTGATAGCCGCGTATACCCTATTGCGGAGCAAATTCCTCCAGGCTATTTTTATATAACTTTTGAGCATAACAGGAATGGTGTGAGATTGATCATCAGCGCGTGAAAAATATGCCAGTAATAATGAGCCTTGATACTGATATTGTTACGATTTTTGTTATCATGTAAGTTGTCCGCTTGTGTAATCCGTGTGTCCGGAAATGAACGCGGGAACATTTTAAGCAGTTGTACGTTAATCATTGTTCACCGTCTTTTATGTATTATGACAACCGTAGCGCTTCACAGTTCCGCAGGCAAATGGGTAATGGTAACCACCATCCTCGCATCCGCCATGGCTTTTATAGATGGTACGGCATTGAATGTAGTGTTGCCGGCGTTGCAGCAGAGCCTGAAGGCGTCGGCTGCGGAGTTGTTCTGGGTGTTGAATGCCTATATGCTGATGCTGGCTTCCCTCATATTGATAGGCGGTTCGCTGGGCGACCGGCTGGGCCGCAAAAAGGTTTTTATGGCCGGTATTTTTGTATTTATCCTGGGTTCCACCGCCTGCGGGTTTGCCGGCAGCGCCACCATGCTCATTGTGTTCCGGATGATACAGGGTATAGGCGGCGCCCTGATGATTCCCGGAAGTCTTTCCTTAATCACCTCTTCCATTAATGAAAATGAAAGGGGGAAGGCCATTGGTACCTGGTCTGCCGTTACTACGCTGGTTACCATGGGCGGCCCGGTGCTGGGCGGCGCCCTGGCGGATGCGGGGCTATGGCGGTATATCTTTTTTATCAATGTACCCATCGGTATAGCTGCGCTGGTGTTCCTTGCCTGGAAGGTGAATGAAAGCAGGGAAGCGGAGGGCGATCAGCGGCTGGATTTTCCCGGGGCGGTGCTCACCGCAGCAGGACTGGCACTACTCACTTTCGGGTTCCTGCGTATGCCATCGCTGGGATTTGGTAACCCGCAGGTGTATGGCACTATTGGGGGAGGAATAATACTGCTGGTGATTTTTATTGTAGTGGAAAACAAAAGCCGGCACCCGATGCTGCCGGTGCGGCTCTTTAAGAACTTAACGTTTACAGGCGCCAACCTGCTTACCTTCTTTTTGTATGCGGGCCTTGGCGCGGGCATGTTGTTCCTTTCCCTGGATATGGTGCAGGTACAGGGCTACAGCCAGTTACAGTCGGGGCTTACCTTTTTGCCATTTACCGTGCTGATGATCCTCATTGCGCGTTTTGCGGGAAGCATGGCGGATAAATATGGCCCGCGTTTATTCCTGGTAGCGGGGCCTTGTATTGCCGGCGTTGGTTTGCTGTTATTGTCTTTTGTGAAACAAACAGAAGGCGCCGCGGAGTACTGGACTACCTTTTTCCCGGGCATTGTGGGATTGGGGTTAGGCATGTCTTTCACGGTGGCGCCGTTAACCGCCACGGTAATGGGGTCGGTGAGCGACCATTTATCCGGCACTGCTTCGGGCGTGAATAACGCGGTGACCCGTATTGCCGGTGTTTTTGCCAATGCTATTTTCGGTGCCCTGGCGGTGCTTTTTTTCTCGGGCGCGGTGCAGCGGGAAATCCGCGTGTTACCGTTAAACGGCTTGCAGAAAGCGGCAGTGGTGGCGCAAACGGTGAACCTGGGCAATGCTGCTGTTCCTGCTGATATTGACAGTACACATCACAACATGATCCGTAAAGTATATAAGGATGGGTTTATTACCGCTTACGGGCGTATCATGCAGTTATCTGCCGGTCTTGCTTTCCTGGGCGGCCTGATGGGGTTCCTGTTTATCCGTAAGCCGCCGGCTGGCGGGTAGAAATACCGGTTTACAGGTATTGTTTCCGCGGCTGTCTTTTTTACATTTGTATCATAACCTCTCCCGATGCAGCAATATCCTTTCCTTACACTGAAACAATCACTGCTTATATTACGTATAGCGGTAGCCGTTATATTCCTGACGCATGCTGTTGTGCGGATCTGTAATGGTTGTTCCATACCACAGCTAACATTCATCCAAACACAATCCGGTGTACCGCCCAGCGCCATGTTTCCAGCACCTCCTTATTATCCAGCCGGCAAAGATCCTTCAACACGGTAACAGATTCTATCCCAAAAAAAACAGCCAGCGCATTTACCATGTGCTGAAAGGTAGCAGGAGGCAGTGTTTTCCGCAGCGGCTTCAGTGCTTCGGTGATCAGTACTATACGCCGGCCGGCCCTGGAGTAGCGCGTTTCCGGGTGAATGGATTCCGATATCACAGCACTGAGGAATAACCTAAATTCCGTTTCATTTTTTGTAAAGAGATCGAAGTGATAATCGATCAGTTTATTGAGCCTTGCCTTCAGGTCTTTTTCAGAGATGTCTGCGAACAGGTCGTTGCTTGTTTG
>JBCNPS010000468.1:0-6111 GCA_039593235.1 Chitinophaga sp. | reverse complement strand
AGGATTCTGTTGTACCTGTAAAATGTTTCCTTTTTGAAACAGCTGATATACAGCAGGTAAAAAAGAGCCATCGCACAGGATGTTTGCAGTATATAAATAAACAGGGTAGGCATACACGTTATTTTTTATCTTTTTCAATCATCTTTACCAGCGTTTTCATTTCTTCAGCGCTTATTTTTTCCTCTTTGGCGAAGTAGGCCAGCATATTGAGATAGGAATTATCAAAGAAAGTATTGAGCACCTTTTTCATAAAAGTATCTTTATAACTTTCCTTGGGTATGATGGGATAATACTCAAAGGAACCACCATATTCATGATGGGCGAGATACCCTTTTTCTTCCAGGCGCTTCATAAGCGTGGCAATGGTGTTATAATGAGGCTTTGGATCGGGAAGCTGTTCTATGGCATCTTTTACAAATGCTTTTTCCAGGTCCCACATCACCTGCATTAATTCTTCTTCTTTACGGGATAGCTTTTTCATAACACTAAGCTATAACTATTTTTGTAGTTTAAAAACTATTTTTGTAGTAATAAACTATAAATGTAGTTAAGGTGTTGAGTGTCAATGGGAAAAAATTTCAGGAGAGATGGAAAGCTCCTATACTTTGGCGCTTTCGCTGAGATTTAAGATACCTCAGGTTATCCCCATACTTTGGTGCCTTCACTGCAATTGGCGCAGATATCAATGTTTTTGCGGGTTTCAAGGATCTGACTACGGAAACGGATATACTCTTTGTTGTGCCACAGTGCTTTGAACGATTCTTTTTTCAGATCGCCCAGCCGGTGCTGGGCATCTTTGTCGAAGCAGCAGGGTACCACCAGTCCGTCCCAGGTAACCACGGGAGAATGCCAGAGGCGCCAGCAATGATTCCCGAGTTTGTTTTTAATGGTATAGGTACCGTTTTCATTACGGTGGTAACGGGAATATTTGTCAATGGTGGGAATCAGGCGGTTGCCTTCTTCATAGTCGTATACCTGTGCGGTTTTGAACCGTACCTGGTCTACGCCGATTTCTTTGGCCAGCCGTTTAATATCTTCTATCTGGTGTTCATTTGGTTTTACAACGAGAAACTGGAAAAAAACGAACGGTTTGGACGAATTAAGCTCTTTTTTCCATTTTACGATGTTTTTTGCTCCTTGTATTACTTTATCGAGATGGCCGCCTACGCGATATTGCGTATATACGTCCTGGGTAGTGCCGTCGATCGAGATGATGAGCCTGTCAAGCCCGCTTTCCACTGTTTTCTTTGCATTGGCATCTGTAAGGTAGTGGGCGTTGGTAGAGGTAGCCGTATAAATTCCTTTATCCGATGCATACTTCACCATGTCGAGAAATCCTGTGTTGAGATAGGGTTCTCCCTGGAAATAAAAGATGAGATATAATAACTCTTTGGAGATTTCATCGATCGTTTTCCTGAAAAAATCCTGTTCCAGCATGCCGGTGGGGCGGGTAAAGGCCCTGAGACCACTGGGGCATTCCGGGCAACGGAGGTTACAGGAAGTAGTGGGTTCAAAAGATATAGAGATAGGATAACCCCATTGAACCGGCTTGCCGGTCCACTTGCTCATAAAATAGCTTCCAAGTACTTTGCCGGCGTTTAAACCGCGGCGCAGTGTGAACTTGGAGAACAAATTAAGGGTATCCTTCAGGTTAAAATCGGGCATAAAAAATCACTTGACCATTGTAAAAGTAGCTTCTTTAAACAAATTATAGCCTATACTTGCTGTAAAAAAATAGGGCCGCCGGCATTTATTACAGCACCCTGACCCAATTACCTGCAACTAACAGCAACAAAAAGTGAAAAGCATCCGGATCCGATTATTATTGATATTCCTGGTAATACTGGCCGCAGGGGCTTACCTGTGGTGGCGCGGCCAGGAAAAACAAGTGAAATTTGTACGGTATGAAGAATTTGGTATTGATATGCCGGTGAACTATAAAATTCATGGGATAGACGTTTCCAAATTCCAGAAAGACATTAACTGGGCTGCCGTAAAACAAATGCAGGTAGACAAAATTCGTATATCCTTTACCTTTATAAAGGCTACGGAAGGTATTACACGGCAGGATGCCGCTTTCAAACAAAACTGGGACAGGGCTGGGAAAGCAGGTTTGATCAGGGGGGCCTATCATTTCTTTTATGCCACCCGCGACCCTTTGAAACAGGCTATCAACTTTCATAACGTGGCCGACCTGCAATCCGGGGATCTTCCGCCGGTACTGGATATTGAAACCAGCAACAATCAGCCAGCGGCAGTGATCCGGAGTACCGCAAAGATCTGGCTGGAAGAAATGGAGAAAGTGTACAAAGTAAAGCCGATCATCTACACAAATATTCATTTTTACGAAACATATCTTGGCAGCGAATTTGACCGCTATCCTTTATGGATCGCGCATTATTACCAGAAGGAACGTCCCCGGTCCGACAGGGCCTGGTTGTTCTGGCAGCACAGCGATATAGGCCGGGTAAATGGAATCCGGACCACTGTAGATTTTAATGTATTTAAGGGCGATAGTACAGACCTTGCCAAACTGTGCATACCTTAGCGCTATATACAGGTTATGGAAGAAGAACAGGAAAAACCGCCGGAGGATCCCAATAAGATGGATTATGAATTATTTCATTTCCTTATAAAGATCATGAGGACCATTTTTATTGGTTTTTTCTGGATGATGATCAATGTATTCCTGGGTTTGTACCTGGGATTTGCCGTACCGGAGGAATCTACCCCCGGCCGGATGATCTTTTTCTATGCCTGGTTTGGGGTTTCCATGATCGCCTTTCTTTATCTGGTATGGCGCCTGTGGCGTAAAAAGATGAGTGCTCCCTGATCACCGGGCAACCGATCTCCTGCCCAGCTCCATAGTCCATGCGGTGTTATAGCGGCCAATGCCGATCTCTGTAAATTTTGCATCCATCATATTATGGCAATGGCTGGGGCTATTCAGCCAGCCGAGTATCACTGCCTGTTCATCGAGGTTCCCGGTGGCGATATTTTCGCCGTAGTAATTCCATTTATAACCCGCGGCATCAAGGCGTGAGCCAGGCGTGGAGCCATTGAGCCCGGTATGGTTGAAATAATTATTGAGTGCCATGTCTTTGCTGTGGTCATAGGCGGCTCTTTCCAGCAGGCCGTTCCAGGTAACCGGATCTACAGCCGGCATTTTATCGGTGCCACAGTTGCAGCCGCGGCTGCGTATTCCGTTTACCAGCATTAACAGGGCGTTGCGGTCCACTTTGTTTTCAGGTACCACAGCGGTATCGGCAGGAGGTATTTTTCCCGGCTCTTCCGGGGTTGGGGTTGCTGTTTTAGAACAGCTGCAATAAATAATAACGGCCATCATTGTGGTGGCCACACGCATAATTTTCCCGGGCATAACCAGTAATAAGTTATAGTAAATAGATACCGGGTTCTAAACAGGACTTAGATTAAAACTAAAATCGGCTTTAGGCAGGAACTTGATTAAAACTACTCGTGGTTGATCAGAGGTTACGGGTTAAAACTGTTTCGAGGCACCGAAGATACTGCGTAGATATGAGATATGGAACATAGTTTTTGTAAATCTAATGTTAATCATAACTGCCATATTTTCGCGTGTATAGTGTTGTTATTCTTTCTCACTGTGCATCAGGGTTTTGTGGAGATGATGCCCCGGCGCCAGTTCGCTATGTCTTCAAAATGGCCTGTTTAACGGGTGGAATAGTGTTTGTTATCCCTTTGGATATCTCCCATATTTTCATCTTCAAAAAAAAGAGATTATGAAAAAAAAGGAAACAGACCATACCGGCGAGCATCATGATAAGAAGAAGAGACCGGTAGATATTCTGTCGCAGGATAAAGGAACCGGCACCCGCAATCCGCTGCACGGCGATTTGTCTGATAAGCCGGAGGAAGAGAACAAAGTGGTAAGGGACAATGATGGAAAAGGAAAGCAATCAAAGCATTGAACATTTTACCATATCAAATGAAAACAAACTAGACTTTATTTCTAAAAATAAAGAAGTGCCAAACTTCTTTAATGTTGTGGTGTATAGCGGCCATCCTATTCCTGGGATGGTTTTTTTTTAGCTGCTATGGTCAGCGATAATTTTCCACTGTCCTTTTATTTTTTGTAAGATGAGACTAAAGTGGCCCTCAAGGTTGCCGATGGTCCTTTCCAGGTGCCATTTTCCTATTAAGAGATATGTTCCGGGCGCCAGGGGTTTGAATTGCAGTAATTTAAAATCCAGCTTGCCCATGGCGGCGGCATCGGGATAGGTTTTCTTATAGCGGTCCAGCGTAGCCTGCCAGCCATAGGTTACCCCGTTTTTACCAATAAAAAGGAGGGAATCGGAATGCCAGTAAGTGGCCATGAAGCCATCTATATCCCCTTTATTCCAGGCGGATGTTTGAACGGCCATGAGCGCCGTAATCTGCTGCTGATCGGAAGGACCGCCTTTCTGGGCATGGGCAGGCATTCCAGCTAAAACGCCCAACAGGATAAGAAACAGTGCAAAACGCATGGTAAATTTTTAGCAAAAGATAAACAGTTTTTCCGGTGTAATGCAATGCCTATTATAGTAACTTTGCAGCACTATTTAAAAAGCACTATTCAAAATTATATTTTAAAATCAACAGTTTATGCCCGGATTTGAACTATTTGGAGCCGAGGAAAGGAAAGAAGTAAACGATGTACTGGAAACAGGAATCATGATGCGCTACGGATTTGATGGTCCGCGTAAAGGCATCTGGAAAGCAAAGGAACTGGAACAGGCCAGTTGCGATAAACTGGATGTACAGTATACCCAACTTGCCTCCAGTGGTACGGCGGCATTAACCACTGCTATGGCAGCCCTGGGGCTGGGAGCCGGCGATGAGATCATTATGCCCACCTTTACTTTTGTGGCCAGCTTTGAATCAGTATTTTCCGTAGGAGCAACACCGGTGCTGGTAGATGTGGATGATACCCTTACACTTGACCCCAAAGCAGTGGAAGCCGCTATTACTCCGCGTACAAAGGCCGTAATGCCGGTGCATATGTGTGGGGCGATGGCAGACCTGGATGCACTGCAGGCCATCTGCAAAAAGCATCACCTGTTTTTGCTTGAAGACGCTTGCCAGAGCTTCGGAGCGTCTTACAAAGGAAAGGCGCTGGGATCTATCGGCGACGCGGGTACCTTCTCTTTCGATTTCGTAAAAACGATCACCTGCGCAGAAGGCGGAGCGATCATCACCAACAATAAAGATATTTATACTAAATGTGACGGCTATACGGACCATGGGCATGATCACCTTGGCGCAGACCGGGGGGCGGACCTTCATCCGTTTATCGGTTACAACTACCGTATTTCAGAACTGCATGCAGCGGTGGGACTGGCACAGATCCGCAAACTGGATACCTTCCTGGAAATACAGCGTAAAACCAAGAAGATATTCAGGGATGCCCTGGCCACAGTACCGAGTGTAACCTTCCGCCGCCTGCCTGATGAAGCCGGCGACAGCGCCACTTTTCTTTCGTTTTTCCTGCCGGAAACCGCCCTGGCGGCCAAAGCGGCAGCAGCAATGAAAGCAGCCGGACTGGTAGCATTTCACTATTATGAAAACAACTGGCACTACATCCGCCAATGGCAGCACTTTAAAGAAGGCAGTGTATTAACTCCTTTCGCCAAAGAACTGAAACAGGCGATGGAGGTATATAAAACCAAAGAATTTCCTGCTTCAGATGCTATTATCGGCAGGAATATTTCTACCCCGATCAACCTGAGCTGGAGCGATGCAGAGATACAGGAGCGGGCGGAGAAACTGGTGAAAGCAGTGAAAAGCGCATTATAATTGTCCTGGTAAAGGCGCAGGGCGATATATATTTGTCGCCTGCGCCTTTTGCAGTTAAAATCATACTACATGAAAAAAATAGCGTTGATACCTGCCCGTTATGGCGCTTCCCGTTTCCCCGGTAAAATGATGGCCAAACTGGGTGATAAAACAGTGATACTCAGAACGTATGAATCTGCAGTAAACACGGGGGTTTTTGACGATGTAATGGTAGTGACAGACAGTGATCTTATCTATAATGAAATTGTGAGCAATGGCGGAAAGGCGGTTATGAGCAGGAAAGAGCACGAATGCGGT
>JBCNPS010000467.1:0-6111 GCA_039593235.1 Chitinophaga sp. | reverse complement strand
ATACCAAGATCGCCATAGCACCAGCCCAGCCTGCTATGTGCATCGCCCATAGCTTCATTGGCGGCATTTACAACGGTAGGGAAACGGGAATGCGTGTTTGCCGCCGCGATATTTTTGGTACCCAGCAACCATTGAATACTGTTATCGATAAGCGGGCGGGTACGTTCTTTTGCAATGCCTTTCTCATAACAACGTGCCAGCACGGCAATAATAGCGGGCACGCCATGCGCGAGGCCAAGATTAAAGAGGTTTTCATCCGGGTGTTGCTGGCTTTTACCGGAGAAATGATCTTTCCAGGCAATACCGCCGGGTAAGGCAATGGCGCTTTCTTCCAGGCGGGTCACCAGGTTTTCCAGCTGTGCAACTGCTATGGGTGCGGACAAAAGTTCTAAAAAGTAAAGGGCGGTACCCAGGCCATGATGCAGGAAATCGTTCCGTTCTTCCGCTAATTCTGCTGTCATAAATTCAGCCACCAGCGGATCGATGTCTGTAAAAATATCTTCTGTATCGTCTGCTTCAATGAAACCCATTGCCACCAGGTGCCGTATGCACCATGCTACACCGGCAATACCGCTGCAGTGCGAACCGTTCATGGGTTCTTCAGATAATGCCCGGAGGCATTTTTCAATGATGTAATGAACATTGTCCAGGTGTTCTTCTTTGCCGGTGAGCTGATAATAATAGGCATAAAACAACGCTACGCCGGTATATCCGCCCAGCAGGCTGGTGTTGGTATCTTCCAGGATAAATGGGTTCAGTGCAGCGCAAATCCTTTGCAGTACTGCGGTAGCCTCTTGCTGTTGATCCATAAATTGAATTGCGTAATAAAATATATAATGGCAAAACACGCAGGCATAATGCCATACGTATTTTGCCATACAATCAGATTGCTGTGAATATTGACAGATCAGTAACGACAGGAGTCGAGGCTGCAGATAGGCGCGCCCTGGCTGATATTGTCCGTACAGATCCGGAGGGAGCAAAGAACAGAACAGGTGCCCACGGTGGCGGCCATCTGCTGCGGTCCTGCTGCATTGGAAAGACTGGCAACTTTTATTTTACCCAAACTGAGTTTTTTGCCTGTTGATTTTTTCATAACACAGGATTTTTAGCAATAAAGTGATGAAATCAGAATATACAGGAATCCTCGCTGCATACGGGTGCGCCCTGGCTTAAGCAGGTGATCTTAATGCTGGGCACACAGGCAAGCGACTGGATCAATTGCGCTGCTTCCCTGTTTTCCATATTTACTTTGCTGAGGTCGGCTACTTTAATTTTACCGAGGCTCAATTTCTTACCGGTTTTTTTCATGGTTTTTCAATTTAAATTAAAAGCAAGGATCTTTGGAAATAGGAGGTGTACATTTCATCATCAGGCTGCAGCCGGTGTATGTAGGCGCTTTGGCATCGGCTTGTTCCTGGCTGATACTGAGTTTAGCCACTTTTAATTTACCCAGGGCCAGTTTTTTTACAGGTGTTTTTCTCATTTCGCAAATGTTTATGGTTGAAAAATAATAGACATAAGAATTGGCAGGTTCAGTATAATAGGGCCATTTGATATACAGGTTTTTATAAGATTACAGGATGATAAATGTAGGGAGAAAGTAAGAAAACGGAGATCACGGAAAAACGTGATTTTTTGGGTAATGATGTTTAAACATGATTTTTACCGGTTTTACGTGATACCCTGTTAAGGGAGAAAAAATTACCTTCAGTTTTTAATGTTGACCTAGCGCCATGATCAGAGCTGAAAACTTCTATGTGGTAAGAACGCCGCTGTTACCAGTGAATATTGTCACTCAATTACACCATATCAACAACGCCTCCCTTGCACCAGTTATCAAAGCTATTTTCCGGGACGGCTTCCTGCAGGAAGCCATTTATATTGCTTCCCCGGAATTATACCAGGAGCTGCAGAAATGGCTGGCCGCCGGGAATGAGAACCACAAGCTGGCCGCTGCACTGTACCGTTACCTGCTGAGAATGAGCAGCCGTTGCACGCCCTACGGTCTTTTTGCGGGCTGCGCCACCGGCGGGCTGTCAGATCATACCGCTATTCAACTGAACGATAAAGAGCAGCATAAAAAACATTGCCGCCTGGATATGAACTATGTGGCAGAACTCTCCGCCGCTATTACGGCCATACCCGATATCAGGGAGCAACTGCTTTTTTATCCCAACAATTCTTTATACGCTGCGGGCGCACAATACCGCTATGCCGCCTACAGCGTTAAAAATAAGATCCGCAATTATTACCTCACCGCCGTAAACTACAGCAACTACCTGGAAAAAATGCTGGAAACGGCAGCCCGCGGCGCTACGTTAACGGATATACGCAACAGCATTGTAAGCGAAGCGGATGATATTTCGTTAGAAGAAGCCGCTGCATTTACAGAAGAGCTATTACAGCACCAGCTGCTGGTGAGCGAGCTGGAACCCACGGTTACCGGGGAGGAATTTTTTGTGCACCTGGTAAACAGGTTGAAAAAACTACAGCACACAGCGGAAACGGTGGCGGCACTGGAAGCCATACAAAGTATGCTGCAACTACAGCAAACGGGCGTTCACAAGTATAGCGCCACGCATGAGCTGGTGCAATCCCTGCTAACTGAAACCAGTAATAAAGACCTGGTGCAGACTGACCTCTTCCTGTCCACCACCAAAAACACCCTGAGTCATACTGTTATCAATGAACTTTCTGCCCAGGTGGCGCAGCTGTGGAAACTGGCAAGCAATGACAACAACAGCGATCTGCGGCAGTTTTGCGATGCCTTCCGGCAACGGTATGAAGAACAGGAGATCCCGCTCAGCCTGGCGCTTGACACCGAAGCAGGTATCGGCTACGGCGCGCATAGCCAGCGTAATACCGACCATACCCCACTGGTAGACAACATTCACATTCCGCCCAATAATACCGCAGCTGCCGGCGCCCGCAGCAAAATGCAGGGCTTCCAGCTGCAGCAGCTACAGCAATGCCTGCAGGAAAACAGGTCGGTGATCACCCTTACCCGTGAGCAACTGGACGGCTTCCGGGAAAAGGAAACACCGGCGCTCCCCCACAGCATGTACCTGATGGGAAGTATTTTAAGCAGCAGCGCCGCTGCTATCGACAACGGCGATTATCTCTTTGATATGAATGGCTGCAGCGGCCCATCGGCCGCCAATTTGCTGGGAAGGTTCTGTCATGGCGATGAACAGCTGGCCACCCACGTAAAAGCCTGTTTACAGGCCGAGGAAGCCAGCGATCCTGGGAAGATCTATGCAGAGGTGATCCACCTCCCCGAATCCCGCACCGGTAATATCCTGATGCGGCCACGGTTACGGGAGTACGAAATTGTGTACCTGGCCAACAGCCTGGCCCCGGAGGAATATCAACTGCACCTCTCCGACCTCATGGTAAGCGTACAGCGCAACAAAGTGGTGCTGCGCTCCCGGCGGCTGAATAAGATCATTGTACCGAGACTCAGCACTGCCCACAACTACCGGCAGGGCTTACCCGTGTATAAATTCCTGTGCGACCTCCAGTTCCAGGACTATCATACCGGCATTGGCTGGCATTGGCAAATACCCGGCGATATCGCTTTTTATCCGCGGGTGCAGTATGGCAATATCATCCTCAGCAAAAGCACCTGGATGCTCCATAAAAAAACATACCCGGCATTAGCCAAAGCATCGCCGGATAGCTATATGGAGATTTTCAGGGAGATAAGCACCCGGCTAAACCTCCCCCGCTATGTAGTGGTAAAGGAAGGCGATAATGAACTGCCCGCCGACCTGGAGAATGAAGTGGCGGTACATCTGCTGGTAACCACCCTGCTGAAAAAAGAACAGGTTACTTTGCAGGAATTTCTTCATACGCCCGGCAATTGCTGGGTAAACGGCCCTGATGGCCCGCATACCAACGAGTTTATTATTCCACTCAGGAATATATCTCCCGGAAAAGAAAAAAAGCAAACAACAGGCACCATTACGTCACTTACGGACACGCCCACACGAAAGTTTATTACCGGCAGTGAATGGCTGTATGTAAAGCTATACGCCGGCACAAGGAGTGCAGAAACCATCCTGAAAGAAAAGATATTGCCGCTAACGCAGGAACTGATGCAGGAAGGGATCATTGACCAATGGTTCTTTATCCGTTATACCGATCCCGAACATCACCTGCGGATCAGGTTCCATCATCATAAAAACAAACATTTCTGGAGCACAGTGCTGGAACGGCTACATACTGCGCTGTCCGAAAACAACAGCCAGGAGCAGGTATACCGGGTGCAAACCGATACTTACGAAAGAGAGATAGAACGCTATGGCGCGGATACCATGCTGCTTAGCGAAGCCATATTTCATTACGACAGTGAATGTGTGGTCAGTATCCTGGACCTGCTGGAAGAAGAAGAAGGAGAAAATTACCGGTGGATGCTGGCATTAAGAGGGGTAAATATGCTGCTGGATGATTTCGGGTATACGCTGCCGGCAAAATCGGCGCTGTTAAAAATGCTGCAGAAAAGTTTTTTTGAAGAATTTGGGGGAGAGAAATCCTTACTTGTTCAGCTGAACGACAGGTACCGGGAAGAAATGCGGAACGTAAGCGGTATCCTTGATCCCACACAGGATGGCGACCATGGTATTGAAGCCGCTGTGGCGTGTTTTCAAACCCGCTCGGCCGGCATAAGAGCGCAACTCAAAGACGTTCATCTTACCAACCCGGATGATCTGCTTTGCAGCTATATCCATATGTTCCTTAACAGGATCCTCTTATCCAACCAGCGTAAACATGAGCTGGTGATCTATCATTTTCTCAGCAGGTATTATGAATCCATGCTGGCCATCTCCAAAAAACAGATCAATTCAATTGTTCACTAAATACATATTCGTATGAAAAAGAAGAATGCGCAAAAAATGAAGCTGGGTGCTATTAAAGTAGCCAGGTTAAATGCCGCCAACTTACAGATGGATCAACAGCAGAAAAAGATCACTCATCCCACCACTACGGTAATCAGGACTTTTGACTGCTAACTGTTTCGACCGCGATGCCGGGTTGTTTCGCTTTCATGGGAAACTGCCCGGCGACCGGTAAACAAATCAACTTTGCCCTTTTACCGGATCAAATTTTTCTATGTCGCTCAGCGGGATACTGATTTCCCCGAAAGGGTTTACCACTTTCAGCATCAGTTCTCCATAGTGTAAATAAAGATCGGCCACCATTTCCCCATCCTTTCCTCTCCACCTGGTATTGGCTTGCAGATAGCGTTTGAGTTTCGGCTCCAGTTGTGCGCCCCCTTTCCATTTCCGGTCTTTCAGCAGGGCTACATACACCTTGTAACCTTTAGGCTGTGAAGCGGCGATCAGCAGTTTTTCCATTTCCTCCGGGATACCGATATAATACAAATGCTTCCTGTGATCTGCGGCAATATGCTGCATATGGTCGTTTGCCGACGCCTGGTCTTTGTGAGGCGTAATCAGAAAAGTTTCTATTGTTTCCGTATCTCCCGGATCCATCCCCCGCGGATAACTTTGCCTTACAAAAGCAACAAAATGATGCTTCGTTAACGACATGATCAACTCAATAGATAAAAGCGCCAGGGGATTATGCATGTATTTTATTTGTTCGGCCAAAGATACTAACATTATTAGCACACCTAAAAATAAAAAAGCCCTGATGGCCACTACAGCATGGTTCTCAAGGCTTTTTTACATTATTCATGTTGCTTTCTCGAACAAAAATACTAATATTTTTAGTAAATCCTAATTTATTTTTCCGTTCAGGCAATGTGACTATCATGTTTAGTCCAGATAAGGGCGCCTGTATCATACCCAAGTCCCGCAGCCAGTGCCAGGAAGCGGTTTTTGATATCATCGGGAATGGACCGGGTGCGCGACAGGATCCAGATATAGTTAAGGTTATTACCGGCCACCAGTGCGTATTGGTATTTTTCGTCGATATCAATTACGTTATAGCCAGCGTAGAACGGGCCTGCAAAAGATACTTTCAAACGGCCTTCATCCCCGCCGTTTACAAGTGCAGCTTTGCCGATGCTCTCTTTCCACCGGTATTTCCGGGTATCGTATCCTTTATTATCCACCTTTATTTTTCCATCTTCATTTAATGAAT
>JBCNPS010000466.1:0-6113 GCA_039593235.1 Chitinophaga sp. | reverse complement strand
CCAGACCGGTAATGGTGGTGATGACCTGAATGCACTGCGTGCCGCCCGTATACCCGGTTATACACCACAAACCTTTGCCAGTAAAGATGCATTGATCACTGCTTTGTATACAGAACGGTTTAAAGAGTTGGCTTTTGAAGGGCAGCGTCTTTTTGACCTGAGAAGAAGAGGGCTGTCTGTTACCCGCAACCCGGAAGATGCTGTGAATGCACTGGGGGCAGTGTTACTGAAACCAGGCCAGAAGGGATATGTATTCCCCATCCCTGATGCGGAAACCAAAGCCAACAAAAACATGAAACAAAATCCAGGCTACTGATGAAAAGAATAATAATAGTACTAACGGCAGCGACTATATGTTTTACTGCCTGCAATATGCATAACCGGGAGTTACCAACTGTTCCCGGCAGGCCCGCATCCATAGGTATCATTGGAGATACCGCCGATGTAACCACCCCGGTAAAAGGAGGGGTGGCGCTTATTGGCGGCGGTGGTAATGTGAACGGCGCCTTTCAATGGATGATTGACCGCAGCGGCGGTGGCGATGTAGTAGTGCTCACTGCCTCCGGCAATGGCGACTATAACCATGATATCGATTCCCTGGGGAAAGTAAATTCCGTGGAAACATTGAATATCACTACCCGGGAACTGGCCAATAATGATACCGTAGCCAACATTATCCGCAATGCGGAGATGTTGTTTATTGCCGGTGGGGATCAGTCGCGCTACATGAACCAGTGGAGAGGCACCAAAGTGAATGCGGCCATCAATTACCTGCTGCAGGAAAAGAAAGCGCCCGTAGGTGGTACCAGCGCAGGTTGCGCCATATTAAGCGGACTTTACTACAGCGGGGAAGGCGGCAGCGCCGTATCGGATTCCGTACTGGCTAACCCGTATGATTCGCTGGTAACGTTGTATGACAATGATTTCCTGCATGCGCCTTATTTAAGCCAGGTGATCAGTGACCAGCATTATGTGAAACGCGGCCGTGCAGGCAGGCATGTTACCTTTATGAGCCGTATTGTGAAAGACCATGGGATTTTCCCAAGAGGCATTGCACCGGATGAAAAAACAGCCGTGTGTATTGATGAAACAGGTATGGCCAAAGTGTTTGGAGTGAGTAAGGCTTATTTCATTTTATCGGATAGTTTAAAAAAACCTGAACTTTGTGAGCCGGGGCAACCACTGGAATGGAATCACAACGGAGAAGCGTTGAAAGTATATGAGATCCAGGCCAGCGCTACCGGTAACGGCAGTTTCCAGGTAGCTGATTTTGATCCGGCCAAAGCCAGCGGCGGTACCTGGTATTGGTGGTGGGTGGAAAAAGGGCAGCTGAAGAAAAAAGCAATTTGATTATTTTATTAATAACGTTAGATATGAAAGGAAGGTTTGGTATTTTATTTTTGCTGGCGGCGCTTTTTGCATTGCCGGTAATAGCGCAGCAAAAGGCAGCTTCCTATGTGCTGGTGATCCATGGCGGGGCGGGCACTATCCTGAAAAAGAACATGACCCCGGAAAAGGAAGCGGCTTATAAATCATCGTTGAAGAAAGCGCTGGAAACAGGGTATAAGGTGCTGCAATCAGGCGGTAGCAGCCTGGATGCGGTAGAGGCTACCGTAAGGGTGCTGGAAGATGATTCCCTGTTTAATGCCGGCAAGGGCGCTGTGTTTACCCATGAAGGCCGCAACGAACTGGATGCAGCCATCATGAATGGTAAAACCAAAACGGCGGGCGCAGTAGCCGGCGTAACCACCATACGCAACCCAGTGAGTGCTGCCAGGGCCGTGATGGAAAAGTCGGAGCACGTAATGATGGTAGGACCGGGTGCAGAAAAATTTGCCAAAGAAGCAGGGCTGCAAATAGTAGATCCTTCTTATTTCAGAACCGAAACGCGCTGGCAGGATCTGCAGCGGGCCATCCGGGAAGATTCCCTGGCCGCGGCTAAATCCAACGCCTATACGAACCCGGTGAAGTTTGGTATTAAGAACCGGGATTATAAATTTGGTACCGTTGGGGCGGTGGCGCTGGATCAGCAGGGCAACCTAGCGGCGGCTACTTCTACTGGCGGTATGACCAACAAGAAATACGGCCGTATCGGCGATTCACCTATCATTGGAGCAGGCACTTATGCGAACAATGAAACAGCGGCCATTTCCTGCACCGGCTGGGGCGAATTTTATATCCGGAATGTAGTGGCCTACGATCTGTCCGCCCTGATGGAGTATAAAGGACTTTCTGTGCAGCAGGCAGGTAATGCCGTGATAAAAAAAGTAGGAAATATGGGTGGCGATGGCGGCCTTATTGCGTTGGATAAAAAAGGTAACATGACCATGTCTTTCAATACCGAAGGCATGTACCGCGGCGCCGTTACAAAAGATGGTAAAATTGAAGTGGAGATTTATAAGTAAGTATTAAAATAGCGAACGGATACGGGGCGTAGTACCCGTATCCGTCCGTTATTCTCACTCCAGCGGTCTCTTGGGAGAGTCGTCTTCTTCTAAGCTGTTTTCATCTACATCCTCATCTGTAATATCTTCCTCTTCGAGCAGCTCATCTATTTCCACATCATCATCTTCTTCGTCCAGCAAATCATCTGAAGTATCGTTTACCTGCCTGGACTGCTCGTCCTGGTTACCTTTGGGAGGCACAGGCTGCTGTTTCTGATTAATAATATCATCAGGCTGAAGATCATCATCGAGGAGTGGTCCGGGTGTTTTGGGTTGTTTGGTCATAGCAGTGATTTTATGATAAATGACCCAAACATCACACCATGATAAAATGACTGATTTACAATGGCGAATAAAAAACGGCTGCGTAAATAAATACACAGTGACTGGGAAAATTATTATTCATATACCACTTTACTGGTTTTAAAAACAGTACTCCATTTGCTGATGAACCCGGCAGGAAGGGTTTCAGTTTTCTGCGCAATGAACACGGCATGAAAGGATCTGGGGCCCTGTATCACATAGTACAGCTGCGATTCGGGGTTGCCAGCGCCGGGCGTTTCCACCTTAAACAGCGCCCATCGCCGTTGCGAATTGTTTTCTTTTCCCAGCAGGGTTGTTTTTGCCTGTGAGGCATTTTTTGCTGCGGCTTCGGAAAAGTTTTTTACTGCAAGGTCGATGTTACCGATACGCGCATTTTCCATGGTCATATTGTTGAGGAGCAGTGTCCATTGCTGCGGCGTTTCGTCCGAGGGAAGGAACTGCCTGGTAGCAAGGTTGTCCACCTCTGTATCTGTGATCATGGTCCATTTAATACCTGCCGGCAACGTTATTTTAAGGCGTTCTTTCCTGGCTGCTTTGCCTGTAAAGAAGGAAGCGCCCACCTGGTGAAATAAGGGCGTATATGTGGCGGAAAATGGCAAAAGCGTAGTGGCGGTGAGTAGGTAGGTTTTATTATCGGAATAATCAATAAAAACGCTGGCAAAAAAAGTATCGGGCCTGTTTTCTTCCACATGTATTTCATCCAGCCAGATCATTCTTTTGCCATTGCGGATAATACTGCCGGAGTCTACCAGTTTGAAGTAAGGATTGCGGCTGATATAATACAGCAGTTTTTTGGTAACGGCATCCACATTGGAACGGGGCTCCTCAATCACATTAATATTGAAATTTTCCGGTTCAAAATGGGTACTGTCGGCCGAAAGCCGCCTTGCCATCAGTTTCAGGGCCGGAGGCTGTTTGTTTTTTGCTGTCTGCCATCCTGCAGGGATCCCCACGGAGAAATGATTCGCCGTATCGCGGTAACTGACCAGTTGCTGACTTTGGGCGATAAAGGAAAACAATACAAGCGCACACAACAAAACATATTTCATCCGGACTAATTTATATACAAATAAAACATATTTACATTAAAAAGATAAAGCCTCCGACCGGAGGCTTTATCTTTTTGCAGGCTAACATCAACGGACAAGTATATAAGGCAAGTACTATACGCGGTTATCTCCAGGATATCGCAACCCGTAAAACCTTTCCTGGTTGAACTGGTCGTGGTCGTAGAAGTCGCTGCTGCCGTTAATATATGCCCCGGGTGTTATAAATACATTCCGGATATCCTGTTCCATATCCGGTGTAACACTCACACCTTTTTCATAGAACGGAAGGATATTGATCTGCGTATGGGAAACTTCGGGTAACAATACGGTGTCATCTTTCCCATGCAGGATGGCTACTCCAATGGGCAGTAATACCTTTCGCTCTGAAAGCCCCAGCCGGTTACCTTTCAGGTTTACCACCAGGTAGCGCACCCTGCGGGAAGCGGGGTTAAATAACAGGTCGTCTACTTTCCCCAGTTTATGGCCGTGAAGGTCTTCCACTTCCCATTGCCTGACATCAGGCTGACCATCGGCAACCTCGAACCGGCTGCCGCTTAATTCTTCAAGACGATTAGCTTCAGTAATAGACATGGTAATATTTTTTGAGATGAAGAATCAGTTGAGATGTTGGTTAAGGTTGCGCAACGGCCGTATCCGCTGCAGGTGCAACAGCCACGCTGTCTGTAGCAATAATAGTGTCCTGCTGGGTATTGTTACCACTGCGCATCAGTAAAAACAGGATAGCGATAATAACAACAAGTCCCAGGATGAGCCATAACCAGGCAGGGCTCTTTTTTTTGGGTTGAACTTCCAGGTGTGCCATAATCGTGCATTTAGGTGGAGTAATATTCCGGATGGGTTCATCCAAAATGGTTCTCTTTTTCCGGGCAATCATTATACCAATGCGTGCGGGGATTATGGAAGGAAGCTTTTAATCCTTTCTGTAGCGGGTTTCATGGGATTGGAGCAGCGAATGGAACGGGGGATTCAGCC
Organism: Chitinophaga sp.; assembly: GCA_039593235.1. Classification (GTDB taxonomy): domain Bacteria; phylum Bacteroidota; class Bacteroidia; order Chitinophagales; family Chitinophagaceae; genus Chitinophaga. The sequence continues at coordinate 1,303 of JBCNPS010000466.1, read as the reverse complement.
ATTTATGGTGTGGTATTTTTTCCCAGGTATGGCGGAAATTATAATCCGGTGTAAACACTCATGGCTACCAGCAGCATACCGAGATAGTGTTCTTCTTTCAGTTCCCTGCGCAGTACCTGTAGCGCTTTGCTCATATGTTTTTCCACTGTTTTTACAGAGATGCCCATTTCCTGTGCAATCGCTTTGTAGCCCAGGTTATCGTAGTAGCTGAGCATAAACACCTCACGGCATTTTTGCGGCAGTGTATTAATGCTGCGGGCAATCCGGGTTTTCAGCTCATGCTGTTCCAGTTGAACCGGCTGCGCCACCTCCTGCTGGTGTGCCTGCCTGATCAACGCTTGGTGATGGTTTTCTTTCAGCAATTTATTGCGCAGCTGGTTGGATACTTTGTATTTAACGGCATTGTTGAGGTACCCGCTGATGTTAACATCTCCGGGCAGTTCATCTCTCCTGAGATATAAACTGGTAAAAACATCCTGTATAATATCCTTCACCTGTTCGCGGTCTTTCAGGATACGGAACGCCTGGTTGCTGAGCGGAATAACTGTGGCCTGGTACAATCCCTCAAAGGCTTTGGTATCGCCGCTCCTGGCTTGTTGCCACAGCGTATCGCATGTATGTTGACCAGTGGAGAAGATAGGCGTTCAATTTTGGCAGCAAAGATATCTACTGGACAAAAGTTTCTATGTTAACTTATAGTAAACAACTTTTCCAATGTTAACTAAATATGAATTACTTCTTTTTTGAGAAAACGGAGTGGGGGTAAATGCCGGTTTATGTGATAAGTATAGCAAACACCCATACTGATGACGCCATCGCGCCTGCAATATTTACTGGACCGGTACCTGAACCGAACTGCTACGGAAGCGGAGCAGGCAGAGTACGATCATTGGTATGAGCAACAGCAACTGCCGGAAACCAATGCCTTTACTGCTGCGGAGAGAAATGAGATGTATGCTGTAATAGCTGCCCGCATAAAACGCAAAAAACGCGTAGTATACCTGCGGCGCGCTGCAGCTGTGGCGGCTGCAGTAATTATTGCGGCAGGTGCATTGTGGATATTCCACACCACATCGCTACCTGTACAAAAGGTAGCAGTAAAGCAGCGACTGGTGCAGCCCGACAGTACTGTTATTGCCAATACTACCGGCTCACAGCGAATGCTTCATTTACCGGATGGATCACAGGTAATATTATATAAAGATGCAGAGATCCGTTTTGCGGCGCCCTTCGGCGCAAAGAACAGGATAGTGCAACTTCGTGGCAAGGGATATTTTAACGTTGCTCCCAATGCCCCCATGCC
>JBCNPS010000465.1:0-6118 GCA_039593235.1 Chitinophaga sp. | reverse complement strand
ATGGGCGAGCAACAATATCATTTACCCGTTCTGCTGCCGGAAACAACGGAGCTGCTACAGATAAACCCCGATGGAATATATGTAGACGCCACGTTTGGAGGCGGAGGACATTCAAGAGCCATACTGGAAAAACTAGGTGAAAAAGGACGGCTGATAGTATTTGATCAGGACGAAGATGCTTACCAAAACAGGATTATAGACGAACGTGTAACTTTTGTACAACAAAATTTCCGTCACCTGCAACGCTTTCTGAAACTACATAAAGCAGAACAGGTAGACGGCGTACTGGCGGATCTGGGCGTTTCATCGCACCAATTCGATACAGCAGAAAGAGGATTCAGTACCCGCTTCGATGGCGATCTGGATATGCGGATGGATACACGAACAGCATTTACTGCCGCCCAATTGCTGGCTACATGGGGAGAAGCAAGGTTACAACTGATTTTCCAGGAATACGGAGAAGTAACCAACGCAAAAACCCTTGCCCAAACAATTGTAAAGCAGCGCAAAACACACCCCATGCGCACCATCACAGAATTTAAATCCGTGATCCAGCCCATCGTAAAAGGCAACCCGCAGAAATACCTGGCACAGGTTTTCCAGGCGCTGCGTATAGCCGTTAACGATGAATTGGGCGCTCTGAAAGATTTACTGGAACAGGCTACCAATGTGCTGAAACCCGGAGGAAGGCTTGCCATCATCACCTTCCACTCACTGGAAGACAGGATGGTGAAAAATTTTATGAAGACAGGAAGTTTTGAAGAAGCACCGGAAGATCCGTTTGCAAAAGAAACACCCCCTAAATTGTTCAGATTAATCACAAAAAAACCGGTTACCGCCAGTGATGCAGAATTGAAGCTTAATGGAAGATCCAGAAGTGCAAAACTGCGGGTGGCCGAAAAACAAGCGTGACGCGGTTCAAACCGCCCATCACATCCTACCCTATCCTATACACATCCGTTTTGATTTGCGTTCAGGTTTTTATTGTCAATTTTTAAAAAGACATAGCGCGTGGGAGACGACTTAGAAAAGATACAGGAAAATCCGGCGGAAGAAAATAACCTCCCACCGGAACGTAAAGAATGGCGTTTGCGCATCAACTACAGAGCGTTGGTGCAAAACATGCCCTTTATCGGGTTCCTTTCCCTCCTGGCTTTGATCTACATCGCCAATAGCCATCTTGCTGAAAAAAAAATCCGGCGCATTAACAAACTGGGCAAAGAAATTAAAGAGCTGAAGTGGGAGTATATCAATGTGAAAAGTGAGCTCATGTTTCGAAGCAAAATGAGTGAAGTCAGTAAGTCCGTAGAGCCGCTGGGCCTTAAACAACTCAGCTCCCCTCCACAGAAGATTGTACTGAAAAAGGAAACAGAAAAATGAATTTAATATTGATGCCTGACGCTGCCCGCCTGACCCAGAACTCAGGTCGGGGATGCTGGTAAATCAAATCAATGGCAAGCATCTCAATTATAAATGCAGCCAGTGTCAGGTATCTTCTTATAAGTTATCAGCCTTTAGCCGTCAGCCGTTTACCAAAGCGTAAACAGCTGACAGCTAAAGGCTAAAAGGTAAAATGATAATACAACATCGTGGATGTAAAAAAGGACATATTGTGGAGAGTGTATCTGTGCCTCATCGGCATGGCGCTGTTTAGCATCGCCATCCTGGTGAAAGTGTTCTATATCCAGAACGTACAGGGCAACTACTGGCGCAGTATGGCCGATAGCCTGCATACCGGGTACGTGGCGCTGGACGCAGAAAGAGGCACCATCTACTCGGAGGAAGGCAGGATGCTGTCGACCTCCATTCCTTATTTCGACATCCGGATTGATTTTGCAGCAGACGGCCTCCGGGATAAAAACGGCCTGGTGTTCAAGGAAAACCTTGATTCCCTGTCGTACCGCCTCTCCCAGATATTCACCGACCGCAGCAAAGCATCCTGGAAACAACAGCTACAGGAAGGATATAAATCAAAGGACCGTTACTTTCTACTAAAAAGAGATGTGCCCTTTAATCAATACCAGGAATTACGCAGCTTCCCGATGTTCCGCCTCGGCAAAAACAAAGGTGGTATGATCGCTGAATCCAAAAGTAAGCGCATCAATCCCTTTAAACTGCTTGCCAACAGGACCATCGGACTGGCACGTGAAAATTCCCAGAGCGTAGGCCTGGAAAGAACCTACAATGAATACCTGAAAGGCGTTACCGGTAAAAGACTGATGCGCCGCATCGCAGGAGGTACCTATGTACCTGTTGACGGTTACGATATTGAACCCGAAAACGGCCGTGATGTAGTGACCACCATTGATGTGAACATGCAGGATATCGTGGAAACAGCCCTCATGAACATGATGGTGCAGAATGAAGCCGAACACGGCACCTGCATCCTGATGGAAGTGAAAACAGGTAAAATAAAAGCCATAGCCAACCTCGGCAAACAACCCGATGGCAACGGCTACTGGGAAGATATGAACTACGCACTGCAGGTAGCGGAACCCGGTTCCACATTCAAACTGGCCACCGTGATCGCAGTGCTGGAAGATAAATACGCCACCATGAACTCTATGGTAAACATGGATGGTGGCCGCTGGCAGGTAGGCCGCAGAACCGTATTCGATTCTGAACCTCACCCCGGCCCGCAAAACGTAACTATCAAACACGCATTTGAGCTTAGTTCAAATGTGGGTATGGCAAAACTGGCCTACCAGTTCTATAACCGGCAACCCAACAAGTTCGTAGCCCATCTAAAAAAATTACGGCTCGATCAGTTTACCGGTATAGACCTCATCGGCGAAGGAAGACCGGTCATTAAAACAACCGCTTCCAAAACATGGAGCGCCACCTCCCTGCCGTGGATGGCATTCGGATATGAAGTGCTTATCAGCCCGCTGCAAACGTGCATGCTGTACAATGCAGTGGCTAACAACGGGAAAATGATGAAACCCTACCTCGTCAATTCCATCCAGGAATACGGCCAGGTAGTAAAACAGTTTGAGCCTACCGTAATGCTGGACAGCATATGCTCACAAAGCACGCTGAAACAGGTACAGGCCATGCTGGAGGGTGTACCTATAGACGGTACTGCTAAAAAGCTACGCAGCCAGTTTTACACCTTCGCGGCAAAAACAGGTACTGCACTCGTGGCAAACGGCAACCGCGGGTATGCAGATAAAATATACCAGTCGTCGTTCGCCGGCTACTTCCCGGCCAATGATCCGCAGTATACCTGCGTGGTAGTGATAAAAAATAAACCGCATGCATTGCACTTTTACGGTGCAGGCGTTGCGGGTCCCGTGTTTAGGGAAGTAGCGGATAAACTGTATGCTATCGCGGTGGAAAGACAAAAACCCATGCAGGCAACCATGCAACTGGATACCCTGCTGTCACTGAAAAATGGTAAAGGCAGTGAATGGAAACAGATCCTGGGTAAACTGCAGCTGCCCATTGGCAACGCTCCCGCTAATAACAGCTGGGTAAGCGCCAGGGTGGCAGACCGCAAAATTGCCTTCGAACAGGTAACACAAACAAAAGGCGCTGTGCCCGATGTTACCGGAATGGGCCTCAAAGACGCCCTGTACCTGCTCGAAAACGCCGGACTACGCGTAGTAGTTAAAGGCGCCGGTAAAGTGAAAATGCAATCACTCCCCGGTGGAACAAAAATAGGAAACGAACAAACCATCGTAATAGAACTGAGCTAGATGAAAACGCTGCGCGACATATTGTATAATGTAAGCATCCTGGCGGTGCATGGTAATACGGATATTACCATTCATGCACTTGCCATCGACTCCAGGTCCATTACGCCCGGAGCAGCTTTCATTGCAGTAAAGGGCGTACACACAGACGGACATGTGTACATTGAAAAAGCGATTGGTTTGGGCGCAGCAGCGGTGATCTGCGAAACATTACCAAAGCAACTGGCGGATAATGTATGCTATGTACAGGTAAGTAACAGTGCCGCCAGCAGCGGTATCATGGCGGGCAACTTCTATGATAACCCATCTCATAAAATACAACTGGTAGGCGTTACCGGTACCAACGGAAAAACAACCATCGCCACACTGCTGTTCCGGTTATTTACCAAACTGGGGTATCACTGCGGATTATTATCCACAGTACAAAATCAGATAGGCGACACCGTTATACCGGCCACACATACCACGCCCGATCCCATCAACCTGAATGCCTTACTGGCACAGATGGTGGACGACGGCTGCCTGTACGTGTTCATGGAAGTAAGTTCCCATGCTATTCACCAGCAACGTATTGCCGGGCTAAAATTCGCGGGGGGCATCTTTAGTAATATCACCCATGATCACCTGGATTATCACAAAACATTTGATGAATATATCCGGGTGAAGAAATCGTTCTTTGATAACCTGCCTTCTTCCGCGTTTGCCCTCACCAACCTGGACGACAAAAGAGGAACGGTAATGCTGCAGAATACAAAAGCAAAAAAAGCTACGTACAGCCTGCGCACACTGGCCGATTTTAAAGGAAAGATCCTGGAAAATAATCTGACGGGGCTGATCATGCTGGTAGGAGATACAGAAGTGCATTTCCGCCTCATCGGTGAGTTCAATGCCTATAACCTGCTGGCTGTTTATGGCGCCGCCGTATCGCTGGGAATAGATAAAGCCAAAGTATTACAGGCGCTGAGCGATACTACAGGTGCTGAAGGCAGATTTGATTATATCATTTCAGATAAAGAACAGATCATCGCTATAGTTGATTACGCACATACACCGGATGCCTTGAAAAATGTGCTGGCCACCATCAAAAACCTGCGCAAAGGCAATGAACAGGTGATCACGGTAGTTGGTTGCGGCGGCGACAGGGATACCACCAAACGCCCTGTGATGGGAGATGTAGCAGTAGAAAACAGTGACCGCGTTATCCTTACCTCCGATAATCCCCGCTCGGAAGACCCGGCGGAAATTATCAGGGAAATGGAAGCAGGCATTCCTGTTCACCTGAAAAAGAAAGCCATTTCCATTACCGACAGGAAAGAAGCCATTAAAACGGCACTGTCGCTCGCCAACCGGGAAGATATCATCCTGGTGGCAGGTAAAGGACATGAAAAATACCAGGAAATAAAAGGCGTAAAACATCACTTCGATGATAAAGAAGTGCTGCTGGAGCTGATGAAAATACTGGAGAAATAAACTAAAACTGAAGACAGAAATACTTAATAATCCAATGACTTAAAAGCCTGTACTCGCACACAGCAGAGGGCAGGTTACGACTAAAACATATGTTATATTATTTTTTAAATTACCTGAAAACAGAATTTAAGATCAGCGTCATCGGCGGTGGTATGTTTCAATATATCACTTTCCGTGTAACGATGGCATTGTTGCTGTCGCTGATCATTTCTTTGCTGTTCGGTAAAAGGATTATTAGATTTCTGCAGAAAAAACAGATCGGGGAAACTATCCGTGAACTGGGTCTTCAGGGCGAAAATTCCAAAAAGGGTACCCCTACCATGGGCGGGCTTATCATCTTATCCGCCATTGTAATCCCTACCCTGCTGTTTGCACAGATAGCCAATGTGTATATCTGGTTGATCCTGTTATCCACTGTATGGTTAGGGCTGATCGGTTTCCTGGATGATTATATCAAAGTATTTAAAAAGAATAAAGAAGGACTGGCAGGACGTTTCAAGATCATGGGCCAGGTAGGACTTGGTTTGATCGTTGGCTGTACCCTATACTTTAATACAGATGTGGTGGTATCACGTGAAGTAATAGGAGCAAAGCCGCTGGCGCCATACGAAAGACAGGTGAGCAATCACCCTGAACGTGTAACCCGCGACGGGCACCGTTTTGTGGACGTTAAAACACCGATCACCACCATTCCGTTCGTAAAAAACCATGAGTTCAATTATTCCAAACTGATCTCCTGGATCCCGGGCGCGGAAAAGTATACGTTCGTTCTTTATATCCTGGTGGTCATCTTTATTATTACGGCGGTATCAAACGGCGCTAATCTTACTGATGGACTGGATGGGCTGGCAACATCGGGGGCTTCCATCATGGATGCGGGGGTAGAACGGGAAAAGCCGTTGAGCCGATGCTAGCGGGGCTTCAGCGCAGCCACAAGTTGCGCCGAAACGGTG
>JBCNPS010000464.1:0-6132 GCA_039593235.1 Chitinophaga sp. | reverse complement strand
TGAAAAGATTACACATGCAGCGGTGTTTGAAAATCAGCGGAAACGCTGGATGTCGAGCCAGCTGGTTTATTTGCGCACGTTCTGGGGCAGGGGATGGGCCGCTTTATTCAGCGGCAATGTGAATTATTTTAACCTTGCAGTATGCCAGAACGCCTTGCTGCCGCGTATGCTGCTGCTGGCGGCATTAACGGTTTGTACGGTCATTGGCTTCCTGCTGCAGCGTTTTACGCCCATGCATTATTATTGGTGGGTGGCTTTGTTTGGACTGAATATACTCAGCCTCTTACTGCCCATCCCGGGAAAGTTCTTTACAAAATATCTTTTTACAGCCATGCTTACTTTACCACGCGCGGTTGGCATCATGATATTATTGTTGTTCCGCCTGAAGGGAGCAGATAAAACTTTTATACACACTACTCATACGCAAACAGGTATTGATAATCCTTTATTAGATGCAGCCAGAAAGTAATACATATTATCCGCTGGTATCCATTATCACTGTTAATTATAACAATGCAAAGGTAACCGTGGAGCTCATGGCCTCCCTTAACAGGATCAGCTATCCCAACCTGGAGGTGATCGTAGTGGATAATGCCTCTGCGGAAAGTCCTGTTGCGGTGATAAAGAACGAATATCCGGCGGCCATCGTTATTGAAAGTAAAGATAACCTGGGCTTTGCAGGAGGAAATAACCTTGGCATCAAAGCCGCCCGCGGTGAATATCTTTTCCTGGTGAATAATGATACAGAGTTTACCGAAGGATTGATAGAAGGATTGCTGGAAGTATTTGCCAAACACCCGGATGCCGGTGTGGTAAGCCCTAAGTTCCATTACTTTTTTCAGAAAGGTACCATAGAATACGCAGGGTATAAAGCAGTGGATACGCTTACAGGCAGAAACAGCATGATCGGTTGCCGCGAACAGGATAACGGCCAGTACGATGCGATATCAGAAACGCATTACGCACACGGAGGCGCTATGATGGTGAGCGCCGGGGCGCTTGCAAAAGTTGGACTGATGCCGGAAGTATATTTCCTCTACTACGAAGAATTTGATTGGTGCGAGCAATTCAAACGCCAGGGTTACAAAATATATTATCAATACAAATCGCTGATCTATCATAAGGAGTCCATGACCACCGGTAAGAACAGCCCCCTGAAAACGTATTACATTACACGTAACAGGATCTTATTCATGCGCCGGAACGTAAAACTTCCTGCCAGGATGTTCTTCATGCTGTACTTTATTTTTCTTACGATTCCCAAAAACACTGTTCAGTTTTTACTAAAAAGGGAATCGGTTCATATGAACGCATTCTGGAAGGGAATTTTCTGGAATCTTAAACACCCTAAACCGGATAATTTATGTGTGGCATAGCAGGGTTTATTGATTTTACCCAAAAATCAGACGCAGATATCCTGCGTAGCATGACAGATGTAATGGCGCATCGCGGGCCAAATGATGCCGGCTACGAAGTATACGAACATCCCCGGGCTTCCGTGGGATTGGGCCAGCGCCGTTTATCCATCCTGGACCTCTCCAGGTCTGGTCATCAGCCCATGCACTTCGAACAATATTCCATTATTTTCAATGGAGAGATATATAACTTCAAGGAGATCCGCACCGAGCTGGAAAAGCTGGGGCACCACTTTCATTCCGGCGCCGATACGGAAGTGCTGCTGAAAGGCTATGCACAATGGAAGGAAAAGATCCTCGATAAATGCATCGGCATGTTTGCCTTTGTGATTTACGACCGCACGGCAGAAGAAGTGACCCTTTTCCGGGATCGCGCCGGCGTTAAGCCATTATACTACTACTGGCATAACCGCACCCTGCTCTTTGCATCTGAGCTGAAAGGCATTTGTGAACACCCGGCTTTCCGGAAGGAGATCGATGAAAAAAGTTTATCGCTCTTCCTCCAGTACAGCTATATTCCCGCTCCTTATACCATTTACCGGAACACACATAAACTGAAACCGGGTCACCTGCTAAAGTTATCGCTGAACGATGCTGCTGTAAAGGAAGTGCAGTATTGGAATGTGCTGGATGCTTACCGGCAGCCGCTTACAGGGTTGTCTGAGTTTGATGTGATCAAACATACGGAACAGCTGATGCATAATGCCTACAGTTATCGCATGGTATCTGATGTACCGGTAGGCGTGTTTTTAAGCGGCGGATATGATAGCGCCAGCGTAGCAGCCTTGCTGCAGTCCAATACCTCCAGCCGTATTAAAACTTTTACCATTGGTTACAAGGAACCGCAGTGGGATGAATCGAAAGAAGCAAAGAAAATTGCCATGCACCTTGGTACGGAACATCATGAATGGATAGTAGGGCCCGCGGAAGCAAAAGAAGTATTACATCACCTGCCGGAAATATACGATGAGCCATTTGCCGATAACTCCACCGTGCCCACCACGCTGGTGAGCAGGTTTGCGAGTAAGGAAGTAAAAGTGGTGCTCTCTGCCGATGGGGGAGACGAGGTGTTTGCCGGGTATAATAAGTTTAACCAGTCGCTCCGCTATACCGGCAGTTTCCCTAAACCATTGCAACGCACTATCAGCGCTGCCATGTCTGTAGTGTCGCCGGAGGTGATCCCTTACTTTAACAAACAATATAATTTCGCTTCCCGCTACGAGAAAATGAAACTGATATGGGCCAGCGGAAAACCGCAGCATGCCCTGAAATATATCAGCCAATACCTCACGGAAAACGAAGTGAATTATTATACCGCCATGCAGGTAGATGGTTATAAAACCAACTTCGACATGAACGGGGAACTGGACAATATGAACGATCCGCTGAACAGGTTACTGGCAGTGGATTATAAAACCTTCCTGGTAGATAATAACCTGGTGAAGGTAGACAGGGCCACTATGTCGGTAAGTATTGAAGGCCGCGAACCGATGCTCGATCACCGTTTGGTTGAGTTCCTGGCAAAAGTGCCCGCAGGGTTGAAAGTAAAGGACGGCATCAATAAATACATCCTGAAAACAATTGTGCATAAATATATTCCAAAGCCTTTAATGGAGCGCCCAAAAAGACCATTCATTGCCCCGTTGCAGGAATGGTTCAGGGATGAGCTGAAAGAGCAGATGCAATATTATCTCTCCGGTGAACGCCTTGCAAAATCAGGGTTGTTCAATGTGCCGCATGTAGAAGGATTATTGAAGCATTATTTATCGGGCGGTAAAGTGAGTCATCAGAAATTATGGAATATGCTGGTTTTCCAGTTGTGGTACAGCCGCTGGATAGAAAAATTATAGTATGGGCAAAATGAATGGCAAAACACGGGTACTTGAAACCATCCGCCAGGGTAAGATCGGCGGGGGAGAAAGTCATGTACTGGACCTGGTGGCGTCGCTCGATAAAACAGCCTTTGAACCCATTGTGCTTTCCTTTACAGAAGGCCCTATGATAACGGCTTTGCAGAAAATGAATATTCCTGCATTTGTTATTGAAAGCGAGAAAGCGTTTGATATCAGTGTGTGGAAGAAGGTGAAGAAATTTATGGAAGATCAGCGGATCGACATTGTACATGTGCATGGTACCCGCGCCAATACAAATGTGTTGTGGGCCGCACGCCGACTGGGATTACCGGTGGTGTACACCATTCACGGCTGGTCTTTTCACGATGGATTGCATCCGCTGGCCAAACGTTTACGTATTGCCGCCGAAAAATTTATTACCCGTAAAACACAGGTGAATATTTGTGTATCTGAATCCAACCGGCAAACCGGTATCAAAGCCCTGAAAGGTTTTTCCGGTATCGTGGTAAGGAATGGGATCAACCTGCAGAAGTTTAATCCCAATGCACAATACCCGGATCTGCGCGCGGAATATGGTATACCGGAAAATAAACTGCTGGTATGTTTTATTGCACGCATGACCTACCAGAAAGACCCGGTGGGGATGATCAAAGGTTTTGCCGCAGCCCTGCAACAGGCGCCACAGCTACATTTGCTGATGATAGGCGACGGGGAACTGATGACCGACGTGGTAAATGCCGCCACAGCAGCAGGGATAGAAAAACAGGTAACATTCGCCGGCTTCCGCCAGGATATACCGGCAGTGTTGCATGCAGCAGATATCTATTGCTTACCCTCTCTGTGGGAAGGCTTTCCTATTGGCGTACTGGAGGCAATGGCCATGGGAAAAGCGGTGATTGCCAGTGATGTAGACGGAACAAAGGAAGCAGTGAAAGACGGGGAGAACGGGCTGCTGGTGCCATCCGGCGATACCGGGAAACTGGCTGCGGCAATGGTGAGGCTATCGCGCGACGGCGTATTGAGGGCCAGGTTGCAGGATAACGCGCAGGCAGCCATTGCAGCGAATTTCAACGTGGCGGGCATGACAGAAAAAATTGCGGCTGTATACCAACAGCTTTGTAAATAATAACATTTTATCAATTGCAATATGACAAAAACCGTGATCACCTACGAATACGACCGGATTACCGATATAAAACGATTGAATTTTATAACGGATAGTTTGAAAAGCAACATTCCCGATGGAGGCCGTGTGCTGGATGTAGGATGTGGTAATGGCGTTATCAGCCGGCATCTCGGGCAGTTTGGCTACGAAGTGCTGGGAATAGATATCAGCGAAAAAACAATTGCGGTAGCCCAGCAGCGCAATACTTACCCTAATGTAAAATTTGCCGCTATCAGCGCGGAAGCGCTTACTGCGCAGGGGGAAACCTATGATGCCGTGATATGCAGTGAAGTGCTGGAACACCTGGATCAGCCGCAGCTATTGCTGAACACCATCCATGCATCACTGAAAGATGATGGCCTGCTGGTGGTAACTGTTCCCAATGGCAATGGCCCCAGGGAATTGTGTGTAACAAGGCCCATGCTCAAAGCGCGCAACAACCCGGCTTTATGGAAAAGCATCAATAAAGTAAAACGCGCACTTGGATTTAAAGGTACCACGGCCCAATCGCAGGCCGATAACCTGGACCATGTGCAGTTCTTTACCCGGAAAGATCTCCGGGAACTGGCGCAGGCCAGTGATTTTAAGATCGTGCGGTTTGCGAAAACCAATTTCGTGGAAGATGTGTTTCCCTTTTCCCTGCTTACAAAGCGGCTTAAATTCCTGCAAACACTCGATTGCCAGGTAGCTGAAATATTGCCTTACAATTTTACCGGTGGCTTTAACACCTTATGGAGAAAAAGCGCCGGTTGATTTCGAATATCGGTACAAAAGAGAAGGGCTGGTCAGCAATGATCAGCCTTATCTTTTTATCCGCGGTCCGCGGCGGTATCTATGCGGTCCAGCAGCTCCGGTGTTTTATCCATATCAAATTTGCGGGCCAGTAATTTACCCGACTGCAGTATAGCGGGCAAATCGTTCATGGTAAATGTTTTGGGATGTGCATGTCCTTCCGACCAGTCGATATAACGCTGATAGTTATTTTGCACGCTGTTTTTAAATGGTCCGTTCATGATCACCGTCTGGAAAATAAATTCATCTCCTCCCCAGGTATATTTGTAAAAGCGCTCCAGCTCCGGGTGTTCTTTTATGTAATGGAAGCACCATTCGGCGCACTCCTGTGTAAGGCTCCACCAGAGCGACCCTCCGTATACCTCCATGTTAAGCGGATGCTTTCTTTTTGGGAGCAGTTTATTGACCCAATCCGTGATCCGGTATTTGCCAGGCAGCCGGAGATCTTCAAAATGATAAGCCGTAATTTTGGGCATCATCTGTTGCAGCGCCTCGGGTGGAAGCAGGTCCAGGAACTGTTGCCCGGCGCGGGCGCTGAAAAAATCATAAAACACCTTCATCGCTGCAAGCGGATAATCCTGCGCACTGATAAGATGGATAAAACCATAGCGGCTGCCTGCATCTTCAATGAACTCAATACCGTTCAGCGCGGCCTGTATAGTACCATATCCCGCCCAGGTTACATCTACACGTTTCTCTATAAAATATACCTGCGGTAAATTCATTGCCGCCTGCCATTCATTGATATCAGATTTGGCATCAAGATGTATATAGCAATCAATGAGCGGGTGCTGCAATCTGTTCAGCAGCCGGCATAATTGCGCGGGGTTCTTATGACTCAGTATAATAAAAGCTAGTTTCATAAACTGAAGATTATTTATACTGTAACCGGAATAGTTTGATCTTT
>JBCNPS010000463.1:0-6151 GCA_039593235.1 Chitinophaga sp. | reverse complement strand
ATCAACTGGCAGGACCAGGTGTTCCGCCAATCGCCCGTTACCATCAGCAACATCGCTTTAAGGGGAGGCACCGGCCAAACGAAGTATGCTATCTCCGGATCTGTTTACGATCAAAAAGGCATTATCATCAATTCGGGGTATAGCCGTTACCAGGGCAGGGTGGCTATTGATCAGGGCATAGGCAAAAAGCTGAAGGCAGGCATCACCAGCAATTACAGCAAAATCACCACTTCAGGGCAGCCACTGTCGGAAGGAAACGGTCCTTCCTTCACCACCTACCTGTTATCCAGGGCCTGGGGATACCGGCCGGTATCTGGTGATCCGAATGCGGATCTTACGCAGGAAGACGGTGATATGGACTTCCTCAACCAGTATGATATCCGCTTAAACCCCATCATCACAAATAACAATGAACATAACATCAGTAAAACATCAGATTTCCTGACCAATGCTTATCTTTCTTACGCGCCGCTGAGCAACCTGGTATTCCGGGTTTCCGGTTCCATCTCCAGCAGGCAAAGGAGAGGGGATCTGTTCTTTAATTCCAAAACGGTACAGGGAAGTCCGTTGAATCCGCGCAATGTTAAAGGCCAGCATGGTTCTGTGATCTACTCGGAAACAAACATCTGGTCTAACGACAATACCGTTACTTATAATACCACCTTCAACAAGGATCATAAAATAACTGTACTGGGAGGCGTTTCATTTCAGAATTACAATGCCGAAACGTATGGCTATGCAGCGCAGAACCTGCCGAATGAGCAACTGGGAATGCCGGGTATGGATGAAGGTATTCCTTATACAGGTTATGCCAGCGCCGGTGAAAGTTTTATGGCTTCTTTCTTCAGCCGTTTGACCTATAACTACAAATCAAAGTATCTTTTCGAAGTAACCTTTCGTGGCGACGGCTCCTCCAAGTTCGCCAAAGGCCATAAGTGGGGATATTTTCCCTCGGGGTCCTTTGCCTGGAATATGCAGGAAGAAGCATTTATGAAAGGATCGCGGGTGATATCCAATTCAAAGCTGCGGGTGAGTTACGGCAGTACCGGCAACAACCGCGTTGGAAACTATGATGCGTATTCGGGGTTGAGTTTTCCTATTGCGAACTCTTACTCGTTTAATAATGGCACTCCCGGCAAAGGCGCCATCATTAGTGGTATTGGTAATGGTAACCTGAAATGGGAAACCACCAACCAGTTGAATATCGGTTATGACCTGGGGCTGTTTAAAGACAGGATCGAGTTTACTGCCGACTGGTACCGGAAAGTCACACGGGATCTGCTGCTGAATGCAGACCTTCCTGCCACCATGGGCCTGCTGAGCGCACAACAGAACATCGGTAAAATCCAGAACCAGGGCGTGGAGCTGAGTCTCAAAACAGTGAATATCAGAACGAAGTCGTTTGAATGGACCAGCAATTTTAACATCAGCTTTAATCAGAATAAAATACTGGAACTGGTAAGAGGTCAGGATGCGCTGTATTCAACGGTGAACTTTGAATCCCAGTATAACAACAACCCTCCCTATATTTCGCAGGTAGGGCAGCCGGCAGGCATGTTTTACGGGTATATTTTTGATGGTGTTTATCAACTGGATGATTTTGATAAATCAACAACTGGTGTGTATACGCTGAAACCCGGTGTAACCAATAACGGCGCTGCGGCCCAGCCGGGGCATATTAAGTACAGGGACCTGGACGGGGATGGGAATATCAGCACGGCGGATCTGGCAGTTATAGGGCGTGGACAACCAATCCACACAGGCGGCTTCTCCAATAACTTCACCTACAAAGGATTTGATCTTGGTGTATTCCTGCAATGGTCTTACGGCAATGATATCATGAATGCCAACCGGTATATGTTTGAAGGGAATGGGAATATAAGACTCAGCCTGAACCAGTTTGCCAGTTACGAGGATCGCTGGAGTGAAACCAATCCCACCAACAAAAACTTTAAACCCGGCGGCCAGGGAACCATAGGCAGCTATTCATCAAGAGTGATTGAAGATGGTTCTTACCTGCGGTTGAAAACCGTTTCATTCGGTTATAATATCTCGGAAAAATACCTGCGCGCTTTACACTTCAGTAAACTAAGACTCACAGTGGCCGCACAAAACCTGCTCACATTTACCAGTTACACAGGCATGGACCCCGAAGTATCTGTTCGTAGTTCGGTACTCACGCCCGGGTTCGACTTTTCGGCTTATCCCATCGCAAGAACAGTTGTTTTTGGACTCAATGCTATTTTTTAATTCCTGACGCTCATAACACATAATATGAAGTACAGCTATTTATTATTATCCGTGTTTATTTTAACCAGTCTGAATGCCTGTGTAAAGAAACTGGATAGCAAACCAAAAGATTTCCTGCAGCCTGCTGATTACTACCGCACCATAGAACAACTGAACATTGCATTGAATGGCGTGTATGATAACCTGGGTGTATTATATTCCAATCCCATTCATTTCCGGTTTGGGTTTGAGGGCGATGAACACTGGTATGTAAAAAACGCCCCGCTGAGCGGGCTCCATATTTATGACTATACCGCCGTACATCCTGACTTCCAGAGTTTCTGGAGTAACCTGTATATCGGTATCGGCCGTGCCAACTACCTGCTGGCCAACCTGGATAATAATCCCGCGCTCGATGCCGCTGCCCGCGCCAGGGTGAAAGGCGAGGCCCTGTTTTTAAGAGCCTATTATTATTTTATGCTGGTGCAGAGTTTTGGAGGCGTTCCATTGATCCTGAAGCCTCCTGTATCCGTTAATGATGTGGATGCGCCACGTGCAACTGCCAAAGAAGTATACAACCGCATTATTGCAGATATGACCGAAGCAGAAGGATTGGTAGCGCCTATTAAGGAGCTGGGTTTTGGCGGCCGGGTGAATAAGTCGGCCGTAAGGGGTATACTGGCGCGTGTTTGCCTGCATATGGCCGGTTATCCTGTTAAAGACATCAGCAAGTATACAGAGGCGCGCAACTGGGCTAAAAAAGTGATGGACGATGGTGAAGCTGCGCACGCATTAAACCCTTCCTATTCCGGCGTATTCATTAACCTGGCATCGGATAAGTATGATATCAAAGAAAGTTTATGGGAAGTAGAGTATTGGGGTAATAAATCGGACGCCTATACGGAAACAGGATCGCTGGGAGATGTGAATGGAAACGCCACCCAGAATACACAGACCGGGTTTGCCTATGCGGGCATCAAAGCCACGGCCGACCTGTACTACCGTTACCAGGAAGGAGATGTAAGAAGGGACTGGTGTATCACAACATTTAATTACGGTACAGCAAGCCAGCCTGTCAATCATAAAGTTTTTTTCACTTCGGTTAACCGTAACACGGCTTACAACAGGTTCCCCGGAAAATACCGGAGGGAGTATGAAATTGTATTGCCTAAAAATAATACCGGTACACCCACCAACTGCCCCCTGATGCGTTACGCGGATGTATTACTCATGTTTGCCGAAGCGGAAAACGAAGTATCCGGTCCTACAGCGGAAGCTATAGAAGCGGTAAACAAGGTGAGAAGAAGGGGATGGTGCACCGGTATTAAAACAGTGACCATCACCAGTGGAGGCGCCGGTTATACCACTGCACCCACCGTCACATTTACAGGCGGGGGCGGCGCCGGGATTTCGGGCACTGCGGTGATATCAGGTGGCCAGGTTACCGGGGTGACCTTTGCCCCGGATGCCGTGTATGGCACTGCCCGCGGTATGGGATATACAGCGGCACCTACTATTACCTTCACCGGGGGGGATGGCGCCGGAGCCAGCGCCACTGCCACGATTTATACTCCTGCCGATGCTGATATGCCGCTGGAAGCAACCGCCGGTAAAGACGCATTCCGCAGGTTTATCCAGGATGAAAGATCAAGGGAGCTGAATGGAGAAACCTATCGTAAAGCCGATCTGATCCGCTGGGGGATTTTTGTGGACCGCATGCATGCGCTTTCCGCTACCATTGAAAAAGACCTTGGTACTTCCACTACACCTGCCTACTTAAATCTTTTTATCAAAGGGTTTGGGCCTAACATCTCCGACAGGAACCGGCTTTGGCCTATTCCTACAAAAGAGCTGACTTTAAACAGGGCATTAACGCAAAACCCGGGCTGGTGACATATAAACCAATACCCTGACATCACCCCGATAACTACAATTACGATGCACAGGAGACAATTTATCAGGAACACAGGCCTGATAGCTGCATTCACCGGGATGAACCTGGAGCAGCTGAAAGGCAAAGGAACACATACTATGAAAAATATAGAGGTTACTCAAACCGGATTAGATTTTGAACGCGAAAAGCTGGTACGGCCATTTGGTTTTAAAGGGGCTTACCTGACGGAGCTGTGGCAGGTGGCTTCCAGGTTGGGAACAGCATCAGGTGTCGATAAAATTGGCATCGCCACACAAAGTGTATTGTACGGAGATGCAGACCTGTTTGCCGCACATACGGAAACGGAAGGTAATGCCCTGATGTACCTGGTGGCGGGCCATGCCCTGAAGCTGATCAAGAAAACACCCTTCCGCGATCCTGTGATGTTGCTGGATGCCATCTTTCCTGAATTACTGGCGGAAGCAAAGCAGTTAACCGGTAAAACAGACCTGAATACCAATTTTGTATACAATGCGCTGGTGAGCGCTGATAATGCCGCCTGGTTGTTATACGCGGCAGAGAATAATTTTTCCACCTTCGATGCAATGATCCCTGCCGCTTACAAAAAGGCATTGTCGCATAAGAACAATAAGGTAGCCATCATGTACCAGGTACCGTATGGTATGCCGGTGCAGGATTTGCAACAAGCCGCCGCCGACGGCTATTTTGTATTCAAGATAAAAACGGGATACCCGGGAACCACGGCAGAAATGCTGGAAAAAGATATAGCGAGGCTTACCCAGGTACATAACGCGCTGAAAGACCTGCGTACTACGCAAACCCCGAATGGCAAGCTGATTTACACCATGGACGCCAACGGCCGTTATGAAAAAAAGGAATGGCTGATGCGCTACCTGGACCATGCGAAAAAAATTGGCGCTTTTGAACATATCCTGTTTTATGAAGAACCACTGGCGGAACAGAATGAGGAAGATGTATCCGACACCGGTATTACCATAGCCGCCGATGAAAGTGTACACAATGAAGCTTCTGCGGTCAGGAGAATAGAACAGGGTTACAAAGCCCTGGTGTTAAAAGGCATTGCGAAAACGCTGAGTATATCGATGAAGATAGCGGCGCTGGCTGCTGAAAGACAAATTCCCTGTATCTGTGCGGACTTAACCGTAAACCCCGTTTTGATTGACTGGAATAAAAATCTTGCCGCGCGCCTGATGTCCTTCCCCGGGGTGGGGATGGGTTTCATGGAAACGAACGGGGATATGAATTACCGCAACTGGAAAAATATGCAGGGCTATCATCCGTTGGCGGGTGCTTCCTGGACACAACCTGAGAATGGCGTATTTGAACTGAATGAAGACTTCTACCGGCAAAGCGGGGGCATATTCCTGCCCTCGCAGCATTACCAGGAAATTGTTCAGCATCATTACTGAGTACATGTTTCCTGTTGCTGTTTCCTGCTAAACAATAAACCATAAATCACATCATTTATGAACAAAATTTTACTACTTGTTTTGATGTTTTTGGCAGGCCTTAGCGAGCTTAGGTCTCAGCAACGTTTTTTTTCTTTTGACGGCGGTATTCCCGGCAACTGGCAAAGTAATGTTCCCTCCGCGTTGGTGTCCGGCACGGAACACCTGAAAGGAGGCGCTGCCGCGCTGAAATGGACCGCGCAAAACGGGGACTATCTCCGGGCAACTGCTTTAGCCATTCCCAGTACGGAAATTGCTACTGCCGCGTCCAGTGCGGCGCAAATGTTTATCTATAGCGAGGCAATCACCACGGATACATTGCTTTTCCAGTTTCTGGATGAAAACGGTGTGGTACAAAGACAGGGAAAGATGCTGTTGAATTATAAAGGATGGATGGAGTTCCACCGGTCTTATTATTACGACTATAGCCCCGATGGATCTTTTCCGGGGGCATTTAACCTGAGCGAAATGAAAATTATCTATAAGCCGGCTAATAGCAATAACTCCTGTGTGATCTATATTGACGAAGCCACCATCATTGGTAATACGGATGTTCGTA
>JBCNPS010000462.1:0-6175 GCA_039593235.1 Chitinophaga sp. | reverse complement strand
AAAGTGTTCATTATTTTTGAACGGTAGTGTATTTTTTCCAACTTTAAGAGCTCACGGATTAATCAGTATGAAGTACTTTGTGCGTATCACTTTTGTTATTGGATTTTTTTTATTGACCGGATTTGCTGGAAATGCACAGGACCAGCAGTTTATGCCGCCTGTATTGCCCGATTTTACCGCTTCTATCAAAACCGGTAGAATACAACTGGACTGGATCTCCGGCTTCACACAGGTAAAGGAAATAGGCGTACAGCGCTCCCTCGACAGCGTGCTGAACTTTAATACCATTGGCTACGCCAGCTATCCTACTCAAACAAGGAATGCCTATCTCGATAATAAACCATTGCCGGGTACCAATTATTACCGCCTCTTTATCCTGTTCACCAACGGGCGCTTCATGTACAGTAAAACCGTACTGGCCCTGTCGGACAGCACCATCCGCGCCGACCAGAAACTGCAGTATGCCGATATCATGGACGCTTCCAGGGGACTGAGGGGCAAGGAGCAGGAAAACAGGGAGCCGGAAAGGATCTCCTGGCATCCCTCCAATTACATCTACACTACTGCCGATGGTAACATCAACATAAAACTACCGGATGCCCTGCAGAAAAAATATTCCGTTAAGTTCTATGAATCCAACGGCACTTTCCTTTTTGATATAGACCAGGTTAAAGCACCCTTCCTCATCCTGGAGAAAGCCATTTTCATGCATGCAGGATGGTTCAACTTCGAAATATTCGAGGATGGAAAATTAAAGGAGAAATGGAACCTGTTTATTCCATTGAACTATAAAATGTAAGGTTATATCATTTCGGCGCTGAACACTTCGCCGAAATGTTTGCTCAGCTTAGCTTTTACTTCCTCCAGGCTTACCGGGGCGCCCACTTCTTTATCCAGTGAGGCCACCTGCTTATCGGCAATGCCACAGGCAATGATGTTATTGAAGTAATCCATCAGGGTATTTACATTCAGCGCAAAACCATGCATGGTTACCCAGCGGCTGCAACGTACGCCCATGGCGCATATCTTACGTGCTTTTACTTTATCGTGCGGGTCCAGCCATACACCGGTTTCCCCGGCGGAACGGTCGCCTGTTACGCCATACTCCGCCAGTGTGCGGATAATTACCTCTTCCAGGCAACGCAGGTATTTGCCGATATCCGTAAAGAAGTTTTCCAGGTCCAGGATAGGATAACCCACTACCTGGCCGGGGCCGTGAAAAGTGATATCCCCGCCGCGATTGGTAGGCACAAAGCCTATGCCCCGCTCCTGCAGCTCTTCCCGGGAGATAAGCAGGTTTTCCATATGCCCGCTTTTACCAATGGTATACACGGGAGGATGTTCGCAAAACAACAGGTAATTGGTAGTGGTGCCCGGCAACTCGCCAGCCACGCGGGTTTTCAACTGCACATTTTCCTTCAGCAACTGCTCCTGGTAATCCCAGGCAGCCTGGTAATCTATTACGCCGAGGTCTTTTACTACAATCTTCTGCTTTGCTTTATCCATGATCATATTGGTCTTTTTCAGCTGCGCAAAGGTACGCCAAATCGCCGTGATACGGAACATTTACCCCCATCACCGCTAAACTGCCAACTAAACTTTACCTTTGCAAAAAATTGTATTAATGGCTGAAGAATTGCTGGAACTGGAAGATGAGCTGGACAACGGGGATGGCAGCGAGGAACTGTATGAAAAGATCAATATGGTGGTGGATAAGGGCCAGGAGCCCATCCGTATTGATAAATTCCTTACTAACCGCATAGAAGGCGCTACCCGCAATAAAATCCAGCAGGCCCTGGATGGTGAAATGGTATTGGTGAACGATAAACCTGTTAAAGCCAATTACAAGATCAGGCCGCTGGACAGGATCGTTGTGTTTTCCAATAAAAACCCGGAAAATACCGATATCATTCCGCAGGAACTACCGCTGAATATTGTATATGAAGACGACGATATAATGGTCATCGATAAACCCGCCGGCCTGGTGGTACACCCCGGCTGCGGTAACCGCGATGGCACCCTGGTAAATGGCCTCTCCTGGTACCTCGGCGATAAAACCCAGGCCACGGAACCAGAACTTCCCCGCTTCGGACTGGTGCACCGTATCGATAAAAACACCAGTGGGCTGCTGGTCATTGCCAAGTCCGACAAAGCCATGAACGACCTGGCAAAACAGTTCTTCGACCACACCGTACATCGCCGTTATATTGCGCTGGTATGGGGCGATTTTGAAGAAGATGAAGGCACCGTAGTAGCCCATGTAGGCCGGCACCAGCGCCTGCGCAAGATCATGGACGCCTACCCCGACGGCGAATATGGCAAGGAAGCCATTACCCATTACCGCGTACTGGAACGGTTCAATTATGTAACCATGATCGAATGCCGGCTGGAAACCGGCCGCACCCACCAGATCCGTGTACACATGCAGCATATCGGCCACTCCCTGTTCAACGATGAAACCTACGGCGGCAATCGCATAGTTAAAGGAACCGTATACACGAAATACAAACAATTCGTGGAAAACTGCTTCGATATCATGCCCCGTCATGCCCTGCATGCACAGCAACTGGGTTTTATACACCCGCGTACCCGCGAAAAAATGCACTTCGAAAGCCAGTTACCATCCGATTTTACGTCCGTTCTGGAAAAATGGAAAAGATATATTTCAGCAAGACCACTGAAAGATGATGGCGAGTAACCCGCCTGCAACGGTTTTAGCGGAGCACTTCCTCCGCTAAAATCATCTTATCATAAAAATCATACTTATTATTATAAATATTCTACATGTTTAGGTTATCTTAGCGGCAATTACCCATGTCAATTGCATGAGAAACCAAATATCTATTCCCTGTCGATCCTTATTACTTATACCGGTTTTCCTGGTGTGCACTATGTTTATCAACAAAGCCGCCGCTCAGAATACCCCTTTCGCAGTATCTTCCACCTGTGTAAACGACACTTCTTTCTTCCTGATCATTAACCCCACGGGTATCGACTCGGTGAAATGGCGCTTTAGTGATCCCCCTTCGGGAGATAAAGATTCCTCCCGGAACATGCGCGCCTGGCATATTTATACCAGCACCGGCACGTATTCCGATACCCTCATTGCCTGGCGTAACGGCGTTGCCGATACCACCGTGCAACCCGTTACCATTGTTACGCCCGTGATCTTCGACCTGGGCGACCAGGACATTACTTTGTGCGAAGGCGGCACCATGACCTTACAGGCGCCTGTTATTCCCGGCGCTACCTATCTCTGGCAGGACAGCTCCACGAACAGCAGCATCCTCGTGGATACCTCCGCTACCTATAAGGTAAAAATAAACGGCTGCCCCAATCCTGATTCCGTGAATGTGTTCTATACGCCTATCCCGGAAATAGAGCTGGGTAAAGATCTTATACTATGCACCGGTGAACATATTGCGCTGGATGCTACTGCGCAAAACTGTACTTATCTCTGGAATACCGGCAATACGGAACCTACGCAGGATGTGTATACCTCCGGTACCTATCATGTAGATGTGTTCCCGAAAGGATGCCCCACCGTATCAGACGAGATCACCATTACCTTTACCGGCGCCCCTTATCCTTTTTCGCTGGGCCCGGATACACTGCTGTGCCCCGGCGAGTCTATCCGGGTGGCACCCAACATTCCCGAAGCCACCGCCTGGGAATGGAGTACCGGCGCCACCACCCCGGCTGTTACCATCAGCAATACCACTAACCTCTGGGCGCTGGTAGAAATCAATAACACCTGCAGCGTGGTAGATACCATCTTCATTAACTATAACCGCTTAAAAAAACTGGACCTCGGTAATGACACCAGTATCTGCAAAGGCAGCTTCCTGGTGCTTACCGCCGATTTTGGCAACGGGCAATACCTCTGGCAGGATGGCTCCGACCAGGCCACCTATTACGTTACCCAACCCGGTTTCTACTATGTACATGCACAAATAGGCCGTTGCGAATCGATGGACAGCATCTCCGTAAAATTTGAAGATACGCTCCGAGTAAACCTTGGCCCTGATACATTGCTCTGCAGGAATGAGGTATACCAGCTGCGCCCCACCGGCGCCGGCGGCGGCACCTTCAAATGGCAGGACAGCACCAGCACACCAATGTACACCGTTACCCGGCCCGGGTTTTACGCCATGGTGGCTACCAACAGCTGCGGAACATCCGTTGACTCCATAGAGGTAAAATACCACGACTGCCAGTGCCAGCTGTTTTTCCCTACTGCGTTCTCGCCTAACGGGGATGGAAGAAATGATTATTTCCGGCCGGTATACCGGTGTCCCATATACGATTATACGCTTAGCATTTATAACCGCTGGGGAGAACGGATCTTTTACACCACCGATCCTCAGGTAGGCTGGAACGGGCGTGTGAATGGCACTTTAGCAGATATTGCCACCTATGTATGGATAGTGGATTATAAAGAAGTGATCACCCGGTTTGCCGTGCATAAAACAGGGACCATCACGTTGGTGAATTAGTTACTGTGCACCGGTAAAATTGAGGAATTTTGCCGCAAAAACGGCAGTTTCCCTTTTTTTGAAAGGCACATTCCAGGTGCCGTTATAGGTAACCAGTGCGGGGATCAGGAGACCATTGTATTTGGTCATCTGCACATTCATCTTCACATTAAAATCAAACAGCATCGTTTTATAGGAAAGGGCGTATTTGCGACCTACGATCTCAAAATTATCCTTGTTAAACCAGGTGATAAGCTCATCGATCACTACATCGGCGCGGTCGATCCGGTTCAGTCCGGGCTTCGTTTTAGCGGTAAATACATAACAGGCGGTGCCATCCACATAGTTTTCCGCCGTAATGGAAAAGTCGTAGAACCGCATTACCTCGCTGTTAAAAATGGCTACTTTAGCCCCTACAATGGGTACGCCGCGGATAGGCTTCCCCGGGTTGAAGATCAGCTGTTTCAGCTGCGCCTTATGCCGGGCCAGGCTACCGCTGGAACGTTCAGGATCTTCCCCCTGTTCATCCGTACATACCGTGCCTTTGGTAAAGAAAAGATTAGCATATAATTCTGCTGTGTAGTAGTTATAATTTCCTTTACGGGTGTAGAAGTCGCCGGTCACCTTTTCATTGGATACCTCCATAGTACGGCATTTCCCCTTTATTTCCTGGTGGGTTTGATTATACAGGGAAGCCTGCACCTGTGCATTTTTGCCCAGTACCTGTATATCATTCACCGCATCAAATCCTACAATATGCAGATTTTTAAATGCGCGGTAAAAAGTGGTGTCATCTTCCACTCTTTTAATAAAGCTGTTAACGTCGAAGCCTATACGCTTTGCAGCTACAATCACTTCATCCAGGTTAACCGTCATTCCTTTATAGCGGGCTGTGTCCTGGGCGCTGAGTTGTATACACTGTAACAGGCTGAGGGCAGCGATTCCTGCTATACATTTCCAAAATTGCGACATAGCCGCAATTTAGTAAAAAAGCGCAAAGCGGGTGTTACACAAATGCTAAAAACAGGAAGCTGCTGTAAGTAGCACTTACAACAGCTTCCTGTTTTCTTTAAAAAGAGAGGTATCTCCTTTTATCAGCCGGGGATTTTTCCGGCCACATACATTTGTTCCATAGTAGGCTGCAGCGCGCCACCTTTTTTCTCCAGGGTAACAGCAAACATTTGTGCCTTGCCGGTTACTTTCATTTTCTGGAGGAGGCTGGCGGTATCGCCCATTTCGAACACGCCCATATCAACCGGTTTGCCATCTACGATAGCCCAGAGTTGATACTGTTTGTCGGCAGTTGGTTCCGGCAGCTTGTTAACTTTCAGATATACCTGCTGACTTTGGGGGTTCCAGAATACAGTGGCTAATGCTTCAGGGAACGCTTTGGTACCTGGCATCGGCACTTTCAGTACTTTAGGATCCTGGATGATTTCCATGGATTCCTGCATTTGTTCTAAACGGGTTTTGTAAAGATTGCTCTTTGACAAAATGGAGTTCTGGGATACGAGTAAAGACTGGTATTTATCTTTATACTCCTTAAATTCCTTATACCGGTTAAAGAACACATAATTTAAAATAAGGCTTCCTACCAGCAGCACTGCGGCAGCGGCGGCAAGCCATTTCCAGGATAGGCTTTTAGTTTCTTGCATGGACACTACATTTGGTTGTTGCAGGTATTGACCTGGTACAGGTTC
>JBCNPS010000461.1:0-6182 GCA_039593235.1 Chitinophaga sp. | reverse complement strand
TTTCACTTTACGGGCAGGCACACCGGCGTAAATGGTACCGGGTTCCACATGTGTATCGCTCAGTACTACGGCGCCGGCAGCAATAATACTATTGCTGCTTACACGGGCATTGTCCATTACAATGGCGCCCATTCCTACCAGTACATTATCTTCAATAGTGCAGCCATGGAGAATGGCATTATGGCCAATAGACACATTATTGCCTACTATGGTTTTGGTTTTCTGGTAAGTGCAGTGAATTACTGCACCATCCTGTACGTTCACGTTTTCGCCGAGGCGGATACTGTTTACATCGCCGCGAACAACAGCATTGAACCATACTGTACAACCTTTACCCATTACTACATCCCCTACTATGGTAGCATTAGGGGCCACGTAACAGTCTTCAGGAATTTGAGGAGTAACTCCGTTCAGTGGAATAATGTGCGCCATAATTAAATGTTTTATTGCTTATGCTACAAATATAACAATTACTAATTAGCAGTTGTTTTCTAACTTCGCAAAGAATAGCGTAGTTAGTGATATGAATAACAGGCAACTTTTTTTGCAGCATGTAGCGCAAACCTCCGATGCCCCTCTGGCACTGGAAATAGTGAAAGCGGAAGGCATGTATATGTGGGATGTGAATGGAAAGCGGTATCTCGACCTCATTGCCGGTATCAGTGTATGTAACGTGGGGCATTGCCATCCCGCCGTTGTAAAGGCCATCCAGGACCAGGCGCAGCAATATATGCACCTGCTGGTATATGGAGAATTTGTACAGTCGCCCCAGGTGGCCTTTGCCAGCCTGCTTACAGCGCATCTTCCCGAACGGTTAAACTGTGTATATTTTACCAATTCCGGGGCGGAAGCCGTGGAAGGCGCCATGAAGCTGGCCAAGCGGTATACCGGGCGCGGGGAAATAGCGGCCTTTAACCGTAGTTATCATGGTTCTACGCAGGGCGCCCTGAGCATCCTTGGAGATGAATACTGGCGCAATGCCTACCGTCCCCTGTTGCCGGGGATACAACACCTGGAATACAACAACTTTGCATCGCTGGAACTTATTACAGAAAAAACCGCAGCAGTGATAGCAGAAAGTGTGCAGGCGGAAGGCGGCGTTATAGTACCGCAACGGGAATGGCTACACGCATTGCGGGCAAAATGTTCCGCTACAGGAGCGCTGTTGATACTGGATGAAATCCAGTGTGGTTTCGGGAGAAATGGTACGCTGTGGGCCTTCGAACAGTTCGGGATTGTACCCGATGTTTTACTGTTGGGTAAAGCGCTCGGCGGAGGAATGCCTTTAGGCGCCTTTATCGCCTCCCGCGATATCATGTGGACGCTGACCAACAACCCCGTGTTAGGCCATATCACCACTTTTGGTGGTCACCCGGTGAACTGTGCGGCAGGCCGCGCCGGCTTCCAGGCCCTGCTGGACCAGGATCTTTTACCAACAGTGCATGCAAAAGAACAACTGTTCCTGGAATACCTGAAACACCCTGCTATAAAATCAGTGCGCTCACTGGGTTTAATGATGGCAGTAGAATTTGAAAGCTTTCCCGTAAATAAAAAGGTAATTGATTATTGCATCGATAAAGGAGTGCTTACAGACTGGTTCCTTTTTGCCACCGAATGTATGCGTATTGTACCTCCATTGATCATTACACCCGAAGAAATTAAATGGGCCTGCAGCATTATCTGCGAAGCAGCAGATAATATATAGTAAGGAATACTTACTGATTAATCATGAATTTAAACGGCTGAAAGTAAGTGTAACTCTTTTGGAGAATAGCTCTATGGTATCAGCGCCAGGAAAAGATAAATAGTAGTAGTATTTTCCCTGCGCAGTTATTTCGTGAAGATTGTTGTTGTACTTAAACTGTCCACGGTAAAAACTTTCCAGCGAAGCGCCACCACTGCTTTTTTCAGGCAGGATAGTGAAGCAGGTAATAGTTGCCTGGTGAAATTCCACGATGATCTTATAATCATCATTAATAAACCTTAACTGCAATTTTTTCTCTGCTCCGTCCAGGTGCATTTTAATACATTGGTAATCATTTTCAAGATCGTAAGCATTGCCATCTATTTCGCCCCGCAGGATGCTTTCAAATAACGGCGTATGTGTTACATCTTTCATGAGCAACCCGTTAAAACTGTAATTTGAAACTACCGAATACACCAAAACGTTTGTTGGCAGGTTCACCCGGTGTTACATCCGGCGTTACTCTCCATATAAAATCTACCCGCAAAAATTTAAAGATATTTTCTATACCGGTACCCAGCTCAAGGTAGGGATCGCCCTGTAGGGTTTTGAAGGCGAAACCGTTGTTAAGATTCAGCTGTTTGTTGGATTCAGACAAGGAGCCTATCACCCCTTTGGCAGTCCAGAACTGCCGCCATTTCAGCTTTTTAATCAGCGGGATATAACCAAAAATACCATTGCCAATAGTATGCTCCACGTTAAACCCGGCATATTGATCACTGATGAACTCGAAGCGGTTCATCATGTTGAATGCATATTTATTGTAGTAGTAAATTTCATTTCCCGGATGTACTTCAAGTGAAGTATAAGGCACGGTACCAAAAATTTTACCACCAAAAACATTATAGTAGAAGGAGCCGAAAGGCGGCAGCTTTACATAGTCTGACACGCTGAGGGTAACACGCTGATATTTTTGCCCGCTGTTAGCCACACCGGGTATGCCTGCTGCTAATTTCAGTTCAGCAATAGGGTATTTACTGCCAAGACTGATCCTGTAATAATTCCCTTCCAGGAATTGTTCGTGGAAAGCGTAACGGAATTTCACTTCTACTTCCATGCTGGTCAGCGGATCGCGGCCATCGGGTGCTTTCGGATAAAATGCAGCTGTGGGAAGCGGTTCAAACGGTCGTACCTGTTTGTGCGTTAGGGAAACCTGGTGGGAGAAACCACTGTAGTATTCTTTGAAAAACTCAAAACGTTTTTCATCCACCATTAAAAATTTCTGTGGCACACCGTTTTTCCGGATGGCAAGCGTAAAAATATTATCTGTACCCACTTCATCATAATAGTGCGTACCATTGTCCAGGTCTTTCGTGTAAGACGCATACAGGTAAGTACGCGGATGTCTTTTCAGCAGCCAGAGGGCCGACATTTTACCTTTATACACATGATCAGAGAAACCGTAAGCCAGGTAGCCATACAGGTAAAGATTTTTGTTGAACTGCGGGGTAGTTCCAAGATCGAGCCGTAACCGGAATCCTTCCAGCCTGTTTTGGGAAAACAGGTAATAGTAAGGGCCCCATTCAATGGGTCCAAAAGGTTTATAACCGGTAGCCAGGAACCGGATGGTATTGGAATAGCTCCGGAACAGCGGCATTTTCTGAAGCGTATCTACCATTTTGTAAATGCCTTCTTCATTTTTGCTGAGGTTTTCCGGCCGGTTATCCATCCAGAAATCATCTTTCCTTGCTCTCGCACTATCCAGTACCACTACATTTTCCGGGTATTTTTTATTACTGAAGATGTTGGTGGCAGCAGTATCATTCGTAATTACATCATCGTAAGTCGTGGTTTTACGACCAATAAAATCAAACGTTTTGCCGGGCTTTGGACTTGGCGCCCAGAAATCGGCAATGAATTTATCTTTATACAGGAACCAGGAACTATCGGGCAGTTGTCTGAACTCCTGTACCATACTGATTTTGCGGACAAAATTAATATTCGCGTCCCGGGGTACCGACAACGTAGTTTTCTGTACTGCGTAGGTGGTATCATGTACCCAGATATCGCCAATAAAAGTATTCTCTCCTTTACGCTTGGGCGTGAAATTTAATTTGATGAAACGCTGGCTGTTGATGTACTGCGTATCAGCAATGGAGTAATCGTAATAGAACGCGCCGTTATGGTGAATAGGGCTTACAAACTGTTTATCAAATACCGGGATGAAATTGTCGTAGATATTTACATTCTGGTACATTCCTCCCAGGAATTTAGTAACGCTTTCATTATCTATACCCGAGGTACGGGCGGCTTTGATCACTTCTTTTGTTTTGCGTGGGCTCGACTGAAAGTAGTAATCCGATAATGATTCCGTGAGGAAAATAGGCAGAAAAGGTTTGTCTTCAGATGTGCTGTCTATGTTATCAAGAATAAACGCAAACGGTTTAGTGAAGCGGTTTTTGCCGAGTTTCTCTTTGTTGAGATTCTTCATATCCAGCTCCAGCTTGTTATACACCTCGTACTTGTAATTGTCGAGACGATTGTAATTATTCTCCGGTTTATGCTTAACGATCTGTTTAAGAAGAATAAGCGCCCAGTTTACATTGGCTTTTACTTCGTATGTTTTCAGGGAAACGTCTGAGCGGGTTACTTCGAAGTTAATGACCTGTTCTTTTTGTTCCTTGTTCACCGGCAATTTGAGGATGTTATATCCCATTACCCTGACCAGCAATGAATCTGATGGGATAACATTTAGTTCGAACAGGTATTTCCCTTCCGCATTGCTAACCATACCGGTTTGGGTACGCACAAACTGAAGAGTGGCGAACGGAATGATTTCCTGTGAGTGCGCGTCTCTGACCACTCCACTAACCTTGTACTGCTGCGCCATCAAACCTGAACCCCAACCGCTTACGCCGATGATTATTGCTAATATTCTTTTCCAGCCAACCATATCTGACAACAATATTATAGTATTTATCGCTATTCTGGACAGTCGGTATCCTATAGGTAACGCAGTTATAACAAAAAATTATATTTTGTGAATCAAATTTTTCTATTAGCTTTGTAGTGCAAAGTACTTTTTTGTATGACAGACCAACAACACCTGGAGGCATTAACGGACATTAAGCGGATGATGGAGCGAAGCAGCCGTTTCATTTCGCTAAGCGGGTTAAGCGGCATTTCTGCCGGCGCCTGTGGCCTGATCGGGGCATTTATTGCCAATACCTGGCTGAATGAATACTATTTAAGGTGGAACGCTACGGGTGTGCATAGTCACTCAGATTTCCTGACACTGAAGTTCCGTTTAATTGTTTTGGGGTTCTCTGTATTAGCGGCTGCACTTATTGGGGGCTTTTTTTTTACCTGGCGGAAAGCAAGGAAAAATAATTTACCTATCTGGGATCTGACATCAAGGAACGTGCTGATCAACACCGCCATTCCATTAGCGGCGGGTGGTGCATTTATAGCAGGTTTGTTATATAATCACCTGGAGTCGCTGGTAGCTCCTACCTGCCTGGTGTTTTACGGGTTGGCAATTATCAATGCCAGCAAGTATACTTTGCCGGATGTGAAGTACCTGGGGATCTGTGAAGTTATTCTCGGGACATTTAATCTTTTCTATTTGAGAGAGGGGCTTTATTTTTGGGCCATAGGTTTCGGTTTACTCCACATCATTTACGGAGCGCTGATGTGGTGGAAATATGAACGGAAAGGGACAGTTTAATCAATCGCATGAACCCGATAGGTAACTTAAATAAGATTTTCGAGAGCCGTATACGCCTGGGCGTTATGAGTGTATTGATGGTGAACGAAGAAGTTAATTTCAACGATCTCAAACAGATGCTGGAAGTAACGGATGGTAACCTGGCGTCGCATCTCAATACGTTGGAAGAAAACGGGTATCTCAAAGTACATAAAGGTTTTATTGGCCGCAAAACCAATACTACCTACGCCATTACGGCAACCGGTGAGAAGGCGTTTAAAGGCCATCTCGCAGCGCTTGAACATATGATCAGATTCACTAAATAAATTTTTTTTGTCTTATTACTTTGAAATACAAAGTACTTTCTAAAAACAAAAAACATGGAACCTTCAACAAACGAATCCCCTTCTTTCTTTGACCGTTACGCCTACGCTATCAAAGCGGTTATCATTTTTGTACTGATGCTGGTACTGTTCATCCCGGCTGCTTTAATTCAGAACATCATCTGGGAGCGCCGCGACCGGCAAAAGGAAGCCACCCAGGAAATCAGCAGCCGCTGGGGTGGCGAGCAGAATATTACCGGCCCGGTGCTCGCTATTCCGTATAAAGGGAAAAGCAGTTATGTGTATCTCCTGCCGGAAAACCTGAAGATCAACGGGGAGTTGCTCCCGGAGAAACTACACCGTGGTATTTTTAATGTAGCCGTGTACAATGCCAGGCTGCAGCTAAGCGGCGCGTTTAACAGCAATGAGTTGCAAGCCCTCAACCTCCCTCCTTCCGCCTTAGATTGGG
>JBCNPS010000460.1:0-6183 GCA_039593235.1 Chitinophaga sp. | reverse complement strand
TGAGTTTACTCGGATTCAGGAACAAACTGGTAGTATTCATTAACTGGTTCTACCGCTACTTCACCTACGAAAGAGGTACCCGTATCATCATTAAGCGGGGCGCCGCCAATATTGTTAAACTACGTCAGAGTATAGGTGCGTAAAATAAAAAGGAGAGCTGGTTCATGTCATATGATCCAGCTCTCTTTAGGTTATTACTTCTACTTACGATTCAAAATCGAGTTCAATGTAATCGACGATACCAGCTCATCAGACCTTCCTCCCAACGCCCGGTAATATAACAAAATGGTGTAGTTGTTCTCCGCTTCCCAATGATTCCCTTCCGTCATATCCGTATCGAATTTCGGGTTAGGCATTGTTTTATCCACCAGCCCGTAAATATAATTATAGTACCCCTGCTTCAGGAAAATATTGCCCTCATAAGCACGGCTGGCGCCATTATACGTTAGTTTGTTGTTATTATTAAGCTCATAATTGGTAAACTCACCGAAGATATACATATCATATCCGGCATAAGGTTCCGGTGCGGCAAAAGAAAAATGCACGGTGGCATAATCCCCTTCAAAGTTAGGATCATAATCATCCAGAGTAGCCAGGTAATATTTTCCGTTAATATCTTTAATGAATTGATATTGCTTATCGGCAGTTTCATAATCCGTTACGGCAAATACATCCGTGCTGCTGCTATGATATTCCGAACGCTGCACCCGCTCCGTTTGCAGGCGGAAACTGCGCAGATCAATCCAGCGGTATTCTTTACCGGCGGGCATAATACAGTCCTGCTCCGCATTGTATTTCAGGATATTGCCGTTAATAAATTGTGGTTTCAGTTTGGTAAGCGCATTATCCCAACGGTAATTTTGTAACACCACCACTTTGATCTGGTCAAATGGATTCTGGATATTCAGGGCGCCGGTGTTTATTTCAAAATTGATCTTCTGATGTGTACGGAATAATTTAGGCGCAATAGGCTGCTGGATAAATCCTGATATACTGGCTTTATTTTCTACTACATACATCCGGCGGGTAAAGGCCAGCTGCGAGGTATCACTGTCGAGGTACACCTTCAACAGGTAATTGCCCGATTTCACAGGATAACTGTTAGTGCGCGGCAATTGAACACTGTAATGCGTATAGCGTTGCAATGATATACTGGATAACTTATAGTTCAGGATCCTCGTTTCGGAAAACCCGCGCATATAATCAAACTGGTTCACGGGCGCCGGCGTCCAGTCGGCATTACAAAGCACAAAAGAATAGTAATAGTTCTTTACATCATTGTCCATATCGTCGAACGACAACTCCAGCTTCTCACCGGTACCAATAGTATACATCGCTAAGCTCAGCGGATCGCCGGCCTGGTTAAACTTTACAGACCGGATATTATTGAAGTACACATGGTCCGGGGTAATAGCATTCACTTGTGCAGATGCGCCGTTGTTAAACAGGCAGGCAACAAAAACTATTGTTAAAAATAATGCTGCTGTACGCATATGAGGCAATTGATATGATTCAAGTTACGATTAAAAGCGGAAAGCCGGAAGCCCAGGGCCGGTAGCAATGATCCCGGCGAAGATAGAATATTTATCCGGCCCCCGCGCCCATTGGCGCACCTTTTTGGTTTATGCTTTGCACTTTCAGCTTTTCCCTATATTTGTTCTATGCGTTTATCATTTTTTATTGCCAGACGGATTGCTTTCAACAAGGGATCTTCTTTCTCAAAGTTCATTATCAATATCGCAGTAGCTGCCACCGCAGTGAGCGTAGCGGTAATGATCCTGGCAACAGCGCTGGTAAATGGTTTTCAGCAGGTGATCCAGGAAAAGATCTTCAGCTTCTGGGGCCATATCCATATCAATGAATACCAGCCGAACGCAGGCCCTCTCACAGAAGAAATTCCCTTCTACAGCCGCCAAAGCCTGCTGGACAGCTTAAAAAAAGTACCCGGCATTAAATCTATCAGTAACTACGCTACCAAATCGGCCATTATAAAATCCGAAAAGGAAATAGATGGTATCATTTTCAAAGGAATTGATAAAGGATACGACTGGCCCCAGCTGAAACGCTTTCTCCAGGCCGGCAACCTGCTGCAATTCAATGATAGTTCCTACGCCCCTGAAATTATGATCTCAGAATATATGGCCAGGGAACTGCAACTGAAAGTAAACGATAAGGCCATCATCTATTTTATCCAGGGAGGCGGACTACCACCACGCGCACGCAAACTAACGGTAACGGGCATATTTAAAACCGGTATCGAAGAATATGATAAAACTTACGTGATCGGCGATCTTAACCTGGTGCGCAAACTGAACGATTGGGACCCCACCCAGGTAGGCGGCTATGAACTATCTATCAACAACTACCGTACAATGGATTCCCTGGCGCGGTATATGGATAACAACGCATTGCCTGATCAACTGTTTACCCGCACCATCCGGGATATTTATCCCAACATCTTCGACTGGCTGCAGCTGCAAAACCAGAACGAACTGATCATCATCGTTATCATGACCATCGTTGCTATCATTAATATGATCACGGCTATTCTTATCCTCATCCTGGAACGCACTAACATGATAGGCATTGCCAAGGCGCTGGGTATGCGCAACTGGGACATCCAGAAAATATTTGTATACCAGGCAGCTTATATTGTTATATTGGGGATACTGATCGGCGACTTCTTCGGGCTGGGCATTGCTTTTCTTCAGCAGGCCACCGGTATTTTCAAGCTGCCGGAAGAATCCTATTACATGTCGGTAGCAGCCGTATCCCTGCATTGGATCGATATTGTGCTGATCAACATAGGCACCTTCCTGATCTGTATACTCATACTGCAAGTGCCAGCCCGGATC
This sequence comes from Chitinophaga sp., assembly GCA_039593235.1. Lineage (GTDB taxonomy): Bacteria > Bacteroidota > Bacteroidia > Chitinophagales > Chitinophagaceae > Chitinophaga. The sequence continues at coordinate 3,328 of JBCNPS010000460.1, read as the reverse complement.
ATCCGGCGCATCACACCGGTAAAAGCTATCCAGTTTAAATAGTTATTTCTTCCGGGTACTTTTCACATAATCACGCAGGTAACTACATTGGTTATACGCCTGCTGGTAAAACTTCGTTTGCCCGTAACTGCCTGCCAGCAATGGAAAATAACGGTTACTTATCCACGCGTGAATATACTGGTTACGGTCTTCCTTTCCGGCAGCACGCTTCTGGGAACAACGGGCAGCCATAAACGCACAACGGGCCTTGAACTCTTTATCTGTACTGGCCTGCGCTGCCTTTGCATAATAACTTTCAGCCGCGTAACATCCGAAATACTGCTTTTCAAAAGCGTCTTTATCGCAGTCCGGCGAATACCATAAAGTACTCGGGCGATAATCCTTCACGAAGTACCACGTTCTGCCATAATAGGAAATGCTGAATAACGCAGTAGCATAATCGTAATATACTTTTGCCGGCACCGGCGCCGTCTTCATCTTTTCCTGTAACTGCAACATGCGCTCACAGAACTGGAGTTGCGTAATCTCTTTAGTGTATAACGCTACAGCGGTATCTTCCCCGAAATCCTGCAACTGCTCATGAAATACCTGGTAGGAAACAGCCAGTGCACCAGGCCCTGCTTTCTTAAACCAGTTGCGCGCATTACCGAAATCGTGGATCCTTACATAGCTCACGCCTATAGCCTGATCCAGGTTAATGCCTTTGGGAAAATATCCTGCCAGGTAGGATTCATACGGTGTTTTACCGGTTTGATGCAGGAACCCCTTCAGGCGGATCAGCGTTGCCGGGTTCATGTCGTTATTGATCTGGTCAAGGGAAGTTTCACCGGAAACAAAAAAATCGTTCATCTTCAGCGAATCACAGCGCCCCCTGATCAGCGACTCCTTCACCAGCTCTCCCTGCCGGTGGTAACGCGGCGCAAGAATGGCGAACAACAGGTTACGGTAAATCTTGCCAAACGCGAAGCGCTTGTCGTCACTGCCATCCCAGGCCCTGTCCCAGTAATTGCCGATGCCTGCAGTTTTTGTATCAAACCATTTCAGGGAAGGCAGCAGCTTTGCTTCAAATGCGCTGTCGATCGTTTTTTGCTGGTTGATATTTACCAGCAGGTTTACAATTTCCCACTGGTCTTTTATTTCAGGATCTTTGGTACGTACTGCCGCCAGCTGCTGCGCAGCCGCCGGGTAATCTTTACGGATATAAGAAAGATAGGCAGATGAAACCCGCCACAGGTCCGGGTCTTTTAATTTGCCTTTTTGAACCAGGCTATCTGTCACTATTTGTAAGTCATTTAATTTTGCCAGCATCCTGGCCTTTTCTCCGGGCGAGCCATCCCTGATACCCACCATGTCTGTTTGTCCTTCTCCCAGCAAGGGGCTGAAGTAAGCATCTTCAAGCTTATTAATTTCTCTTCCCAATAATATATTCAATGCCGGAGATGCCGGGTCAAGTGCATACACCCTCCTGATAGCTGTTACATCCGGCTCAGCGCCGGTGAAGCCGTAAATGGCAGCTACCATTGCTTTTTCATGATTATCCTTACACAGCGGGTACACCTGTTCCATACTGGTATTGGTCCACATTAAACTGGTAAAACAGGAGAGCCGCAACGACGGCGCTTTTTCAAACACACGGGAAAACAGGTAGGCGCTCTGTACGGAATCTTCCAGGTGGTATAAGCCGCCTGCTTTCAACGCCAGCGCCTTATAATATACCAGTGACGACTTCTCTTTTCCGCCAAACAGCTGGTCAAAAGAAGCCACTGCTTCACGGTATTGCGCACTGTAATGCTGCAGTCTTATCAGCTGGAAACTGTAACGGTCGCGGATCTCCTTATCCTTTACTTTATCGCGCAACTCCAGCCCCTCTGTATACAAAGCCGCCATTTGGGCATTGTTACGTTTTGGGGCCGACCATTGGTCTTCCCTGGTCACAGCCGGCTCGCAGGATTTGGCAAACAACAGGTAACGCGCCGCTTCCCGGTTCTTTTCCTTTCCCAGGAACTGCGCAAAAGTATTCTGCTTCACACTGTCCGGTAAGGCAGCACTGCCTGCTGCAATGGCTGATAACTGCTCCTTTGGATAGGTATAGATACATTCACGTATATCCTTCACCGTTACTCCTCTGCCGGCATAGTCCTGCCAGTCGGCCACATTGGCCGTTTCCTCAGATGGTGTCGGATCTCCAAAAAAACTAGTAAGGGCAGTGTAATAAAAAGGCTCATAGCCGCCGCCTTTGGTATATGGGCTGAAAAAAGAAACGTAATAATCATACGGATCCGGTGTAGGCCCGCAGGATAAAGTATAAATCACATTACCAAAGAAAACAGCACAGAAACTAATTAAAAAAACGACAAACTTTCTGTAGTTCATTCAGGGAATATTTTTTCAGGGTTGTTGAATCAAGATGATAAAATATAATAACCGGGTCCGGCGTCTGCAATTGTTTTGCCACCATTTTTGCCGCCGCTTCCAATGAAGTCTGGTCAATGGTTTCACGCCTTATCACATTTCCTTCTTTTAAGGGATATCCGTTCAGCAGGGTATCTTTCCGCACGGTATACAACTGTTTCTCGTCCATTGCAAAGATAGTGGTATCCTGCAATTCCTCCGTGCCGATATTTCTTAAAATACCGGTATACGTAGTGCCATTCCGGAATAAAACGCTCCAGCTGAATAAAGGGAGTGCAATGTCTAAAGGTAACGGGTATCCTGCTACATGGTGCTCGCCCAGGTAGGACTCCATAGCATCTAAATCCAGGATGGAATTATGCGATCCCGGTTTACGCAGATCGCCCATGTTATAGCACATCAGCAATCCCCTGTCTACCGGCGGCACGCCGGTGCGTACTTTATATTTCACCTGGTACATGCGGATGGTGGCCGATACGCGGCGATGCCGGAAAAAGGGCGTTTGCCGGATCTGTTTTATAAAAGAGAAATAGGCATCCCTGGAAGTCTGTGTCCAGTCGCAGTCCAGCTGGATCTCCTTTATACTGTTTGCCGGCAGGGAATCGCACAGCTGTTCTATCAGCCGGGCCACATTAATCGCCAGCCCCGGATCGGGATGCGCCCATACTTCATTCATCAGGAATACTACCGGTACTATTTCCACACCGGCAGGGAAAGCGGCCTTTTGGTTGAATACTGCTACAGGCGCCGGCGCCTGTGTGGCTTCGTTAAGCGCCACATCAAACAGTTTTACATACAATCGCCTGGCAGGCAGGTCCTGCATATATTTCAGCTCGGCGCTGTTGCCCGTCCAGGTTTGCTTCCAGTAATAAAATGCCGGCGTTACATTACGTTTCGCAGCGTGACTACAGGAAAA
>JBCNPS010000046.1:0-20685 GCA_039593235.1 Chitinophaga sp. | reverse complement strand
TGTTATTGTGTAGTGCCCAGGAGGAAAGTAAATGAAGTGATACCTGCAAGATAGCTGCTTCTTTCATATTCGCCAAAAAATAAAAATATCAGGCATCAACTGAACAATTATACATCCTGCGGTGTTCTGCTGGTATTCACGATCTGATTTTTTTTTAAAAGAAAACCTATTATGTTTAAACATTTCCACGATCAGCAGTGTTAAAAGAAAAACACTGTCACCAATAATAATCACTAAAGACATTAAACGATATTAAAAGACACAAACAGATAACCAAAACGTACTTATCACCGAAAATGAATAACAGACGAGTTCAAAGCAATAAGTAAAATTATCCCTAAGCATAGTTATGTAGCATCATCAAGCATTGCCTTTACAAGGATGCAGCCGGAACGGCCATCTGTAGAACACGGGCTTTTATCCTGCAGGATAAGATACAATAATGTATCGTTTATCTTCCGGGTAAAAAATGACTGATGTATTCTTAACCACTCAAAGCATAACTATGAATGCAAATACCTTTACTTCTTCCATCCACCGGGGGCCATAATTACAATGGCGTACCTGTAAGCACAACGGTAGCAGGTATTTTTCGTGATACGGATCCTGCGGATCCGGAAGGATACTTATTGAATGACTCAAAAATAACCACAATGAAAAGACTTAATTATCTCCTGTTAACAGCGCTGGTAATACTTGCCGCCTGCCGCAAGGAGCCGGACCTTTCGGAGCTTTCAGGCAACTTTGTTGTACAAACGGATAAAGATCCCGGCGCACAGTTCAATACTTATAAAACGTTTTATATTTCCGATACAGTTGCTTATATCAGCAGTAACCCCAAGGATAGTATCCTGACAGATAACACCGCAAAATCGCTGGTATCGCAGATCAGGAAGAACATGGAAGCGAGAGGTTACACCTATGTGGGCAGGAATGCCAAACCGGACCTGGGTATTAATACCGTGGCTGTAAAAGATGTAACCGTAGGTGTTGTGTATCCCGGCTACTGGTGGGGTTACCCGGGCTATTGGGATCCCTGGGACTGGGGTTGGTACTATCCTTATTATTATCCCTGGGCTACTACTTATTCCATTACAACCGGTAGTGTGATTGCAGAAATCATTGATGTAAAAAATGCGCAGGTGAACCAGAAACTGGATGTTACCTGGACCATGAACCTGAACGGGGCCTTAGGCAGCTCCGCTTCTACAAACCTGCAACGCGCGCTGGATGGCATTGACCAGGCATTTGCCCAGTCGCCATACCTGAGTGCCCAATAGTTCACCACTAAAAAGCAAATTATGAAAAAGTATATCATACTGGGTTTAATGCTGATACTGGGTGTGGCAAGCAGCTTTGCCCAAGGCAGGATCAACAATTTGTTTGGTTTATCCTGGGAAATAGCCATCCCCACCAACAATGATTTTCTTGATAAAACCAGCTTCGCAGGCGGCAAGGCGGAGTACCGGTATTTTCTGAAACAGGCGCCGGTTTCATTTGGTATCTCCACAAGCTGGAACTCCTTCGAACAATATATTCCTACACAAACGATCACCTATAAAGATGGCAATTCAGCTATTACAACGGATATGGACCGGGTGATTTATACCGTACCCATTACCGCTACCGCACACTATTATTTCAATTATGGCAAAAAGGCAATGCCTTATGTGGGATTGGGTATAGGTACACAATATGCAGAACAGAACATCTACTATAACGTGTTTGAAGACACCGAAAACAACTGGGGTTTCGCGATACGCCCTGAAATAGGAGTGCTGATCCGCCCCAATGGCGGCAACTGGGGGATCCTGCTTGGAGCGGCATATTCATATGCCACCAACAAAAATGATCTCTTTAAGAACGACAACCTCAAGAGCTTCAACTTCAATATCGGGTTATTCCTGAACAACTAAAAAAATAATGATAATGATACTTAAGAGTTGATGATTGCTAATTTGTTTATGCTTAGGAACGGCTGTGTCTTGTCTAAGACGCAGCCTTTTACTTTTTTATAGTTGGTATACCCCAAAAAAGAACAGCAGGGAAAGACTTCCCTGCCGTTTTCATTCATTCAACCATTATAAATATATAGCATTAAGTGTTTCAGAAAAACATGCAGGGTGAGAACACCCCGCAATCTTCATCGCCTGTAGATTCCACGCTAGTGTACTATTCTGAAACCGTACAGGCATGAATCACGATGGCGGGTTGTAAAGAACTTATATCATGACGACATATTTAATTTTATGCAGCGCTTAATAACTTACTGATGTTGTAAAATGGGCAGAGTGTCGGCCCGGAGCCTGCACGATATACAACCCCACTACCATCCGTGATCTTCCGGACCGGCTCTGCCTGTATTGTTGATTAACTATCTCAGGCGATGGGCAACTGTTGTAAAGTTGCTGACCGGCCATCCGTTTGCTTTGAAATGCTTAGGTTACATCGTGATGGCTGTATACTAATTATGTGTAGGCTTGCTCTTTTCCAATTCATCTATGAAAGGTACTTCATCAAGGATGGAGGACCGGACAGCGCTTTGGAAATAGCGTTCCAGCTGAAAGAACTTAACTGCATTCTTTCCGCCAATAATTTTTGTAAATTTTTTCAGGAATCGTTTATGAAATTTATCGTATGCCATATCATTTGCAATGGTACGGTTGGCAAGCGATAACGCTGTTTTGTCATCCAACTGGTTATATGCCTTTGCATAATCATTGAGGATAACAAGCCGCTCGCGGGAAAGTTCCCGCCTGTTGGATTCATAAGCGCCGTACAATTGCCAGAAAGCGCCCGACTGGTTGCTATCCGGTTGCATGTATTGCTCTACCACGGCTTTTTTCTCCCGGCCAAATACGGCTTGAATAACCGCCAGGTCGTCATTGGCGGCCTGCGCAAAGGTAGTATGACCATACCAGCTGAGGATCAGGATGAATACAGTTTTCTTCATAAAGCGTTTTTTTTCGTTTGCAAGAGGGGTAGCAAAGGATTCGCCACAGTGAAGATGATTTGCCAAATATGGGATATGCCGCGGAGGATTGTTGTAAACTTATCTTTCTATAACATCCATACGTCAGAAAAAGTTATACAATTTTCTTGTTTTTTTTAAAAAATAAATCATGGCACTTTAAAAATATCTATTTAATTTACAGACACAATTCCTCTCCCAGGCATATACAAATCTCTCATCTCTTTTATTGCATCTTTAAATTTCTGCAGGATGATGAACAAAGAGATTATGCCCATTCTTCTTTTTACCGCTTTACTTTTTTTATCCGGTATACTGGCTGCACCTCTTGCCTCCGCGCAACTGAAAGGAGATCATATACTCGGTGATGCAGGCCTGCAATCCGGCACGCAGGCTCCCCCGGGATTTGTACTGGTAGTTCCTGTTTATGTTTATGCTGCTTCCAAACTAAAGAACAGTAAAGGAGATGTGGTATCAGACAACCTTCATCTGAATATGTTTGTTACCGGCATTGGCGGTAGCTGGGTCACCAACCTGAAGATCCTGGGTGCCAATTATGGTGGCTCCGTATTGTTCCCATTTGCAAGTAACCGGCTGGAATCTACTGTTATCAATACCAAATCCCCGTTGGCATTCAGTGATATTTACTTCCAGCCTGTTCAGCTGGGATGGCACAGGAAGCAGGCGGATTTCCTGTTTGGTTATGCTTTATATTTTCCCAGCGGTAAATATGAATTAGGGGGAGATGATAACAGCGGTCTTGGGCAACTTGTTAATGAGCTTTCCGCCGGAACTACTATCTTCTTTGATAAAACAAAGCTGCTGCATTTCTCCTCCCTGCTCTCTTACGCATTTAACGCTGAAAAGAAAAACAGCGATATTAAAACCGGCGACAACCTCAGCATTGAAGGCGGGCTTGGAAAAACATGGTATAAAAAAGCCGCCGCCGGCCCTGTTCCCCGTATCATTAATGCCGGCATAGTATATTATATGCAGTTTAAAACCGCTACTGATAAAATCCCGCCTGCGGGCTCCTATGCGTTCGATCCGGCCAAAGACCAGGTCTTTGCCGCCGGCCTCGAAGGCAGTTATTACGCGCCTCATATCAGGATGTTATTCAACCTGCGCTGGGCTGCTGAAATGGGGGCGCAGAACAGGATACAGGGCAATACCTTTATGCTTACACTGGGATATAACCTGAAGTCGTTCGAAAAAAAATAACAAAAGGCCATCCACATTTTTCACATAAATCAATTATCATGAAAGCACTTCACCTATCATTCACACTGCTGCTCCTGTTATGCTTTAGCGGCGCCCTCAGCGCGCAGGACGACGAAGTAATTGTTGACGCCAAAAAGATCAGCAATAACGAGGTTCCTAAATCAGTAAGGGACTCACTGAGGAAGAACTTTCCCAACATGACCCTCAGGCAGGTAATGAGAATGCCTTTAAAAACGTATAAGTCGAACTGGGAGGTAACAGAAAATAACATCAGCGAAGTAAGCAGCGGCGATTTCAATGTATACGTGCTGAAGATCAGCGGTACAAGGGGAGGCAACCTGGAAGCCTCTTATGATGAAAGCGGCCACCTGATTGAAGCCAAAGAGCTGCTCGTTAATTCCAGGCTGCCACAGAATGTATCCACTTACATTGTTAAGAATTACAAAGGATATATGATCGATTCAGATAGAATAAAACGGACCATACGACCGGACAAAACCGAACAACAGATAGAAGTGGGCGTTCATAAAGGCAACGAAAAGAAGCGGCTCTTTTTTGACAACAGCGGCAATTTTATCAAAGAAAAGAAATAAAATAAAAAGCCCTGGCGCATCAATGATACACCAGGGCTTTTCTCACCTGTTATTATTCGGACACATTATCAGTGTCTTTGTTATGTTCTTCTGTTTCTTTTTGTGTTTTATTCTTCTTTTTTTCTTCTTTATCCGGTATTACATTTTTCAGTGTATCATCGGATGTTACTTCCCGCGTAATATCGCGGCTATAGTCATTTCCCAGATCCGGGCTGGTTTCACCATGCCCGCCGATCGTTCTGTCTTTTAGTGGCATAACATACTATTTAAAAGTGAATAAATCAGTTTACTTTGCCGCTATGCGCCAAATGGTATTAGCGGCGTCATCTGCAACAAGCAACGCCCCATCTGCCGCCACGGCCACTCCTACCGGGTTACGAAGCCCGCTGGCATAGATCCGTTCGTTGCTGCCGTCTGGATCCGTTTGCAGGATATTGGCCCGGCGCTTTCATTTTCCATTCCATGTTCAGCTACATTACTACCTGAACCTACAGATATGTAAAGCTTCGATCCATCCGGGGCGGCAATAATATTGCGTGTCCAGTGATTATTATAACCTCCGGCAGGCAACGACAATATGGCCTTTCCGGCGCCGGTAATTTTATTGTCGCCTTTCCTGTATGGAAATTGCATCACCCCATTTGTATTGGCTACATAGAAATTGTTGTTAAGGATAAGCATACCAAAAGGCTGATCGAGCCGTTGAAGGAATATGAAACGCTGATCCGGCTTACCATCTTTGTTCGTATCCGTCAGCAATGTGATACGGTCCGCGCTTTTGTTTTCGTTTTCAGAAGCAGCCTTTCCTGATACCACATCTCCTACCTTCTGTACAAACGCCCTGGTAGCATTACTCTCCGCCACGAAAATGTCGCCATCCGGCGCTACATAGATCCAGCGTGGATTTTTAAGTCCGTCCGCAAATTTTGTAACCACAAAACCTTCCGGCGCCAAGGGCGTTTTATTACCCGGCCAGCCTACAACATGGCTGAAATTTTTTACCGACCTGGTAGTATCCGGTAAGGGAAGTGTATCCCCCGGCACGTTCTGCTGGGCAGCAACACTATCTGCAGCGGTCGTTTCTTTCTGCTGGTTATTGCAGGCAAACAGCATTGTCATTAGCAGCACAGCCATCCACCGGATGCCATCAATTCTTCTAACGGGTTGTATCTGCATAAAATAATTTTATTATTCTTCCCCGGTATCTTCTTCCTGTTTCTTCTCACCATCTATCTCTTCGTTTTCCTCTTCTTCGATCTCATTTTCAGCCTGGATCTGCGCCGGCTCGGATTGCTCCTGTTTACCCAACAGGTCATTTTTTGAAAAAGGCTTGTCTGAAGGATTTTGTTGTTGATCATGCTGTACCATAACTCATCTTTTTAAATCATAAAAAAAATATTCCCACTAAAAAAATCGGCAAAATCATGCCAGCATAAAACAACGGGATGATCCGTAAACAGGAGCTCTCCGCTTACATGGCATAGTTTTACATGTGGTTAAAATATTAAATCAACTGTTATGATAGCAAGAGATGCATATACCACCAGCCTCTGGCAGGACCACATTACACCCTTTCCAGAGAGTAACAAGGCTAACCCTGAAACGCTATATGATGTAATCATTATCGGAGGCGGCATTACGGGAGTAAGCACCGCCTTTCTTTTACAGGATGAAGGCAAAAACTGCCTGCTGCTGGAAGCGGAGAATATTGGTTATGGTACTTCCGGCGGCACCACCGCACACTTAAATACACTGCTTGATGTTCCTTACTATGTGATCCAAAAAAACTTTGGTAAGGAAGCCGCACAGCAGGTATATGCCGGTGCAACTGAAGCCATTGCACTGATCAGACATAATATCAGCAGATGGGGAATTGACTGTGGATTCCGTGACGCAAATGCCATCCTGTTTGCCCAAAATGAGGAACAGGAAAAAGAGTTGGATAAAATTGCAGAAACATCTGCTGAAGCGGGTCTTGAAATGAACGCTATTGACAGCATCCCTGTGGATATTCCTTTTAGCAGCGCTATGAAAGCAGGCGAACAGGCAACGTTCAGCCCGCTGCAATATATACAGGGCCTGGCCCGCGCATTTGAAACAGCAGGCGGTACCATCCGGCAGCAATGCCGTGTTACCGGGGTAGACAATAACAACACCGTTGCTGTTACCACCAACGCAGGCGTTTTTAAAGCAAAAGCAGTGATCTATGCTACGCATATCCCAACAGGCATCAACCTGCTGCATCTGCGATGTACGCCATACCGTAGCTATGCTATGGCTTTTACCCTGGAAGATGAGCGATATCCTGAAGAACTTATTTATGATATGCATGACCCTTATCATTATTACAGAACACAGGAAGTAGATGGCGAAAAATACCTGATAGCAGGCGGGGAAGATCATAAAACCGGTGAACAGGAAAATACCAATCAATGTTTCCTGAAGCTGGAAAGCCATATCAGGAAGTACTTCAAGGTAAAGGAAATAAAATACAGGTGGTCGTCGCAATATTATGAACCGGTGGATGGCTTACCTTACATTGGCCGTCTTCCAGGTACAGAAGATAACATTTATGTAGCCACCGGTTATGGTGGTAATGGCATGACCTACAGCAGTGTGGCTGCGCTATTGTTAAAGCGCCTGCTCCTGGGCCAAAAGCCCAAGAATGAATTACTGTTTGATCCTAACAGGATTAAACCGGTAGCTGGTTTCAGCCAGTTCATTTCCCACAACGCAGATGTAGTAAAACAATTCATGGGTAAATTCTTTTCCGGGGAACAACTGGAAGCGCTTGCCGGCATAGCTCCAGGCGAAGGTAAAGTAGTGGAATATGAAAACCAGAAAATAGCGGTTCATAAAGATGAACAAGGTAAATTGTATGCAGTAAAACCGGTTTGTACGCATATGAAATGCGAGGTGGGATGGAATAATGCAGAACGGTCGTGGGACTGCCCCTGCCATGGCGCCCGTTATGATATATCAGGCAAAGTACTCAATACCCCGGCCGACCAGGGATTGGAACAACTGGATATATCCTGAAAACGTTATAGTAACAAACACTTTGCATATGAGCCTGGAAAAATACCGGCAAAAAAGAACCTTTTCCAAAACGCCTGAGCCTACCGGTGGAAAAAGTGAGGACCAGGCGCTACACTTTGTTGTACAAAAGCACGATGCTTCCCATCTTCATTACGACTTTCGCCTGGAAATGCGGGGCGTACTTAAAAGCTGGGCTGTACCCAAAGGTCCGTCGATGGATCCGGCAATAAAACGGCTGGCAATGATGGTAGAGGATCATCCATATAACTACAGGGATTTTGAAGGCATCATACCGGAAGGTAACTATGGCGCAGGTACGGTGATGGTATGGGATGAAGGTAGTTATGAACCCGCTGAACAAAGCGACGCGGATAAGAAACAACAAACCAAAGACCTGCTGCACCAGCTTCACAGCGGGAAACTGAAGTTTGAGCTCAACGGGAAAAAACTCAAAGGCAGCTTTGCCCTGGTAAAAGCTTCCGGCAGAGGAGAAAACGCATGGCTGCTCATGAAAGTAAAAGACCGTTATGCTTCCAAAACAGATGTTACCGCCAAGAATAAATCGGTGATTTCCGGAAAGACAATTGAGCAGATCGCCAAAAATCCGGATCATAAAATATGGAAAAGCAACCGGGAACCAACCCATACAAAAACCGCAGCTAAGAAAAAAGCAGCTACGCCTGCTACAGATAACGTTGCAGCATTGCTGAAAAAAGGAAAGACAGCCCCCATGCCCAAAGGCATTAAGCCTATGCTGGCAGCTGTTACCAATACGCCGTTTGATAAGAAAGACTGGCTATACGAAATAAAATGGGACGGCTACCGGGCAGTAGCTTATCTTAATAATGGCAAAGTGGAATTACTTTCGCGTAACCAGCTTTCGTTTAATGAAAAGTTCAGCGTGATCGCCGCAGCCTTACGGGAATGGAAAGTGAAAGCAGTAACTGATGGTGAGATAGTGGCGGTGGATGAAAACGGGAACCCGGACTTCCAGGCATTACAGAATTATCTTAAACATGGCAAAAAAGCGCGCCTGGTTTATTACCTCTTTGATCTTCCATGGTATAATGGCAAAAACCTGACCCAACTGCTGCTGGAAGAGCGTAAAGCTATACTGGCGGAAATCATTCCGGCAAACCAGGACATTATTCTTTACAGCAACCATATCAGCGGGCAAGGCGTTGCGTTTTACAACGCAGCCATTGATAAAGGATTGGAAGGCATTATGGCCAAAGCAGCCGGCAGTCAATATATTACCGGCCGCAGAACAGAGAGCTGGCTAAAGATAAAGAACAGTCACCGGATGGAAGCTGTTATCTGTGGGTATACTGCGGGCCGGAACAGCCGCAAGCATTTCGGCGCTGTAATACTGGGAAAATATGAAGGAAAGGAACTGAAGTATATTGGTCATACCGGTGGCGGATTCAATGACCAACTGTTAAAGGAACTCTTTGCAAAATTCCAGCCGCTCATTACAGCTAAACATCCATTTAAAACGAAACCTCAAACCAATATGCCGGCTACATGGCTAAAACCTGTACTGGTATGTGAAGTAAAGTTTGCAGAGATAACACGCGAAGGCATCCTGCGGCAGCCGGTGTTTATGGGATTAAGGGAAGATAAAAAAGCAGCAGACGAAAAGAATGTAAAAATTGTTAGCCCGCCTGCTGTAAAAAAAATAAGCTCACGTAAAGAGAATACAGGAGTATTTTTACCTGATGAGGATAAACAGGCCGAAGTAAAAGTAGACGGACAACTGCTGAAATTCACAAATCTTGATAAACTGTACTGGCCCGATGAAGGTATTACCAAGCGGGACATGATCAATTACTATGCGGCCATTGCCGATACAATTCTTCCCTACCTGAAAGACCGACCACAATCACTTAACAGGTTTCCGGAGGGCATAAAAGGGTTTAACTTTTACCAGAAGAATGTAGAAGACAAGGTAGCAGACTGGATCCCTACATTTCCGTACACCAGCGAATCGGATGGTGAAACAAAATCATTTCTGGTATGTAAAGACAGGGCTACCCTGTTGTACATGGCCAATCTTGGCTGTATTGAATTAAATCCATGGCATAGCAGAACACAGCATCCCGACAAACCGGACTATTGCCTGATAGATCTTGACCCTGATACCAACTCTTTTAATGAAGTAATTGAAACAGCATTGGTGATCAAAGATATTTTAGATGAAATAGGTGCGCCGTCTTTTGTAAAAACCTCCGGGGCTACGGGCATGCATATACTTATTCCGCTGGGGGCCAGGTACAGCTTTGACCAGTCGCGCATGCTGGCTGAACTGATCGTAAACATTGCCAATAAACAAATGCCGGACAGCACCAGTGTACTGAGAACACCGGCCAAAAGAAAAGGACAGATCTATCTTGATTTTATGCAGAACCGGCAGATACAAACGATGGCAGTTGCCTATTCGCTGCGTCCTAAGCCAGGAGCAACCGTATCGGCGCCGTTGCGTTGGGATGAAGTGAAGAAGGGATTAAAAGTAGCTGATTTCAATATTCACAATATGCCTCAGCGGATAGCTGAAGAAGGCGACCTGTTAAAAGGACTGCTGGGTAAGGGGATTAACATGAAAACGGTATTGAATAAGCTGCAGCGCTTATTATAACAGCGTGGCTTGCACCGTTGCAGGCCACGCCGTTTATCAGGGTTTTAGGATTACTTTCACACTATAAAATCAGTTTAGATCCTGGTTCAGATCACCATCACTACGGCGGCTTTCTTCATTTATATATTCGCGTTCTTTGCGCGAAGCAGCATGCTCCGGTTTTTTTTCGCCCAGTTTTTCTTTACTGGGTTCATTCAGTTTGCGGGCATTGGCCGCCGCCCTGGAAGTTCCCAGCAGATCGCTCATCCATACGTGCATTTTTGTTTTTGCACCGGAGATGATCTTCCGTTCACCATTCATCAGCGCATTGTAACCATCCTTTGCTACCTCTTCCGGTGGTGCCAGTGTTTTTTCGCGATACGTAACCGTGTCTTCCTGGTGGGCTTTATGGAAGAAATCTGTATCCGTAGCGCCGGGGAGTAATACAGTCACAGTTACATCTGTGTCCCTCAATTCTTCCGACAGTGCAGCGCCAAATGAAATAACGAATGCTTTTGTTGCTGCATAAACAGACAACAGCGGCATGGGCGTGGCGCCTGCTTCTGAGCCCAGCAACAGGATGCGGCCCATGTTCCGCTGCTGCATGTTTTTGAGATAAAATTTTGTGAGCGACAGCAATGAAATAATATTCAGCTGGATAATGTCTACATCCCTGTTGAGATCTGTTTCAAGAAAAGGTCCCCATTCTCCCTGGCCGGCGTCGTTGATCAGCACATCCACATTGATACCCATGTCCTGGGTCTGCGCATAAATTTCAGCAGCGGAAGAAGGTATGAACAGGTCTTTTACTATAGGTGTTACTTCTATACCGTAGGCGGTTTTCAGCTCATCTGTCACTTCCTGCAAACGATCCTCGTTTCTGGCTACAAGAATAAGATTATAACTGTCGGCCGCCAGCAGCTTAGCCAGTTCATAACCAATACCGCTGGTAGCACCGGTAATTAATGCATATTCATTCCTGTTATTAACATTCACGGTTGTCATAAATAAAAAATTGAACGTGTGGAGAAATGATTTCATTAACCGGCAGCAAAGACAGGGCCGGTAATTTTGCCGGGTTCATGAAATTGCTTCCTGTAGCAGAGATCGCAATGATACGGGGAACAACAGGAACTGTGTGTTTATTATCTTACCCAATAATGTTTACTGTTCAGCGTGCTGTTGGCACAGGATTTAGTATGATAAGAAAAAACGATTAAGCTATGCATCCATCGGAACCTGACCAGGAATTACTAAGCCACATCCGGCAATTGCTGACCAATAACCAGCAAACGGTGGCAGTAGCTGAAAGTGTTACTGCCGGCCATTTACAGGTAGCGCTTTCGCTCGCTGAGAAAGCCATGGAATTTTTCCAGGGTGGCATTACTACCTATAACATCGGGCAAAAAACAAAACACCTGAACATTGATCCTATACATGGACAGGCCTGCGATTGTGTATCTGAAAAAGTAGCGCTGGAGATGGCGACGGCAGTGGGGCCTTTGTTTGTGGCAGACTGGGGCATTGCCATTACCGGCTATGCCTCCCCTGTGCCCGAACTGGGAATTGATGACCTGTTTGCTTACTACGCATTCAGCTTTAAAGGACGCCCCGTATCACAGGGTATTTTAAGGGCAGGTAATAACGATGATCCCGTGGCAGTGCGCCTGTATTATACCCACGAGCTATTAATACTTTTTAAAGAAGCATTACACCTTCCTTATTCTCCCGCAAAAAAATAATGCAAGCGGTTACATGCTGAAAAATAACTCCCACACTGTAACCAGGTTACCCAATGAATGGGTAACACTTTCCGCATATCCGGATCAATCGCTTTGGAGAGATGGCATGGCGTAGTCTTTGAACCTGCTTCTAAAAACTTAAACTATGGAAAAGCAAACATCAAAACAAGCCGCTCCCAACAAACAGGTAGGCGGAGGATTCAGCAGTCACGCCAATACGCAAAATGCCGCGCGTGAAGAAGATGACCAGGCTACGGGATTAACCGCCGATGAGGAAGCAGACCAGGAAGTAGAAGATACAGATCCTGCTTTAGATGAAAATGACCTGGAAGAAAATGATCTTTCAGACGAAGAAGCTGATAACATCGAGTGGGATGAAGAAAATTCATCCAGTCAATGATCATTGGCTTCTGACTTACTAACTCATTTTTTAATTTTCATTTTAATTTCCGGAGATGTATACATTAGGTATAAATGCCGCATTTCATGACTCAGCTGCCTGCCTGGTAAAAGACGGGCAGCTGATAGCGGCGGTGGAAGACGAACGGTTTACGCATATCAAGCACGGGAAAAGACCTATTCCTTTTGCAGCTTATGAGCTGCCTTTTCACGCCATAGATTATTGTTTGCGCACTGCGGGCATTCATGTTAACGAAGTGGATCATTTTGCTTACTCTTTTGATCCTTATCAGCTCATGGAACCGGAGGTTGCCAGCAGGGAAGAAATAAAGCTGCCGCTGTTTCCTGCAGAAACACTTACTGCGGAAAAGTGGCAATCGCCCTGGGACCCGCTGTTCCTGCAGGCTATTGTAAACGCCAGGGGGCAGCTGAACGACGGGTACCCGCATCACCTGCAGTCCCGCTTTTACCAGGGTAACAGTAACCCTGACCAATGGCATCATATCGACCACCACCTCTGCCATGCCGCCAGTGCCTTTCTGCCCTCTCCTTATCATGAAGCGGCTGTAATGACCATTGATGGCCGTGGTGAGAGAGCCACCACCACTTTCAGCAATGGCTTCGGGAATACCCTGAAAAGGATCAGCCAGGTAAATATGCCGCACTCACTGGGACTACTATACGAAAAAATCACTACCCACCTTGGGTTCCTGCATTCTTCTGATGAATACAAGGTAATGGCACTGGCATCATATGGTAAACCCGTTTTTGTAAATGTACTGCGGGATATTATTTCCCTTTCTGATAACGGGCAGTACCAGGTGGAAGATGTGGAACTGTCGGATATTCTTGGTCCGAAGCGAAAAAAGAATGATCCGTTCACCGCCCATCATTTCAACATTGCTCATTCCATGCAGCAGGTATTGCAGGAAAGCGTACTGGCCCTGGCTTCCTGGCTGAAACAGGAAACGAAGAGCGACACCCTTTGTTTTGCCGGGGGCGTGGCATTGAATTGCGTATTGAACGCTACTATCCGTGATGCAGGCCTTTTCAAAAACATGTGGGTACAACCGGCTGCCGGAGACGCAGGTACCGCACTGGGCGCAGCCCTGTGGCTGGATGCCAGGATGCGGCATCCCGAAGGAAAAGATTTTGTGATGGATCATGCTTACTGGGGACCGGCATACCCGGATGAAGAAATAGAACAGTTCCTTAAATGGACTAAAACGCCTTACCGGAAGCTGAACAATATTGCAGAAGATACAGCGGAACTGCTGGCCGTCGATAAAATTATCGGCTGGTTCCAGGGGCGGATGGAGTTTGGACCCAGGGCGCTGGGAAGCCGCTCTATTCTTGCCTCTCCCCTGCATGAAGATATGCAGGCCCGGCTAAATGAAGTGAAAGACAGGGAAGACTTCCGGCCGGTAGCGCCGGTGGTGACAGAAGAAGACGCCGCTGAATGGTTTGAAAATGCAAAGCAGTCGCCCTACATGTTGTTCGTGTACCCCGTGCGAAAAGACAAACAGGCGCTCATCCCGGCTGTTACGCATGTGGATGGCACCGCACGTATCCAAACCGTAAATGAGGCGCAGCATCCGGCTTATTATCAGCTTTTACAGGCATTCAAAAAGAAGACCGGCGTACCTGTGTTGATCAATACTTCTTTTAACACATTGGGCAAACCCATTGTTTGCACCCCGCGGGATGCGCTCGAATGTTTCTGGTCGTCTCCTTTTGATGCTTTGGTGATCGGTTCTTTCCTGGTTGAAAAAAAATAATAACTATGACAAAAGATATAAAAATATCGGTGGTGATCCCCACCTATTGCAGACCCCAGTTACTGATGGAATGTATTCATGCGCTGGCACGGCAACACTTTGACCGGGAAGCGTTTGAAGTACTGGTGGTAAGCGACGGCCCTGATGCAGCCACTAAAAAAGTAGTGACCTCATGGAAGGCCACCGGCCTGCTGCAACTGAAATACCTGAGCCTTCAACGTAAAGGCGGGCCAGCAGCCGCCAGGAACAAGGGATGGAAAAATGCCGCGGCAAAAATCATTGCCTTTACTGATGATGATTGCCGGCCCGACCCTGAATGGCTGAACCGCATCTGGCAACATCACCGGAAGGACGACGACCTGGTAGCTTATTCCGGTAAAGTAATAGTGCCAATGCCCGACGAACCGGCTATAACTGATCATGCCTGTAACACCGCCCATCTGGCAGCAGCCGAATTTATCACGGCGAACTGTGCCTGCACAAAAGCTGCACTGGAACTTACTGGTGGGTTTGATGAACAATTTACCATGGCGTGGCGGGAAGACAGCGACCTGCAATTTAATCTGCTTAAACATGGTATTCCCATCATGTACCTGCCGGTGGCAAGAGTAATTCATCCCGTGCGCAAAAGCAGCTGGGGAAGCAGTTTGGCCGATCAGCGCAAAGGTATTTTCAATGCGTTGCTTTTCAGGAAATATCCTGCCTTATACAAAACAAGGATCAGGCAATCACCGCCGTTAAAATATTATGTTATGGCAGGCAGCCTGCTTGCATTTGTTGTTTGTTTATTGTGGGGAAATTTAACGGCTGCTGCTTTATTACTGGGGGCCTGGGTGGTAACATGGCTTTATTTCACAGGTCAGCGTTTGATGCACACCAGCCGGCAGGCGTCACATATGCTGGAGATGCTGTATACCTCTGCCTTTATCCCATTGTTGTCTATCTACTGGCATTTTTACGGAAATATTAAGTACCGGGCTTTTTTCCTGTAGATGACCCGGCAGGTTGCAACAGTTTCTCCACTGCTTTCAACACGTTTTCCACGGTGGCTTTCCTCAGCTGATGCTTGGGGATCTGGTGGTAAGAATACTGCAGTAATACATTCCTGCTCTGCAATTCGGGCGGTACATCAAAATACAATACTTCATTCCTTACCCGCCAGGGAGTATGCTGCAAATTCGTAAGCGCATACAACACTACTACCGGAGTTCCGGTAGCCGCCGCAATATGAATAGTGCCTGTGTTAACAGAAATTACGAGCGGGCTTTTCCGGATCAACAGTGCAAATTCAGCAACAGACAGGGTTCCCGCCAGGTTAACAGCCCCTTCACCGATAGCATTCTTCAGTATTTCTGCATCTGCCTCTTCGCCGGTGTTGCCGGTGATCAGTAACTGGCATTGATGATGTGCAATAACCTGCCGCCCGATCTCCGCCCATTTATGAAAATTATATTGCCGCTTTGCATCCTGTACCATGGGATGCATTACAATCCAGGGCTTCAGATGGTCGGCCCCGTACAACCTCATTTTCTTTATGATACCCGGCCAATAGGTTTCCTGCGTTTGCAGCGACAACTTTGTACTCACCACTTCAGCACCGGTATATGCAACAAGATTGACGTCGCGCTCTACCTGGTGGTGAATAAAATGCAATGGCTCCTCATCCGGGATCCAGTGGCTGAGGAGCTGGTAGGGATTTTCCCGGCAATAGGCCAGTCTTAGCGGTATGCCGGCTTCAAAAGCCAGCATGGCCGTAGGTAAAGGATTCTGGCTGTATACTGTAAAAATGATCGCCGCATCAAAATGTTCTTTCCGCAGGGTTGCTACCAGTTCCTGGTAGGTTTCAGGTGTAGCCACATGATCGTGTTTTACCCAGGGTGCATTAAAAACAATCACCTGGTCAATTTCCGGGATACCGGCCGTTACCGGTGCTGCAGCGGCAGAAGTAAGCAATGCCAGGTGACAGTGAAAAGATTCTTTTAATGCCCTGAAAGCAGGTGTGCTCATCAGCAGATCGCCCATATTATCCAGGCGTATGCACAGTATTTTCTTACAGTCTTTCCAGTGTACATTCATAATATCTAAGCAGGATGTGATAGTTGCCAGGCGGATATTTTCCGGATAATAGCAGTAGTAGACCTTCCTTTTACCAGGGGAAGCAACACCACCTCTCCCTGCTGTTCCTCCACCAACCGGGCCTCCGGCAGGTCTTCCAAAGAGTAGTCCCCTCCTTTCACAAACACCTGGGGCCGGAGCGCAGTGATCAACTGGGCTGGTGTATCATTTGTGGCATCGCCAAACGGGATGATGTGCGTTACCGCTCCCAGCCCGGATAGCACCTGCATGCGTTCTGCAAGCGTATTCACCGGCCGGTCGCTTCCTTTCAGCCGCCGTATGCTGTCGTCTGTATTAATGCCCACAATCAGCACATCGCCGAGCTCACGTGCACGGCAGAGGTAATTCACATGACCGCTGTGAAGGATATCGAAGCAGCCGTTTGTAAATACTACTTTCCTTCCGTTGCTGCGGTACAGGTTACCCAGCGCTTCCAGTGTATCCGTATCCGTTAGCACCTTATTGTCAAGCGCCACTGCCGCCAGCAGGTCCCTGGAAGAACAACAGGCCGTAGTGCTTTTACTGATGGCAATTGCAGCTGCCATACCAGCTACGGCAGCAGCTTCTGCGGCACCGGCCCCATGCAGGGATGCGGCGGTGAAAGCACTGATATAACTATCGCCTGCACCGGATACCTGCGGATGTAATACTTTCTGCGCGGGAGTATGCAACAGCAGTTTATCTTCCTCGAAGATCAATGCACCTGCTTCATCGAGTGTTACTGCAGTGATGCGGGCACCTGTAGCGTTGAATATTTTACCACCAGCCTGTTGCAGGATCTCCAGCCTGTTATGGCTGTTGAGGTTTAGTTGTAATAACCGGGCAATCTCTTCGCTGTTGGGCTTTACAAGCGCTGGCTGCAGTTCGCGGTACGTGGTGAGATCTTTTGCATCCACGGCAAGAAAAGGACGGTAATGACATTGCAGGCGTTTCAGTGCGCTGATAACACGGGGCGTTAGTAATCCTTTCTGGTAATCTGCCAGTACCACCGCATCAACAGCTGCGTATAACCGTTCCAGTTGCTGTATTACCTGGTTTTCCGTTTCCCGGCTGATAGCGGTTTCTGTACCGGTATCATACCGCGCAATCAATTGTGGGCCGGACATTAGCCGGGTTTTACAAATGGTACGGCGGTTCTCCCGGGAGAGGAAACAGGCAGTGATATGATGACGGCTGAGTAATTGTTTCAGCTGCCGGGCCGCCGGATCGTTCCCGGTAATGCCCAGGCAGGTAACTTTCATTCCCAACCCCGCCAGGTTCACGGCTGTATTACCTGCCCCGCCGGCGGCATATTCCCTGCTCCGCACTTCTATCACCGGCGCTGTGGCCTCCGGGCAAAGACGATGGCTTTCTCCTTTCATATATATGTCGAGCAACAAATCACCGATCACCAATACGGATAATTTTTTCTCAGCTGCACACATCTGTCTAATAAGTAAATCCATATACAGGGTTCTTTGAGTGTTCCGTAATAATATCCACGGCGGCCGGCCATGAATTTACCTTATACAATGGCGCCCGGTTTTCATCCAGGTGCCAGACTGTTTCATGTCCGTTATCCAGCAGCACAGTTTTACATCCGGCACGGTTGCCGGCTTCTATGTCGTGAAGAATATCCCCGATCATCCAGGACGAGGGCAGATACACCTGGTGTTCCTTTGCGGCCTGCAATATCATACCAGCGGAAGGTTTCCTGCATTGGCAGATTTGACGGTATTGTTTCAGGGCCGCCTGCGGGTGATGCGGGCAATAGTAAAAGCCATCCAGCCAGGCGCCTTCATCACGAAGAAGGCTGTTGATATAATCAAATACCCCCACCAGCATAATCTCACGGAAGTAACCGTGGGCCACACCTGCCTGGTTGGTAACCAGGATCAGTGCATAACCTGCCTCCCGTAAGCGCCGGAGCGATTCTCCCGCAAAAGGTTCCAATATAATTTTTTCAGGGCTCACATTATACGGCTCATCCCTGATCAGGGTGCCGTCTTTATCAATAAATACTGCTTTTTTCATACCGCCCGTTTTATGGCAGCTCCTTCGCTTCTTCCGGCACTACGCGCTATTACTTCGCTATAAAGTTTGTGCATCCTGGAGGCTACCTGCTGCCAGGTAAATAATTTACGTACCCTTCTTACGGCCTGTTCTCCCATTTCATTTATCTTCCCCGGCGCATGCAATAACTCGCTGATAGCCGTTGCCAGGGCGTCAGGATCCCTGGGTGGTACAAGCTTACCTGTAACGTCGTCGGCTACACTATATTTTATTCCTCCCACATTTGCGCCGATCACAGGTGTGCCACAGGCCATGGATTCCAGCGGTGTAATACCGAAAGGCTCATACCAGGGCGTAGTAATAAAGAGATCTGCAGCGGAATAGTAATACTTCAGTTCATCGCGGTTCTTATGCCCGGCAAATTGTATCCCCGCTGTTACGCCGAGCTCTTTGGCCAGCATCTTCAGCCGCTGGGCTTCATGATTATGCTGAGTAGGATTGGCATCTCCGCCAACTACGATCAGCCGGACCTGCTGATGGCGGCGGCAACTTAATTTTGATAACGCCTGTATCACATTATCGATTCCCTTACGCGGAACAATACGGCCAAGCTGCAACAATATTTTTTCGTCTTTCGGCAACCGTAACATAATACGTGCAAGTTGCTTATCTATGGGAAACAGTTCATCGAGATTTACACCACAGGGAATAACAGCAATTTTGTCTGCCGGGGCATCATAGTACTTCAGTAAATCTTCACGGTCCTGCGGGCATTCCGCCACAATACCGTCTGCCATCATCATGGCCTGTTCTTCAATCACAAGCCTTTCAGGCGGGAAGCGGTCATTCTCTCTCTGGTACAGCTGCCGGATATGCCCGAGTGCATGAAAGGTGATAACGTAAGGAATGTGTAACAAACATTTTATTTCCATGGCCACGAGCGCCGACATAAAAAAGTTGGCGTGAATAAGCAGGTAATCCATCTGTTCTTCTTTGATAAACTGCAGCATGTTTTCCCGGAAGGCGGGCATGTAGGGCAACAGCTTTTCTTTTTCTATCGCTTCCGGCGGTCCTGCATCCACATGAATAATCCTGATCCCCTGCCTCCACTGCAAACAGCGTGGATACTCACGGTTCTCCCTTCGAGTAAAAATATCTACCGCGTATCCTTTTTGCGTAAGCTGTCTTGCCAGTTCCGCCACATATACGTTTTGGCCGCCGGCGTCCACGCCACCCAATATTGCCAGTGGAGAAGCATGCTCGCTGATAAATGCTATCCTTTTCATATAATCAATTTTTAGCCAGGAAACTAATGAACGTTATCTTTCAAAAAACAACAATAACACCAAGCCACAAACCAATACTATCAAGCGTTTTCATCGGCGCCTCCATATAATTTCATGAGCCTGATTTAAACGCTTGTATGGCAAAGCGCTTCCTTAAAAAACACCCTGCCGGCCTGTGATATAGCAAGATCGGGCATTGGGGCGCTCATGGGATAGAATAAAATTCACACAACAAGCATTAATCTCTACAATACGCTGTTACACTATGCACAAAAAAAATGGATACAAACTCCTGTATCCATTTTCCCTGTGGGTCAACTAAATGATCAAGGTCTTTTATGCTGTTGTATGGCTTCCCAGATCTGTTGTACTATATACCCTCCTTCCATTTCTGTAAGGCGGGGCGAGCAGGTAAAGCCATCCCCGTTTTCCATCAGCATGAGGTTATCAGGTACGGCATGATGGAACATTTCTCCTATGTTGTTGTTCAGCAAATAATACACAGAATGACCATTATAGGTATCCGGCTGAATGTCCAGTGTGTATGCCTGGCCATTGACCGTTGCATCCAGATGTTGTATCATAATAAAAGGTTTTATAAACCCACCACAACTATTACACCATTACAACTGGCATGTTTCTGGTCGTTGCCCTTCGTTAAAAACCTTATGAGCACGCAGATCCAAATGATGGCGGAATATACCAACAGCATTGAGTTCTCTTCGTTACCGCCCGCCATTATCCAACAACTGAAGATCCATCTGCTGGACAGCCTGGCATCCCTGGTGTTCTCCACACGGGAATCTCTTCCACAAAAAGTGGCGCGGGGGCTCGGGAGGTTATCCGGTACACAGGGAACAGGGTTCCCGCTGAAGCTCGCTCCTAATTTCGCTGCACAGTATTATACCACGTTAATCAGGTATCCTGATTTCATG
>JBCNPS010000459.1:0-6183 GCA_039593235.1 Chitinophaga sp. | reverse complement strand
GGATGGTAAGCTGGCGGACAGGATCATGAATGACCTGTCTGCTACAGATAACCTGCCTTACAACATTGCGTCCAACAGCAATATGCGGATAAGCGTAAACGCCTGGTCCGAGTATGGCGTATCAGTAGCCCGTGAAGTGATTACCGTTGGACCTCATTTCCTGAAAGCCGGTGTAACCTTAAAATACCTGGCAGGTTCTATGAACGGAACCATTAATATTGATAAGCTGCATGCCACTATGGATGTGGATGAAGGGCAGCAGGACGCCTATCTTACCAATGCTTCCGGTAAAGTGGGAATGAATTTTTCCGGGATGAACCTCTCCGATTTCAAAGCGGAAGATGCCGCTAAAATGGTGGGCCATGGTATTGGTGCGGAACTGGGCGCCGTATACGAATACCGCCCTGCCGGTGAAAACGGTAACAACAAGTACAAGTTCCGCCTGGGCCTTTCCCTGATGGATCTTGGCAAAATCAAATACGAGCGCGACGTAACACGCAGTGGTACATTTACCGTTGGTATCCCTGCCAATCAACAGTTTTCATTACAAAACCTGCAGGATGTAAAACTGGATAATTACAAAACGGAGTTAGGTAAGTACCCGCAATATTTTACACCGGCAACAGATAATAACAGTGCAAATTATTCGGTGAGCCTGCCAACCACTTTACAACTGGATGGTGATTATCACATCCATCATGCTTTTTATGTAAATGCAAATGTACAGCTGGCCCTGGCGAACGGTAATAAAAAGCCTTACAATACACAGTATTACAGCGGCTTTAGTATAACGCCACGTTACGATGGCCGCATTTTCGGATGTTTCCTGCCAATCAGCTACAACCAGTTATCCAAGCTGAATGCAGGCGCCAGCTTCCGTATAGGGCCTTTATTCCTTGGCTCCGGCAGCTTGATCAGCGCGTTACTGGGTTCTTCTCATCAGCTGGATGGCTTTGTAGGTATACGTTTTGGAGGATTACAGAAAAGTAAATAAAATTTAATTTTAAGTAGATTTAGATGTTTTGTTTTTGGAATACATACTTCCCTGAAACAAAACATCTAAATATCTACACTTAAAAATCCCTAAATAATTGGTACCTTTCAACTTGCTAAAATAGTTCGAGGTGCAAGTTGGATTTCTTTGTTATAACGGTAAATATATTCCTGCAGCTGACCCGATTTTTACGGCAGATAATCGATCTTTCAGATACGGGGATGGCTTTTTTGAAACCCTGAAAGTATACCAGGGACAGGTATTGCTGGCGGACCTGCACTTTGAACGGCTGCTTGCCAGCTTACACCTGCTGCACTTTGATATCCCTGTTCATTTTACAAAAGCATATTTCGTTAAGCAGATACTGGAGCTCTGCAGCAAAAACAATGTATCACAACTGGCCCGTGTGCGCCTCGCTGTATTCCGCTCTGATGGCGGTTTGTATGACCCTGTTAATAACCTGCCCAATTACATTATCCAATGCTGGGAATTAAGCAGAACCGTATTGGAATTAAATGATAACGGGCTGGTAACGGATATTTTTCCCGATGTAAAAAAGAGCTGCGATAAACTCTCTGCTATTAAGTCAAACAACTGTCTGCCGTATGTAATGGCGGCAATGTATGCCAAGCAACACCGGCTGAATGAAGCTATTTTACTTAATCCATACGGAAGGGTGGCCGACAGTACCATTGCCAATGTATTTGTAGTACGGAATAAAGTACTGTATACGCCGCCATTATCGGAAGGAGGTGTATGCGGCGTAATGCGCAAATACCTGCTGAAAACGGAACTGCCATTCAAAGTAGAAGAGAAACCCCTCAATATAGAAGACCTCGAAAATGCGGACGAAGTATTTTTAACCAATGCCATCTATGGCATCCGCTGGGTGGGCCTTTTCCGCGACAGCAGCTATGGAAACGCTACCGCCGCTATCTTACATGAAGTATTGCATGAAGGCATACTGTAAAAAATAATCACCAGGATGGAACAGAAAATCAGTTTATGCTGGTTTCGCCGCGATCTGCGGCTGGACGACCAGGCAGCTTTTTATTATGCGCTACGACCGGGCAATCCCGTTGTGCCGGTGTTTGTTTTTGATACCAACATTCTCAACGACCTGGAAGATAAACAAGACCGGCGGGTTACCTTTATTCATGAAGTACTGGAAGAAATGCAGGCACAGTTGCGAGAACAAGGCTCATCGATAGATGTGTTCTATGGCACGCCGGAAGCTGCTTTCGAACACTGGACCCATAAGTATAATGTAGCCGGCGTATATACCAATCATGATTATGAACCCTACGCAAAAATCAGGGACACAGCAGTAGCAAAGCAACTCAGCAAAAAGGGAATTGCGTTTCATAGTTATAAAGACCAGGTAATACTGGAGAAAGATGAAGTGCTTAAAGATAACGGTGAGCCATATACGATATTTACGCCTTACAGCAGGAAGTGGCATGATACCCTTACCTTTTTTCATCTCAAACCATATCCCTGTAAAAAATACTATCAGCATCTTTTTAAACAACCTCCAATAAAAATTCCTTCCCTTGAAGAAATGGGATTTACCGCAGGGGAAAAGCATTTCCCTTCAAAGGATCTGAAAGAAACGTTGATCAAACATTATGATGAAACCCGCGATTTCCCTTCGGTAAGCGGTACGTCGAAACTGGGCATTCACCTCCGGTTTGGTACCGTGAGCATACGCGCATTGATGCAGCAGGCCATGCAACTCAATGCTACGTTTGCAAAGGAATTGATATGGCGGGAATTTTACCAGATGATCCTCTGGCATTTTCCGCATGTGGTTGGAAATTCTTTTAAGAAAGAATATGATAAGATAGTTTGGCGTAATAATGAAGCGGAGTTTGAGAAATGGTGTAAAGGAGAAACAGGTTACCCGATTGTAGATGCAGGTATGCGGGAATTGAACGCTACCGGCTTTATGCATAACCGGGTACGTATGATCACTGCCAGTTTTTTAACCAAGCATTTGCTAATCGATTGGCGCTGGGGAGAAGCCTATTTTGCAGCCAAACTACTGGATTATGACCTGGCCTCAAATAATGGCGGCTGGCAATGGGCGGCAGGTTCCGGATGCGATGCAGCGCCTTATTTCAGGGTGTTTAATCCTTCTTTACAAACACAGAAATTTGATAAAGACCTAAAATACATCCGTAAATGGGTGCCGGAATTTGAAGGGTTTGAATATGCAAAACCAATAGTGTTGCATGAGGAAGCGCGTAAACGTGCACTGGAAGTATACGGCAAAGCGCTACGGAAATAAATAAAAAAATGCAGTGAGCTATTCACTGCATTTTTTATTTTAAGAAAGAATTAATTGTTGAAAACCTCTTTCAGTTTGGCATCCAATGCTTCATGTTCTTCTCCGCCACCGCCATAGCGTGCTATAATTATGCCTTTCGGATCAATTAATATCTGCGTGGGCAAAGAATGGATGCCGAAGTGTTCGCTGATATCTTCAGGGTTGGACTCATTCTTCATGCGTTTATTCATATCCAATCCTCGCAGCACATGTTTCCATACACCGATGCCATCTTTTTCAACCGCCTTTTTCCAGGCATCATGATTGCGGTCGTCGTCTGACACGCTGATCACTTCAAAGCCTTTTTCCTTATATTGTTTATATAACTCCAACAAGTGTGGATTACCCGCACGGCAAGGCACGCACCAGCTGGCCCAGAAATCTACCAATACATATTTTCCTTTGAAATCAGATAAGCTGAGCGGCTGATCATTGATATCTTTTTTGCTGAAGTTAAAGGCAACGCTGCCTGGAGAACCCTGTTCAAGACTCTTTATTTCCTTGGCTATGTCCAGGCCATCTTTACTTTTTTGCAAAGCAGTGTTCAGGCTGTTGTAGTAGTATTTGGCGGAGTCCAGCGTCATGCTGCCAATTTCAAAACGCATCAGGTAAAGGCTCAGGAAGGAGTTGTGATGTTCACGGATAAACTTCCTTGATAACTGGCTGTTAGTATTAAAGTAAGGCGCCAGTTGTTCACGGATGGCTCCTGCTTTATCGTGATCCTTTTCATTTTTCAATGCGTCCAGCAATGGTTTATATTGTGCGGTGGCGGCTTCCTTTTCTTTTTCCAGTTGCACGTTTTCATCATTACTTACAGAGCCTTTCAATACAATGGTGCTGAGATCACCGTTAGCTATGTTGATAGTCATGGCGGCAGGTTCCAGGAACAGGTATGCCTGTTCTTTTTTATTGCCGGTCATGTTCCTGATCAGCGCCGCTGAAACAACACCGGGCGCAGGTTGCAGTAATGTACCCGCAAAACTGAACCTGCCGTTTTTTACTTCGGCGCTGTCTGTTACATACTTCGTACCATTGCTGTATTGCAGGTAATATTTGGCCGGTGCATTGCCGGTAACGGTGCCGGCTATACTGAATTTTTTCTGTGCGGTTACCAGTTGACTTAAAACTAACGGTAACGATACTACGCAAATTATTCTTTTCATAATGTTATTGTTCGTTTTGTGTAAGATTTGGATTAAGGATGATTTCTTCCTGCGGAATACGCAGCAGTATTTTAGGACTGGTAGCAGGGATAGTCATAGCGCCGCTGCTGGCAGAGGAATAGTCCCGCACCATTGGCAAACCATTCCTGAAATAATCAAACCCTGCATGCCCTTCAAAGGCCAGCTCTATTCTGCGTTGCAATAATATTTCATCGAACAGCGCCTGACCGGAAAGATCTACAGACGTAAGTCCTGCCCGGTTACGGATCATGTTCAGATCTGCCAGTGCAGCCTCTTTTTTGCCAAGCTTTGCATTGGCTTCCGCACGGTTCAGGTATACTTCCGCAAGGCGGATATACCGGAACGGTGATTTGCTGAAAATAGCATTGTACAGGTACATGTATTTAGCGGTAGCAATGCTGTCGTTGGGAAAGCCGGGTGTTACATTCACCTTGTAATGGGAAGTGCGCAGGTCCGTTTTTGCAATTCGCAACAACAGGTCGGAAGAAGGACGGTAATAGCCACCTGTATAGTTGATTTGCGGCGGATACGCATATTGCTGGCTGATAGATGCACTTCCAAAGTCCATGTTGCCGGCAAAGATATCTTCCTTATTGGCCACGTTGCTGCTGTTGTAATAAGTGCGGTATGCATCGTTTTGCAGTAAGGCATATTTGTTACTGTTAATCACCTGGTCGGCATAGCTCACCACTTTCTGGTTAAATGTTGCATCGGGCTGCTGGAAGGTGCCGCCCATATAAAGATATACACGCGATAACAACGCAGCGGCCGCCTGCTTGCCGGCAAAACTATTGGACTTCTCCTGGTTAAACAGGGAAATGGACGTTTCCAGGTCTGCAATAACCTGTTCATATATCGCTTTGGTGCTGCTGCGGGCGGGTTTATAGTCGATGCCATTGGCGGCGGTAGTGATCAGCATCACCCCCGGCGAGGCAGCAGCGTCCTGGTAGTAGGGCTTTGCATAGAAACGTACCAGGTTAAAGTATACGAACGCCCGCACGAATAATGCTTCTGCTTTAGCCTGCAGTATCACCGGGCGCTGTTCGTCTTTGGCAACGTTATCCAGCAATTTGTTGGTATGAAGAATAATGAAATAACTTCCTCTCCATAAGTTGTACGTCCAGCTATGATCCTTATCGGGGGAGTTGATATAGTTAAACGCATCGGTGTAGAAGTTAGGTCCGAGATCAAGTGAATGAATATTATTGCTATGTGCTTCGGAAAGAAACATGGTGATATCGCTATATCCAAAACTGTTCGTCGTGGAAACACCTGTAGTGATCATTGGGTAAAGACCCAGCGCGGCCTGTGCAAACCCATCAGGGGTGCTGAACTGGGCGTCTTCATTGGTAACGTTATGCGGGCGCAGTTCATCCAGTTGTTTGTTGCAGGCGCTTAATGAAATAAGACTTACGGCGGCTATTATAATTGTACGCTTCATTTTTCAGTAGTTTAGAATGTAACATTAAGACCGGCAGTAATACGCCGTGGGTTAGCATTTCCGATGCCTACGCCTCCATAGGCGGTAGAGGTACCGATGGTGGCGCCTTCAGGATCGGCTCCTACATAGTCTTTATGCTTGATCACGAAAACATTGTCCATACTAACGAATACGCCTGCACGCTGTGCATGGATCTTCGTTAATGTTTTTGGAGCCAGGTCGTACCCGAGCCGGA
>JBCNPS010000458.1:0-6196 GCA_039593235.1 Chitinophaga sp. | reverse complement strand
ATGCCATGGAAAATAGTTACCTGCTAAGCAAAATAAGGCCGGATGTAACGCCTTCCACCAAAGAAGTGCACCGGGCCTACCAGCAGATGGTATTTTCAAAATGGATCCTTTTGCTCATGGGCATTGTATGCTCCTTTTCCGCTTTACTGTTTTTCTGGGTATCGGGTAAATACGAGGTGCATTCCCTGTATTACCTGCTGGTGCTGGTGGGTGAAGTACTGTTGTTTGGCATTGCACTGGTAATAACCGGCAAGCGTAAAAGTACAGAAGATGCCGCACCACTGGCTTAATATTTAGTTTAAATCATTCCACGTTTCACATTAATTCCATGAACACAATGCAATCCAGAAGACATTTCATTAAAACCGCCGGGATGGGCCTTGCAGGGATAGGCTTTCTTCCTGTGCTGGGACCTGTACAACAATTATGGGGCCCCTCCGCCGCGCCCTTTCCCCATGCCCTTCCTGAATCGCAGGGGGTATCATCAAAGGGCATTCTTTCTTTTATTGAAGCAGCCAATGCTTCCGGTATCAGCTGGCACAGTTTCGTATTGCTGCGGCATGGGCATATTGTAGCCGAAGGCTGGTGGAATCCTTATGCAGCGGAGTTTACCCACTCGCTGTATTCCCTCTCGAAAAGCTTTACCAGCACTGCTATTGGCATGTTGGTAAAAGAAGGCAAGCTGGATATCAAAAGCCCTGTTATTTCTTTTTTCCCAAATGACCTTCCTGCGAATCCATCTCCCAACCTGCAGAAAATGACAGTGAAGCACCTGCTTACCATGAACACCGGTAACGGGGCGGATACGCTGCCGCCAATGGCCAAATCCACTAAAACCTGGGTGCAGGCATTCCTGGAACAGCCGGTGGAATTTGAGCCGGGCAGCCACTTCCTGTATAACACCGGGGCCACGTATATGCTGGGCGCTATCCTGCATGCGGTGACCGGGCAAACACTGGAGCAGTACCTGGCGCCGCGGTTGTTTGCACCGCTGGATATTACGGGGTACGACTGGGAAACTTCTCCCCAGGGGTTGAATACAGCCGGCTATGGGCTTCGTGTAAAAACAACGGACATTGCCAAACTGGGACAGCTGTATCTCCAGAAAGGAAAATGGAACGGGAAAACATTGCTTACTGAAAACTGGGTAAAAGATGCCACCGGTTACCAAACCTCTTCCCAACAGGGCAATGGCGACTGGGCCCAGGGATATGGCTACCAGTTCTGGCAATGCCGGCATGGCGCCTACCGCGGTGATGGCGCCTTTGGGCAGTATTGCATTGTAATGCCTGACAAAGATGCGGTGCTGGCAGTGACCAGTCAAACCGCCGATATGCAGAAATCCCTCAACATCATCTGGGAGCACCTGTTACCCGCACTTCAGGATGGCACGCTGCCGGCAGACCCGGTACAGCAGGCGGCCTTAAGAACAAGTTTGAGCAATTTATCCCTGCCCGTAGTAAAAGGCGGTAACAATAAAGATATGGCGGCCCGTTACCAGCGTAAAACCTGGACGCTTGACAAGAATGATCTTAATGCGAGCACTATGCAATTCGACTTCTCTCCCGCGGGTTGCACCTGGACCACCCAAACAGCGGATGGTTCCACCAGCATACGGCTGGGTTGGGAAAAATGGGTGCTGAATAAAGAACGGCAACACTACGCATTCCCGGAGGCGGGGTTAAACAAACAGCCTACCAAAGTAGCCGGCACCGCCACCTGGATCAATGACAATACGCTGCAGCTGAACCTGCGCTTCGTTGAAACGTTGCACGGCGACAGGATCCAGTGTGTGTTTGAAAGCGATAAATTAACGGTTAATTTCCTGGATAGTTTAACGGCTATGACACCCGGTAAGGCCGATAGCCGCAAAGCATTGAGCGGTGTTATGAAGGGTTGAGCCTGGCTTTTTGCAACCGGGTATACAGTTGCTGCGCATATTCCAGCAGGTTTTGCTCATAAGAGGTAAAAGACTGGTCCCGCTTTATAAGCGGGACTTTTTTCTTATTGATCCATTTGATCATTTTGTCATTTTTGAAATAGGCGCGGTCTTCTTCCACTGTAACGTCTTTATTGCTGAAAGTACTGCTGTACATGGGAATACGGTAATGATAGTCCCTTGAATAAATGAACACCGGGGCGCCGCGATCGTAGTAAATTTCGGCCCTTGTTTTTCCCATCTCCCCAAATACATTTTCAACGATCAGCACAATACTATCCCCGGAAAAATAACCGGTTACCTCTCCTCCTTCTGTGCTTTGCTGTTCCGACTCTATTACTACCTGCCGGTAAGA
Source organism: Chitinophaga sp. (assembly GCA_039593235.1). Classification (GTDB taxonomy): domain Bacteria; phylum Bacteroidota; class Bacteroidia; order Chitinophagales; family Chitinophagaceae; genus Chitinophaga. Next base: position 3,902 of record JBCNPS010000458.1, on the reverse strand, counting down.
ACCGGTATGGGCATTGATTTCGCGATACCGGTCTGTAATGTGACGGGTACTGGTATCGGTTTGACAAACCGCCCATAACAGCAAACAAACTTTCAGACAGAACATAGTATAGCGGGTTTGATCTCCTACAAATTAAGCAAAAGTTTTCTTTCGCATTATTTGTCGCAAATCGCCCCCAAGAATGTCGTTTCAACCCATCTTCTCCCGTTATTAACTAAACTACCTTTATCTTACAAAATCCTTATCATATGGCAACAGTAAAAGAAGCACCCGCGAAAGGCAAGCTGAACAAGCAGTTTAGCGCAACGCTGCAGAAAAGTACCAATGCCGGCGGGTGGACGTATGTAATATGGCCGGATTCGGTCGCTTTTTTTGGTACCCGGGGGTTGGTAAAAGTAAAGGGTACGATCGACAATCATCCTTTTCAAAGTTCCTTTATGGCTTTGGGAGATGGCACACATAAACTGCCGGTAAAAGTGGAGCTAAGGAAATTACTGGGGAAAGAAGCCGGAGATACTGTAGCAGTGCATCTTACAGAGCGGCTTTGAATGTATTTTTCCGGGTAAGGCAAACAAATACCTCCGGAAGGTATTTGTTTGCCTGTTCATATACTAGTTCAAGCGCAGTGCCTGTGGTCCAAATTCTTCAAAATAGATCCGGTTCTTTGCCACGCCATGCTCCACAAGATCTTTGTAGTGCTTTTCAATAAAAGGCGCAGGACCGCAGATATAATAGCTGGCTTCGGGCAGTAAAATGGATTCCCTGATCCTTGAAATATCCACCCAGCCTTCGAAAACATTATCCTTAGCGGGGGTGCTGTCGAGTTGGTTGTAGAAGAAATAACTTTCCACATTATGCTGATCACCTGTCCATTTGTCCACCACCTCTTTAAATGCGTGTACGCCGCTGTTCCTGCAGCCATGCACCCATACTTTAGGTGCTTTGCTGTTGTTGCTTACAAGGCTTTCGAGCATACTGATGAGCGGTGTTTGTCCAACGCCGCCGCTGATAAACACCACCGGGTTTTCCGTATCCTGTAACGTGAAGCTGCCGGCGGGTGCGGCTACGTCTATCACATCTCCTTCCTTTACAAATTCGTGCAGGCGGTTACTGATCATACCTCCGGGTGTTTGTTCCCCTCCCGTTTCTTTTTTTACAGAGATGCGGTAGTACTGCTGGTTGGGTGCGCTGGAAATGCTGTATTGGCGTGGTTGCAATAAGTTTAGTTCAGGAATAAACAACCTTACGCTCAGGAACTGGCCAGGTAAAAAATCTGCGATCGGTCCTTTATCGGCCGGGTACAGGTAAAAGGAAGTGATTTCATTAGAAGCTGCTATTTTTTGTTTTACGATAAACGGACGCCAGCCGGTCCACCCTCCTTTCTTTTGCACCTGTGCGGTATACAGTTCCTGTTCATGGCCCGACATCAGCTGTGCCAGTTGCTGATACGCGGCGGTCCATGCCTGTACAATATCTTCTGTGGCGGCGGCGCCCAGCACTTCTTTAATAGAAGCAATCAGGTGCCTTCCTACAATGATATAATGTTCCGGGCGGATATCGAGGCTGGTGTGTTTCTGGCCGATGGCATCCACTACCGGCATTAATACCGCGGGGTTTTCAATGTTTTCCGCATAGGCCAGTACCGCCATTGCCAAAGCGGTTTGTTGCCGGTTGTTTTGCTGGTTCCCCATGTTGAACATATTTTTCAGTTCGGGGTTATGCGTGAACATGCGTTGGTAAAAATGTTGTGTCAATGTAACCCCGTGCTCCTTTAAAACCGGCACTGTGGCCTTAATCAGTTCTTTCTGTGCTGCTGTGATCATGTCGTTTAATTTGATTCCGGACTAATAAAGTATATTAATACCTTTTTATCCTTTATTAAGAGAAATAAAAATTACTTTTTGAGAGATTTGATACCGAGGTGCAGTTCTTCATTGAACTGCCCGATGGTAGTATTTTCCATCATTTTTGTAAGTTGATTTCGTACTTTTTTGAATTGATGATGCAATGGGCAGGGATTGGTTTCCGAGCAGTATTCCAGTCCGAGGCCGCAGCCGGTAAAAACGCCTTCCCCATCGATCGCTTCTACAATCCTGGCCAGTGGCATTTTCCGGGATCGTGGGTCCAGGAAAAAACCGCCATTAGGGCCTTTTACAGAGCCAATGATTCCTTTCCGGCTCAGGTCCTGCAATATTTTTGCGAGGAAGGGCTCGGGGGAATCTATGTTGGCGGCGATTTCCTTAATGCTAACGCGCGCGCCATCCGCAGTGCGGTGAGCAATGAAAAAGACGGCCCTGATACCGTATTCGCAGGTTTTAGAAAAGATGCCCATAGTTTGTGAGGGCAAAGATAGGGGGAAATGTTTATAATAAAAGAGTTTTTTGTCTTTTTATTTAAAGACCTCAAAAATGGTTCTTTTTATCAGGTCAATGGCTCAAAAGGAATCAGGCTTTCCTGTAATAACCGCTCCCGCAATTTGTCTGCATATTGATGTGCGAATTTCTCTTTTACATCTTTAGGGAGATGTAAATAATCTTCTTCCCGCTTCTCTTCATTACCTGCATCGTTCTTGAATGCCTTTACCGTTTTAAGATAGTGCACATAGTGTCCAAACTCATGGAGTAATGTTCTGTAGAGTTGTGTATTTCTAACATTGTGCGCTTGCAGCAATGCGGTATAACCTCTTTTGCTTTCTATAAAAGAATGCCCGTCGCCACGCAACCGTAGCAGCTCCTGCTGATCATCCGGATCAAGCCCCCGTGGCCATTTCAATTTACCGTTATCTTCAAAAGCCTCCAGGATAACAGCCGGGTAAAAATCATTCTCGAATTGATAGGAGTAAATAAGCCGGCCCCAAACACCTGAAAGAATACTTTCTTTTCTTTTGGGTTGCCGTAATACAATCAATTTTAAATCGCCATAATCTGCAGGAGGAATATAACTGATCATCTTTTCAAGATCATTAACAGAACAGGCATGTTTCAAAGCCTGGTTATTCCGTTCTGTTACAAAAAGAAAAGTATGCCCGTTGATGATCCTCTCCTCTTTATCATAAGCGCCCAGTCGTTCGTAAAAAAGCCGGGCATCATCATAAGGATCAGGAATGGTAAGCTTATTCCGCTGACCATGCCCTTGTTTAGGGGTGCCGATGTTCCTGTTTCTCCGGGTGGGATTGCGCATAAATCATTTTGTATCTGAAGAAAGATAAAAGTACAGATTTACCCTTATAAAAAATGCCGCATTATCTTCCCGATAAATGCGGCAGTATACTAATCAACAACAACTTTATTTAAACAACTCCCACACCACATGTCCGATATTCCCGCTCGGCACCTGTATATTCAGCAGCGCCGCCACGGTTGGCGCAATATCCGTCATACCAATGGTGCGGTAGCTTTTACCCGGCTTAATCCCCCACCCCATCCATACCAGCGGGATATGCGCATCATAGGGATACCATAACCCATGCGTGGCGCCGCTGCGGCCGCCGTCTTTCCAGCCGGGTTGCATGAGGAGGATCACATCTCCGCCGCGTTGCTTGTTGTATCCGTTTATGAGCATGGTGCGCAACGGTTCCTGTAAAGCGGCGGCGCCAAGATCGGGCAAGCTAACGGCATCGGCTATACCGGGAGTAGCCTTTAACTTTTCTATGACCAGTTCTATCACCGGCTGCAATGGAATTTTCCTGGCGGCAAAAGCGGGCCTGTTAAGATACAGCTGGTAGGCCGACAAAGCCACTATACCTTTCTCAACACCGAATTGTGTTGCGATGGCGGCATTGATATCTTTTAATACTACATCTGCATCGAGCAGGCCGGTAGGTAACCGGTGCTCTTCCAGGAAGCCGGGCGATTGTGATACGCCATGATCGGCGGTGATGAAATAGAGATAGTTGCCTTTAC
>JBCNPS010000457.1:0-6221 GCA_039593235.1 Chitinophaga sp. | reverse complement strand
TTTCCGGATACGTTTTTGCCCTGTGAAAAGGCGAACAGCGAGAAGAGCATCAGTACCATGCTGGCAAAGCAGGTCCGTGCCCAAAACGTGGATCGTTTGTGCATATCAATTAATTGAAGTTGTTAATAAAGAAAAGCCGGTGATGCTTATTGAAAAAACGATTTAGCAATAAGCCTATAGGCTATTTTTTAAAATTTTTCAGATACTGGTTTACTCATTTAATTGTGAAAAATATCTTCTGCTGAAGATGCTGCCCGGTTTCCGGTCGGACAGGCAATGGTTCCCTATATTCGCATAAGCAAAATGTACGATTCCTTACAGTACTGATTATATACAGTAGTATATCGATTTAGCAAACAATTAGAATAACAAGTTTTCGTTTAGCTTTTACCTGGAATACATTTTAATTATTATATTTTTTTCCTTCATACGCGGGTGTGTCATACATGGATTTCCCGGTGTTTATCATAGTCCCCATTAAAAAATCGATTTAGCAATAGGTCCCAAAAAAAAGATTCACGGGAATCTTTTACTGAATTAACAAGTCAGATAACGCCGCACATTTCTCCTGCCACGGAATAAAAGTAGTATTTATTTGTATTAAATGAAATCATTTTTAACATTTTTTTTGAGATGTGGGAAATGAAAGTCGCCGGGAATTTAATCATCGCTGTACATATCACTGATTTCTTTCAGGATTTCATAAACAGTTTGCTGGTTACCTTCGTTATACCGCCGGGCCCAGAAAGAAACCAGCCAAACTGCCATCCGGCGTGCATTCAGACTGTTGTTATTAAGAGATGGATCTACCGGGTCCATATTATCTATTACCAGTTTTACTTCTTCAATAAAATCTTCTGATGCAGTATAGTCTGTAGTAACGGCCATTCGGGTATAGAGTTTTCCCAGCCGCGCGGCAATATTTTCTTTTGTTTGCAAAGCGTTGTAGGTGAGAAGCAGTTTATCTACATAATAATGTACGGAGGAGCGTTGGTAACTATTATGCGGAAGTATTTCATGCAACAGTTTTTTGTACCTGTCAAAAGATTGGCGTAGCCGGGATGCATCCCGGCCCGCCCAGCTACACTGGCGGATAATCAATTCCAGTCCGCGGTTTTCTGTGTATGCAAGCGTGCTGTAAGGATCTTCATCTTCCCCTTCATAGTACAGCGGTTGCACATAGGCGTGCCACATTACGGCAAGATCGGAGACAACTCTTTTCTTTGCAACAATGCTGTCTATTTCCAGCTGTTCATGCAATAAATAAATGGCGCCTTCCCGGAGTTCAGCGGCGCTGAGTGGAAAATCAGAAGCTGCCTGCGTTTCATAGGCAACTATATCTGCTGGTGCGGTAGTATCTGCCGCTGCTGAAGCAGCCAGGAATATGGCTTCATTGGAAGTATAATCGTGACGGTCACTCTTGCGTACCGTTTGCACAGCTATAAAAATAACTACCAATGCCGCTACACCAGCTGTGCTCGCAGTAATAATGGCAAACAACCGGTTACGCACCCATAGCTTCTCAGCCAGCCACCACATGCTACCCAGCAGAAAAGAACAAAAAATGGTTAACCCCAGCACTACCATATATAAAAGATAATTCTCACCGGTGTCGCCATCTGTATCATGTTTATTCAACAGGAAAATAAACGCAAATGAAACGAGGGAAATAAGCAGGTCCGATAAAAATATTTTTTTCCAGTATTCGCTTCCCGTTGCAGAAGCAGCTGCAGATTTTTTCCGGATCAGTGACATCAGCCCGTAAAAAATGCCGCACCACATACTGCAGGTGAGCAGGAAAATAATGGGCGTCAAAAATACATCGGCCATAGAACCATTGCTGTAATGGAGCGGAACAATATTCGTAAACCTGTCGAGCTCATACAGCAAACCAAAAGGCAGGGTCACTATATCCGCATTTTTTAAGATATCGCTGGTCCATCTTTCAAAACCTTCAGGTACAGTAACATTAACCTGGGACAGGAACAGGGGGGCAAACAGCAGTATAATCACCAGTATCTTTACAATAATAATATACTTATAGATCTTGTTTCCCATGGGATAAAGGGGTTAAATGCCAACAAATATATTATAATATGTCACAAAAAAAAGTGATTACCAGGGAGCTGGTTAATCACTTTGCAGGTATATTATCAGGGTATCATGGATAGATGGATCTTATGCCTGTGAAGACGCCTACTGGTAATTCAGCGCTGCACAGAGGGGTTGATGCAAATGTAGTATCGCATCCGTTGTACCTGGAATCAATTCAGGAAAAGTATTTATGGAATCCGGAAAAAGGGGAGAGGGGAATAGCAGGAAGACTGCCAGGCAGCCTTCCTGTTGAAGAAGCTATTGCATATCACCAGGCGTATTGGTGGCTTTCGCTGCCTGGGTATCGCGGGTATTTTTCTGAACGGTAATGGCGCCGAAAACGCTCAGCAGAAATGCAAAAGCGTAAAAGCCTTTTTCACTTGGTGCAAGGGTGGCATTCCACAGTCCGATAGTGAGCAGCAGGATAGTGAGCAGCATTGATACCCAGCTCAGACCATAGTAAATGTCTGTTACCGGAACGCCTTCGAGCCTGTCGCGTACGCACTTCTGGACAGATACCGCGGAGAATAAACCGTACATCAGAACGGTGAAATAATATCCTTTTTCATTTAACTGCATAGTAGATGCGTTCCACAGACCAATGATAAAGCCGAGGATACCTGCAAATACGGCCACCCAGGAGGCGGCAACAAATGCCATTGAAGGTTTTTGTTTCATTGATTGAATAAAATTTTATTTAGGGATTGGGTTGACGGCTAACAAAACTGCTTTCAGTATATTGGCCTGCTGTAATAATACTATTTATTTTTGATCTGCTGACCTACAAAAAAAGTCCTGCACTTTTGTACAGGACTTTCATTTTTGTAGCGAGGAGCGGATTCGAACCACTGACCTTCGGGTTATGAGCCCGACGAGCTACCTCTGCTCTACCTCGCAATGTGAGGTGCAAATGTAGGTAAATAATTTAAACCGCAAAATTTAAATGTTGTTTTTTGTGAGCACAGCCGCATGTTTCAGGGGGACGATACTTTTTAAAGAAAAATGAGCATGAATGTAATGTAGTACTGTAGCTTGTTTGGGGATATTGTCGGGTTGTTATTTTTTTTTTGTGAGATGAAAATTTTTTTTGAAGAAGAGATGATCAGCAGTTTTGAAATAAGCGAACAGCCGGCCATCTCTTCTTACAAAAAAAATTATATCCTGCTCCGTCGTAATCTCAACAGGGTATTTACCAGAATGTCTATGTCGGCGCAGCTGTTGTAAAACGCCAGCGACGGCCTCACGGTGCTTTCCACGCCAAACCTGCGAAGAATAGGTTGTGCGCAGTGATGGCCTGATCTTACAGCAATCCCTTCCTGGTTGAGCGCTGCTCCTACCTGTTCGGTAGTGAAATCTTTAAATACAAAAGATAACACGCTCGTTTTGTCGGGAGCCGTACCTATTAAGCGCAAACCAGGTACTTCTTTCAGCAGCTGTGTAGCATATACAAGCAGGTAATGTTCATACTGGTGTATAACATCAATGCCTATATGATTTACATAGTCGATGGCTGCGCCCAGTCCTACGGCATCGGCTATATTCCCGGTGCCGGCTTCAAAGCGTCCTGGCGCTGCATGGTACTGCGTGTGTTCAAAGGTTACATCTTTGATCATATTTCCGCCGCCCTGCCAGGGTTGTGTTTCGTTCAGCAATGCTTCTTTGCCATACAACACGCCGATCCCGGTTGGGCCAAAAACCTTATGACCGGAAAATACATACCAGTCGCAGTTAAGCCGCTGCACATCCGCACGCATATGCGATACCGCCTGAGCGCCGTCTACCAGTACTTTTGCGCCGGCCTGGTGGGCGAGTTCCACTATTTGTTGTGCCGGCGTAACAGTACCCAACGCATTGGATACCTGTGTAAAGGATACCAGCTTTGTTTTGGCGCTCAGCAGTTGCCGGTATTCAGATAATATGATCTGCCCGTCGTCATCCACCGGGATCACCTTTATCAGTAATCCTTTTTTGGCGGCCAGCTGTTGCCAGGGTACTATGTTGGCATGATGCTCCAGGTGGCTCAGAATAATTTCATCGCCTGCCTGCAGGAATTGTTCGCCCCAGCTTTTGGCTACCAGGTTGATGGCTTCTGTGGCGCCGCGCACAAATACAATTTCATTGACAGATGCCGCATTCAGGAAAGCCCTTACTTTTTCGCGGGCGCGCTCGTAAGCATCTGTGGCACGGGCGGCCAGCTCATGAGCGGCCCGGTGGATGTTTGAATTTTCGTGTTCATAAAAATAACTGATCCGCTCAATTACACTCCGCGGCTTTTGCGTGGTGGCGGCATTATCGAGCCAGATAAGGCGGTGGCCGTTCACATGTTCCTGCAATACCGGGAAATCCGCCCTTACCCGGTTAATATCCAGCGGAGGCTGGGCAACACCGGTGATACCGGCTGTTTTTTCCGGTAAGAAGTAATAGGAAGTTGAAGTACCTGCAGCCGGCAACTGCGATGTATAAGGCAATGAAGGTATACTTTTCAGCGCGCGTTGCAGTTCCTGTTCAAAAGACGGATCGTAGGCGGTTGCCGGCTGCTGGAGGGCAGATGGCGAAATACCGCTGCCTGCTACGGAAGCGGGAATACCTCCATTACCGGAAAAATGAGGATCCGGTAAACTGGTAGGCGCCTGCGTAACATCTGTTACGCTTCCCTGCTGCAGCAGCGGGTCCTGGATGGGGGCAGCTGATGTATAGCCCGTGGAAGGCACATCATTACCGGATTGCAGGGAGGAAAATAGGTGGTTGGCCAGTTTTTCCAATGCAGCAATATCCGGTAATCCATCTGGTTGGAAATTATTTGTATTCATGGTACTTGCCGGTTTCTACATCATCCAATACAGCAATGGCATCGTCTACCAATACTGCCAGTGAACAGTAAAGGGATACGAGATAGGAAGCAATGGCCTGGTGGTTAATGCCCATAAAACGTACAGATAAACCGGGCGACTGTTCACCTGGCAGGTTAGGCTGGTACAAACCAACCACACCTTGCCTGCTTTCACCGGTGCGCAGCAGGATGATCTTTGATTTGCCGTTTTCAACAGGCACTTTATCAGATGGGATCAGCGGAATGCCGCGCCAGGTGATAAACTGGGAACCAAACAGGGAAACCGTGGGTGGTGGCACGCCCCGCCGGGTACATTCACGGCCGAAAGCGGCAATAGTGAGTGGATGCAGTAAAAAGAAGCCCGGTTCCTTCCATACTTTGGTGATGAGTTCATCCAGGTCGTCCGGTGTAGGCGCGCCCGTGCGGGTTTTAATACGCTGTGAGGGCACTACGCTATTCAGTAAACCGTACTCCTTATTGTTAATTAGTTCGCTTTCCTGACGTTCCTTAATAGTTTCGATGATCAGGCGTAACTGTTCGCTGATCTGGTTGTAAGGTTTGCTGTAAAGGTCCGATACGCGGGTGTGTACATCCAGTACCGTATTTACGGCGCTCAGGTTGTACTCACGGGGATTGTCGATGTAATCCACATAAGTTTGAGGAAGTTCGCGCTCATCCCTTCCGGAACAATCTACGGTTACATTACTTTCATCTTTTACTTTGTTAAGCCTGTATACGCCCGACTCTACGGGGATCCAGCTCATTAACCGGGTTAGCCAGCGGGGAGTGATGCTGGACATCTGTGGCACTGTACGGGTGGCAATCGCCAGTTGTCTTGCGGCAACGTCGCCAAGTGCAGTCTGTACTTTCTGTTGAGTTTCATCAGCCATGGGGGATCAGTTTTTGAATTTTTAAAAATGTAGTCTTGTTTGCAGGGGGGAAATGTGTGGTGGCTCATTTTCCTTCCTGCTGGTGGGTATAATGAAAGTTAAATTAAGGCTTTTTGTTTAATTATCGGGCTGGATTTTTTAATCCTGGTGGGGCGCCTGGAACTTATCAGCTGTGTGCTGCCGGGGGAGCTTATACGGCGGCTGAAAAAATAGCTGCCAACCTTTTACCGGCGCTGGAAAGACCGGTTATGCAGGCAGTTTCATTCGCTGAAATTAAAGACATACCTGGTTGATTAGCATAAAGTTATTATACTTTTGCCGGTAAGATCAGTTTTGAAGGTAATCAGGGACATGATGCTTAGCAGCATGGCGGGCAGCATACCCGCCACACTGGGTTTTATTAAAGG
>JBCNPS010000456.1:0-6239 GCA_039593235.1 Chitinophaga sp. | reverse complement strand
ATTGGGAGGAGAAAGCAGGGGAGTAATGTGGGGTTGGTTTTTAAGGGGTAGATGTGAACCTTTTTCAGGACTAAGAGCATGCACAGTGTATGGGGAGAGCATGGGGAGTGTATGACGACTGTATCAGGACTGTATTAAGACTGTATGAGTACTATATAGGGAGTACTACACATAGACGAGTCCTAAGTATCCCGGAAGTATCCGATAAGTATGCGATAAGTAATAAATCTTCCAAAACAAAAGAAAGACCATCAGTCCCGATGGTCTTTCTTTTGTTTTAATACAACCCATGATTATCATGCAGATAGTATTGGTAAGCTGATAATTTATTTTAAGACAAATACCGGGAATATCAATCTTCCAGATATTCCTTATAAGCCTTCAGCGCTTCCGCGTTGAGCTGCACCTTATCCAACGCCGTGCTTTTTTGCTCAATGAAATGCATCAGATCCGGTTCAAAATTGAGTTTCATGCCGTCTGCCGGGAATGGCCCATTCAACACATATTCCCAATCCGTGCTTTCCTCCGTTTTATAACGGTATAACAGGAGCGATACGGGTGATTGTTTTCCATACTGTACTTTTACCCGCGACACCTGTTCAATAGCGGTTACAGTATAATCGTCAGACAGGTAATAAGCTAAATAGCTGCGTGCAATGAGCCCCTGGGTAAGGAGGTGGCGTATGTTGGATAGTTGCTGTTGTTCCTTTAATGCGCTGATGAATGAATAAGAAGTACTATAATCGGCAAGAATGCCACTGAGGATCTTGTCGTTCACCTTAATACCCTGGTTAATTAATCCGCGTGCGCCGAGAGCGCGCAGCGAGGTGGTGGTGTCTGCCAGCATTTCACGGAAGCTTTCTTTCACCAACGCAGCCATACCTGGTTGGATGAGTATTTCACCGGTGCGAAGCAGGTCGTTTTCCCAAAACCAGGTGCTGTCGCTCCCAGGTTTACGGTGTTTCCATTTTTCCAGCTGCCGTTTAAACAAGGCGGTGGTTCCCGGTAAAAGTTGTTCCAGCTTATATTGGCTGAACCGGGGCGCGCGCCAGATGGAGTCGTAATGGGTATAGGAAATAAAGGTGTTCAGAAAGCTCTCTGATTGGGCGGCGGTACTGATCATAGCGGGGAGATACTTTTGATATAAGCTATCATCCCTGAAAGAAGTGGCAAAAATGTTCCGGGCAAATGTCATATCAACCGGCAATTCCGGGGCAAGGCGCAGAAAGGTGCGGATGGCCGAATCCGAGGGAATACCGCTGAGGAACCGTAATATGCTTTTACGGTGCTGAACACGCGGCATAACGGTAAACAGTTGCTCAGCAGTATGTATCACGGTATCGCTGGCAATATCTTTCAATGAAAGCAACAGTTGTACCCTCGCGCTGCTGATGCCGGTATCTGCCGGGAACTGTCCATTTAAAGCATTTAATATAGGCGCCGTATCGGAACTGTCGGGGCGAAACACGCCCAGGTAACTGTTGGCACGCTGGAATAGTGATGTGTCGGTGCTTTGCAGATCTTTTAATAGTACCGGTAATTTTTTTTGCGAAAGCCGGAGCGTATCCGCCAGCTCCCTGCTACCCGGATGAAAGGATGAAAAGTATTGCTGTGCATATCCTGCACCGCTCACTTCTTCCGGCACAATGGCGGTTAACCTGTAAATAGTGTGGCCGGCAACTATCGCTTTCCGGTAAAACCGGAGGGCGGTATACCGGCTTTTTAAATCGGTTTCGTATACGTTTTCTGATAAATGACGGCTGTTGATTATTACCAGGTTGGTATCTTTATTAAGCACAATGTTGTTCCGGATACTGTCGGGCTCCCGGTGAAAATAGCGGGAATACTTGTCTACTTCCAGTGTGTACATGGTGTGGGAAGTACTGTCCATAGAGGTATATAATTGTACCGCTACCGCCGGGGATCCGGAGAGCGGCCCGCCGGTAAACCTGTCGGGCCCGGCTACGGTAAAACTGCTGTCTTCCGGCACAAATGAAACGGTTGGCGCCTTTGCCTGCAGTGGTTGCAGGTGAAAGCTGCCAAGGAAATGCTGCCAGTAGCTGCTGTCTGTATGGTTGGGATCATAGGTAGTTAGAAGGCAGTAGGCGAGGTTACCCCGGGGAATATAATGTAAGCGCGAAATAAAACCGTTGTGATGCCGGAAAGTGAACTGGTATCGCGGAAATCCTTCCTTTTCTGTCAGTATTGAATCGGTTCGCTGCAGGGTAGAGTCTTGCTGGTACACGGAGGTCAGTACATCTTCCATTACCACCTGGTCACTGGTATTATAATAACCCCGTTCCATTTTCAGCACCCGCAATAAATAGGATATCTTATGTGGGTTATCTAATGCAGAATAAACTTCTTCTGGTCGCATGGACTCCTTCGCGGTTCGTATATGATTATGCTCTGATGGCAGAAGCGCGGAGAATCCTAACTGTGGCTGATGTAGCGTGTCATATACTGTTTCAGGCCGCACAATATCATAAAAGCGCACAGACCGGAAGAAGTCTTTCCGGTTACTGCTGTCAGCTTCCTGGGAACTATGCATAAATAAAAAGGCCCTGTTGTTTATGATGAAAACACGTATATAAAAAGGGAGGTTCTGTTGCAGCAATATAGCTTCGGTACCTGCTACGTTACGGTAAGTGATGGGGTAGGATCGTTGTAATACCGCGTTATCCTGTGCCGCCATGTTGGTGATCATTGATTTTACCAGCTGGCTCCGGTCTGTAGCTAATTGGGGAATATCCATGGTGAAAACAAACCCGGCTTCCGCTTCGTTGCCGCCAATAAACATCTTGCCATTTATGCCCGGCAGCGGGTATACTACAGGCACGCCCGGTAATACAACGCTATAGCCATTTGCAATCCTGTTCAGCGAATATCCTTTCAAACTGTCCAGTTGCTGGAGCTGGCGCCGTGCGGCACCGGTGAACTTTGCGCTTACCGGGGTAACGGAATATCCTTTTTTACGAAGTAATGAAATCAGTCCTTCTTCGCCCGGTAAATGGGCCGCGCCTACAGCGGCGAAAACGCTTTTTTTGCTGAGCAGTGATACAAGATTGGTTACCATTTCCTTATTCCTTGTTGCCAGGTCCGGGCCATCTCCCGGCATTTCCCCGCTGCCGGCAAGTGCGGCTATTTTTTGCAGATCGCCTTCATAGTACAGGTTCACGAAGTCGTTCAGGGAGTTGACCCGTGCCTTGAGCCGGCTGGCCCTGTTGTTGGCGCTATCCGGTCCCGCAGGTTCGTAGCCAATGCCCCACAGGAATATTTCTTTCTGCACTTCCGACACATCAGCGCTGAAAATGTTTAACTGGTTCTGGATCCTTTCGAGGCTGTACACCTGTTTATTAAGCCTGGTGGCTTTCTGATGCAGCCAGGCATCCAGGAAAATGTTTTCCGGTTTCCGGGTTGGCCCTGCATTCTTCTCAAGTTCTCCTTCTTCATCAATGAGCAGCTTTTCAAGGAACCATAAGCGTTTTAGCTTCAGCTGCTCAAGCGGGGAACCGGTTTTCTCTTTTACCAGGCTATCCACATAGCGGTACTCTTCCCGGTTCAGCAGGGTGCGCATGTAGTTAACGGTATCCTGTAATGGCCCCCCGGGCGCTAACAGGTAGGTCATCATAGAGTCCATATCCACCTCCATCGCAAAGGCGGATGTGCTTTGCAATGCCATCAATACGGAGTCGCTGAACTCGAACACCCGCTTATCCGTGAGGTGCATAGTGCCAAACAGGTAGGAGGGCGCTGTGAGGCCGGGACCATCAATACGCCAGAGCAACTGGTAATGTGGCCTGTTATTGGTTTGAGCGTTTGAAACAACTGTTTGCATCAGCAGGGCTAACAGCAGGAATATCGCTACAGGAACAAAATGTCCGGCATTCTTACGCCGGCGCCAGGTATGGGAACTTAACATGCCGCAAAGCTAATAAGGTTACCGCATGTTTGGAATCGGATAAAAGTTGTATTTCCCTTAACTTTATCTCCCAACCACCCAACCAAACATGATCTTTCACTTTAAATCAAAATTCCCGCAACTGAGCTCCTTCTGGGATAAATACCTGGAATTTCAGACCTGCCTGGAACTCCCGGCAAAGTCAATATTGCTGGAAGAAGGAAAGGTATCTCAGAATTATATCTTCATAGAAAAAGGCTGCGTGCGGTTATTCTTTAATAATAACGGGGTCGATAAAACCGTCCAGTTCTTTTTTGAAAATGAAGGGCTAAGCTCTCTTGAAAGCTTTATCAATAATACGCCCAGCTTTTTTACCATTGAAACCATTGAGCCTTCCGTGGTGTACCTGCTTCCAAGGATGTATGTGAACCAGCTGATCGAAGAATTATCAAAGGAGCCGGAGTTCCCCAAAATGATGATGCAGATGTTTTTGATGCGGCAAACACACTATGTTACCGAGCTGGTTTCTTTTATACGGGATTCTCCTGAACAACGTTATAAAAATCTCCTGGAACAGCGCCCGCATATTATCCGCCGGGTTCCCCAGCATTATATCGCCTCTTATCTCGGCGTTACGAAAGTGCACCTGAGCCGGATCAAAAGTAAGATCGCCAAAGGAAAGCCGCATTTCTGAAACTTGATAACATATGTTATCACCGGTAAATTTTACAGCTTCTAATTTTGCCTTGGTTTAAAATACATCATTTAAAAACGAACGCATGAAAGCAGCAGTAATGTACCGGCAGAGCGAAATACCACAGTACGTGGAAGTGCCGGAGCCAACAATACAAAACGATAATGAAATGCTGGTTACCGTAAAGGCGGTAGCGATCAAGCATTTCGACAAAGGCCGGGCAACGGGAAAGCACTACTCCGCCGATGCGCCGGAAGAGAAAGGCCGCATCATTGGCGGCGACGGGGTAGGCCTGCTCAGTAACGGTACCAGGGTATATGCCGTGGGCGTGGATGGTATGCTGGCAGAGAAAGTGGTGGTGGAAAAAGACCGTATCGTTAAGGTGCCGGATGGATTGAGCGACGCCGTAGCCGCCGCATTACCCAATGCAGTTTTCGGCGCGGCAATGGCGCTGAAATTTAAAGCAGGTATTCAGCCGGGCGATACAGTGCTGATCAACGGCGCAACAGGCTTTACCGGCCGCGTGGCCGTGCAGATAGCCAAACACTATGGCGCAAAAAAAGTGATCGTAACAGGCCGGAACCAGTTGTCCTTAAAGGAGCTTTTATCACTTGGCGCAGATGAAATGATTTCCCTTCAACAGGAAGATGCAGCATTTACCGCTGCGTTGAAACAAATCCATAAAGCAACACCGGTTGATATTGTAATTGATTATTTATGGGGACATACCGCGGAGATGATCTTCAGCTGCCTGAAGGGCGATGGGGCATGGACCAATTTCATACGCTTTGTTTCTGTTGGAAGTATGTCGGGCGATCTCCTGCAATTATCTGCAGCCGTTCTGCGGAGCGTGAATATACAGCTCACCGGCTCCGGGTTGGGCGCCTGGACCAAAAGCCAGGTAAAGGAACTGCTTACAGCTATTTTACCGGAGATGTTTATGCTGGCTGCCGAAGGAAAGCTGACCGTTAAAACAGTGGAGATGGACATTAACCGTATCGCGGAACTATGGGACGCGGATGCGACTGACGGACAGCGTATAGTTGTAACCATTTAGTAAATAAAAACTGCATCACGGGGGCATCAATAGCCCCCGTTAAAAAAGCGCCCTGTACCACAACTCCTTATTCCTCTCTTTTATTGCAACCCCTTGAAATCCTTTCTGGCAGCAGCTTTTATTCTTCCTTTTCCTGCATTTTACAGGCGTGTAATAATTTATAATTATAGCTAATACGAATTTATTTATAAAATAATAATATTTGTTACTAATTTATACAGCAAAATACATGGCCATTGCCTTTGGGAGACCTGGCTTTTTTCTAGCCATATAAATTGTATTCCACGATATGATTTATATAAAAGAAGAGATATGAATATACCAGATGCTGAATTAGTAGTGCGGTTACAAAACCACGAAGTAAGCGCCTTTGACAGTTTGTATTGGAAGTATCACGGGGCTGTATACCGGAATATTTTCAAGTTTGTGAAAGATGATGTGGTTACAGAAGACATTCTCCAGGACGTATTTGCCCGCCTATGGGAAAAAAGACAGGATATTGAACCCAACCAGTCTGTAAGCGGTTGGTTGTTTGTTATCAGTTTTAATATGTGTGTGTCTTTTGTAAGAAAGAAGCTGCGTGAACA
>JBCNPS010000455.1:0-6274 GCA_039593235.1 Chitinophaga sp. | reverse complement strand
TAACCTGGTAGCGGCCGGCGTAATAGCGAAGAAGATCCTTGGTGAAGAGATCCAGGTAAACGCTGCTATTACGGAAGTGGGCGGTAATCCTGATCCGGAAGCGGGGCTGGAAGCAGCTATTGCAGCCAAAGATTCAGTAGGCGGCATCGTGGAATGTGTAGTAAACGGGTTGCCTATCGGGTTGGGCGAACCCTTCTTTGATTCACTGGAATCCGCATTGGCACATGCTGTATTTGCGATTCCTGCCATCAAAGGCATTGAATTTGGCGCTGGTTTTGCCGCCGCCAAAATGAAGGGACTGGAACACAACGATCCGATTGTTGATAAAACCGGAAAAACAGCCACCAATCATGCAGGCGGTGTAGTAGGAGGTATTTCCAACGGCAACCCGCTGGTATTCCGTATCGCGGTAAAACCTACATCCAGCACGCCTAAAGAACAGCAAACCCTTAATATAAAAAGCGGGGAAGTGGAAACCTTCAGTGTGAAGGGCCGCCACGACCTCTGTATTGCGCTACGCGTACCCGTAGTACTGGAAGCCGTTACCGCTATGGTGCTGGCGGACTTCCTGCTACTCGAACAACGCCGGCCGCGCGTGTTCTCAGCGAAATAGCGCCTTCGGCACTGCGAATTTTGTCTTGGAACACTGATTACGCTGATTTTAATGATTTCATTGATATTTTTTAAGCGGTTAAAAAATAAAGGGAGATAGAAGCAATATTCGCTTTTATCTCCCTTTATTATTTTCAAATTTTAAAATAAAATCAAACTAATCATTAAAATCAGCGTAATCAGTGTTCCAAGACAAAATTCGCAGCGCCGAAGGCGCTCAAAACCGCTATTGCTCAATCGCAAGCAGCTCCACGTCGAAGATCAGCGCTGCGCCGGGGCCGATTTTAGGGCCTGCACCGCGATCGCCGTATGCCAGCTCGGAAGGGATGAAAAGGCGCCATTTGGAGCCTACAGGCATTAATTGCAGGGCTTCTGTCCATCCTTTGATAACGCCGCCTACGGGGAAGGAAATAGGTTGCCCCCTGTCTACAGAGCTATCGAACACTGTACCGTCAATTAAAGTACCGTGATAATGTGTTTTTACTTTATCTGCAGCGGTGGGTTTAGGCCCGTTGCCTTCTTTCAGGATCTGGTATTGTAAGCCGTCAGGTAAGGTTACCACACCCGGTTTTACTTTATTTTCCGCCAGGAACTTAAGTCCCGCTTCCTTGTTTTTAGCAGCTTTATCTGCTTTCAGTTGCTGTAAATAATTACTTATACTCATATCACATTGTTCTTTTGTCATTGTTAATGGCTGGTTCTTCAACGCATCCTGTACTGCCTTGGCCAGGAGAGAAGGATTAATGTTCTCCAGCCCCTGTGCTTTCAGGTTTTCAGCAATGCTTACGCCAATTCCATAGCTTACGGAATCCAGCTTGTTTTTTAATACCGGGGCTTTAACAGCTGTTTTGGCCACGGGCTTCTTCTTAGGTGCAGGTTTAGCCTGACTGAAACCTTGTAAGGATATGAATCCCAGGGCTCCTATGAACAGGTATTTTTTGTACATAATTAATAATTGACAGAAATGTTAGTTAAAATAAGGCTTTTTAAAGATGATGCAAGTTAATCAATATAATATTTCACAGCAGGTCTTCACGTTCCCGCTGCTGTTATTTTACGGGAGATGTTTAACGGTATGGGATACCCCGGGGGGGTGAAAAAGGGCCGGTGGATTCCAGCCAGGCAATACTACCGGGATGATACCATCGGTATCATCCCGGTAAATCATTATTTCACAACCGGCAGCACTACACTGGATGGGTGCTGTGCATCATGATAGATGCGGATAGTTGCTTTTTTAAAATCTTTGTCGGTAGCCTTGTAAATGTCCATGAACTGCTGGGGATTGCGGTCGGTGAGCGGGAACCAGCTGCTTTGCACCTGGATCATAATGCGGTGGCCTTTTTGGAAAGTATGCGCCACATCCGGCATGGTGAATTTCACTTCGGATGGTTGATTGGGAACAAACGCTTCCGGCTTTTCAAAGCTGTTGCGGAATTTGCCACGCATGATCTCTCCCCGTACCAGCATCTGGTAGCCACCCATGGGGTAGGTAGCCGAAGGCACGCGGCGATGTTCTGTTGGTGCGTCTTCTTCGTATTTAAAATCGTCGGGAAATACATCTATTACTTTTACAATAAAATCCGCATCGGTAGTGCTGGTACTGGCTATCAGATCGGCCACCACCGGGCCGGCCAGGGTAATATCGTTATCCAGCACTTCGCTTTCAAATACGGCTACATCCGGTCTGCGGGCGGCAAAACGCTGGTCATCGGTCATATAGTTGATGGTACGGCCAAAGTGTACGTCTTCCGTATAGGGAACAGGTTTGGCGGGGTCGCTTACATATTCACTGAAACTGTTGCTGGCAGTAGGTTTGGTGAAAGACAGCTTACCATTTTCCTGTAAATACACCGGCGCATCTTCCATATTGGCCGGGGGCCATTTGGGGAGCTGCTTCCATTTGTTTTCGCCGGTGAAGAAAATAGTGGCTTCTGCAATATCGGGTGTGGCGCCCTTGCCTTTGAGGTAGTAATTGAAAAAAGGGATCTCTACATTTTGTGCGTAGTATTCGGCGGTGTTACTGCCAAAACGTACATTACCCAGGTGGGTACCATCGTTGGATGCCCACTGGCCATGGTACCATGGCCCCATTACAATACGGTTGTTGGTAGACGGGCTTTTTGTTTCAATAGCTTTGTAGGTGTTCCATGCGCCGAAGCAATCTTCTGCATCAAATACACCGCCTACTATCAGCATGGCCGGTTTTACATTTTCCAGGAAGTTGCGCACGTTGCGGGCTTTCCACCAGCTATCGTATGTAGGGTGTGCATACATTTCATGCCAGAAGGTAACGCTGTCGCCGATAATTTTAGCAAAGTTCGGAAGCGCGCCGGTTTCCAGGTAGTATTTGTAATTGTCGTGGGTATAGTACTCGATCCCCTTGGGCCCTTCCGTAGTGGGTTTGGGGTGCGGGTGATCAAATACGGTATAAAAAGAAAAGGCGTCTGCAATAAAGAAAGCACCGTTGTGATGAAAATCATCTCCCAAAAACCAATCCGTAACAGGCGCCTGCGGGCTCACTGCTTTCAGGGCAGGATGACCGCTCAGCGCTCCCATAGTAGAGTAGAAGCCTGGATAGGAAATACCGAATATACCCACGTTGCCGTTGTTTCCCTTAAGGTTCTTCACGAGCCAGTCGATGGTATCATAAGTATCACTGGCTTCGTCAATATCTTTCTTTCCTTTTTTATCCGGGTTAAAGGGCCTTACGTTCACAAATTTACCTTCACTCATCCAGGTACCTCTTACATCCTGTATCACCATGATGTAGCCTTCTTTCAGGTATTCCTTATAATGATTTTTATAGAGCGGACGGAAGGCATTTTCGCCATAAGGAGCGCAGGAATAAGGGGTGCGCGTCATCAGGATAGGATGTTTTTCCGATTGATCTTTTGGCAGGTAAATGGAAGTAAACAACTTAATACCATCCCGCATGGTGATGTATACTTCTTTTTTGGTGTAGTGTTCGTACATCCAGAGGGAATCCTGGTTAACAGCCTTACAGGCAGCCGGAATTATAAACAACGCGGCGCAGGCCAGCAGCAGCCATTTTCTCATAAACGGTTTATTTAAGATTTAGATAGCGGCTAATGTAATAAAAAAATAGTGGATGGCCGGCAGGTATATGGGGAACGGTTATTGGCCCAGTTTTTCCCTTTCCTTTTTGGGTAAGCTGGCTACCACCAGGTTATACGATTTCAGGATCCATTCCAGCAGCAGTTTATTGGAGATACCGGAATGTACATCTACGGTGTTCCAGTGTTTTTTATTCATGTGATAACCGGGAACTACGCCTTCATACCGCTCCCGCAGCTCAATGGCTTCTTCAGGGTCGCATTTGAGGTTAATGGTTTCAAAATTTTCCAGTCCGCTGAGGGCAAACATTTTTCCACTTACTTTATATACGAGGGTTTCATCTCCGAAAGGAAACTCTTCTGTAACGCCAGGTAAGGAAAGGCAGTATTCCTGAAATTGAGCCAGGTTCATAAGCAATAATGATTGATGGTATCTGGTTACAAAAGTCCGGAAAATTTCTGCTAATCCGCTTTAATTATTTTATAGGTGTAAGTGATTGTTTTATTCAAACCGGCAATGGTTTGCGTTTGCGGGAAGTTGGTGGTGTCCTGCATTTTATAGGTAACGGCGCTACTGGTGGCCGGAACTTTTTCTGACTCGTACCGGATATTATTTACCAAATGTTCACTCACCAGGTAAGGATAATACTCGTTGGAAAAGAAAGGGTAATTGTCGCCTCCAATAGCGCGGAACAGGTTAGGGTTTTTAGCTACTTGCCCGAACAATGGATTATCAAACTGATTATAAGTCAGATCAAACCTGCTCATAGTCAGATCCGGCGTATTATTCAGAATGCGGAAATAATTCATATTGGTAAACTGGCTGATATCTTTTCCCTGGTAGAGGTATTGTGTGTATATAACCCCTACAGCCGATATAATCTCCATCTGGATTGTATCGGTGCTTCCTTCCATGGTTAGCAGGTGATCAGGGCTAAGCTGCATATAAGCGGTATCATAACCTGAAATCTCTTCACCCTGGTTGCGGTAAAAAGTGGTATAGGTTACCAGCTGCGCGGGCTTCCATACCAGGGAATCTTTCTGGCTCAGGCTTTTTTCGGTATTATCATTTTCATTGTAATATTTCGCTATAGTCAAATAACCCTCCTGGTTGTACTGGTAAGCAATATAATTCTGCCAGATGCGGTAGGAAGGATTGTAATCCCATCTTTCTGTAACCTGCTGTTTGTCGTTGTATACGAGGCTGTCTTTAGGCACATTATTCACACGTATGGCGGTAACGAGGTAAATATCTCTGGGCGGTTCCGGCCGTGGCGGGGGCGTAACGGTATTGTCTTTTTTACACTGGCAGCCGGGCGCTGTTATCAGCAGCAGAAGGGCGGTACCAAGTAGCAGGGTTATCAGTGGGTATTTAAGGGATGAACACATATGTGGATAACAACGTTAAAAGCCGTAATTTATTGAATGCTTTCCGCTGAAATTTTCATTAAGTTATCCAGTGGCTATTCCCGGTTAGCGGGTGTTTATAGCAGGGTCCGCCAATCTGTGGAATATATAGTTTCCACAATTCGCCGGTTTCAGAGCAATGACTGTTGGTACTAAAAAAACGTATAGTCCTGTACGTTATATCTACCTACAAGACTATACAAAACAAAACGATAGATTATTTTTTACTGATGCTGATGATCACACGGGAATAACGGGCATAGGTAATTTCTACTTCCTGTCCCGCCCTGTATCCGTCCAGAGCCCCGCGCATCCAGTAAAACAGGCGTTTTTTCTTATTCTCCAGCAGGATCATAATATTGGTTTGCGTATCGTTGTTTTCCAGGTATACAGCTTCCATCGGCGCTTGTAAAGTACCTTTCTGCAGCGCGGTAAGATCCTTTTTTATAGCCCAGTAACGTACATCTGTTACTTTTATCAGTGCAAATATCAACGCTATCACAAAACATAACAGCCATATCCAGAACCAAAGGTTTTTGAACGACAGGAGCGAATCATCCGCATCACCCAGGCTATTGTGGGTATACAAATAAATTTGCGGTATCACAGCGGCAATCAGTAATAATCCCAAACCAATAAGAGTGAATTTGGTTAACTGTTGTTTGTTTCTCTTCAGCGCATCCTGCAACAAAAAATGTTCTTCAGTAGTAATAAAGGTGTAATCAGACATAGTTATTGTATGGTTTTTCAGTAGGCTAATATATAGATAAACAATCAATTAATTAAAATTATATATATAATTTTTTGTCTTGTGATTATCATTTTGCCCATTTGGGGCTATTTAATAACAATATCTGTTAAAATATTATTACATATTTGAGAGATGGAAGAGCAATAGTAACTCATGGCTGCGATTTTTTTAACGCATTTATAATCAGGTAATGCCGTTTTGAGTGGAAATACTTTTCTAATTTGCGCCTCATTATAACCCGGTCATCTGTTATTCTCCCCATTTATTACCATGCTATCATGAATATCATAAAACGTGAAAAAGATTTTTCTATTAGCCGCAGTTCTGTTATCAGCCAGCTTTGCCGGTTACGCAGAGGATACTGGCCAATTGGTGGTGGCAGGCAGAAACAACGGCGCTCCCCAGCCATCCGAGCCCTCTGTCATCA
>JBCNPS010000454.1:0-6291 GCA_039593235.1 Chitinophaga sp. | reverse complement strand
TCCAAAAAAGACCCCTCTCCGATCTGGGGTATAATTTCATTGAAACCACGTTACCGGAAGGCAAAGACGAATACTATCTCCGTAATGAGCAATGGAGCAGAAGAGACAAATACAGGAAATTAACAGCACACGAAATAGAATCGCTGGTACGCAATGACAATACCTCCGACGACTGGAATATTATTTTTGTTTCCAACGAATTTGATCCGCAACTGGTACAGCACTGCCACTTTTTCGGGATGGTGCGTATCGGTAAACTGGAACCCTACTACCTGGAGTTCCACAACCTGCGGATGCCGGTAGGACTGTATAACAGCACTATCTGCGCCTGCGATTTCGGCGACAATGTAGTGGTGCATAATGTAAATTATTTATCGCATTATATCCTCGGCAATGAAGTGATTGTAGCCAATGTAAACGAAATGGCCACAACCGATTATGCCAAATTCGGAAACGGTATCCTGAAAGAAGGAGAAAACGAAAGCGGCCGTATCTGGATGGAATTGTGCAACGAAAACGGCGGCAGAAGTGTAATGCCCTTCGACGGTATGCTCCCCGGAGACGCTTACCTGTGGACCCGCTACCGCGACGATGAACAGCTGCAACGCCAGTTCAAAGCCTTCACAGAAAAACAATTTGACAAAAGACGCGGCTACTATGGTATGGTGGGTGATCGTACAGTGATCAAAAACTGTAAGATGATCAAAGACGTAACCATTGGTACGGATGCCTACCTGAAAGGCGCCAACAAACTGAAAAACCTTACCATCAACAGCAGCAGCAAAGCCTCTTCACAAATAGGCGAAGGCTGTGAAATGGTAAACGGCGTAATAGGCTACGGCTGCCGCGTATTCTATGGCGTGAAAGCCGTTCGCTTTGTAATGGCCTCCCACTCACAGCTGAAATACGGCGCCAGGCTGATCAACTCCTACCTGGGCAACAACGCCACTATTTCCTGCTGCGAAGTGCTTAACTCCCTCATCTTCCCTGCACATGAACAACACCATAATAACTCGTTCCTGTGCGCGGCGCTCGTGATGGGGCAAAGCAATATGGCCGCCGGCGCTACTATCGGTTCCAATCACAACTCACGCGGCGCCGATGGTGAGATCATTGCCGGCAGGGGATTCTGGCCGGGCCTCTGCGTAAGCCTGAAACATAATTCCCGCTTCGCCAGCTTCACGCTTATTTCCAAAGGCAATTACATGTCGGAGCTGAATATTTCCATCCCATTCAGCCTCGTGGTAAACGACGAACATGAAAACCGCCTGAAAATAATGCCGGGCTACTGGTTCCTGTACAATATGTACGCTATTGCGCGTAACTCCTGGAAGTATGTAGACCGCGACAAACGCACCGATAAACAACAACTCATTGAATACGATTACCTGGCCCCCGATTCTGTAGAAGAAATATTCCAGGCACTGGCTATCATGGAAACCGCTACCGGTAAAGCATGGTACGCCCTGGAAGAAAATATTCCGGCAGAAGAACTAACGGAACAGGATATACGTAATAAAGGAAAAGAACTACTAAAAAATAGTCCGGAGGAAGTAGCCGCACTCACCATTCTCTCCAAAGGCTTTGAAAACAGCTCCCGCGATGTGGAACTGCTGAAAGTACACAGGGCTTATCCGCTGTTCACTGAAATGGTGGTGCTCTATGCAGTGAAAAATATCCTGGCAGCAAAAAAATCATCCCTGGCTGATTTACAGGAAGCGGTTAAAACAGCTAAACGCGGCGACTGGCAAAACATTGGCGGGCAACTGATGAAAGCGGAAACGGTAACTTCCCTCAAAACAAAGATCCGCGAAAACAAGATCGCCAGCTGGCCGGAACTGCATACCGCCTACGAACAAATTGGCAACGAATACGCAGCCGATAAATTAAAACATGCTGTGGCCTGTTTACTGGAAATCAAAAACAGCGATCTCTCCGCCGCAAACCTGGCGCAATGGATGAACGATTCCGTAGCCACCATGGAATGGATCACCGTACAGATCAAACGTTCCAGGGAAAAAGATTATAAAAACCCCTTCCGTCAGCTGGCTTATGAAAGCGAAAAAGAAATGAACGCAGTAGTAGGCAGCCTGGAAGACAACAGTTTCATTAAACAAACCGCTGAAGACCTGGAATTGTATAAATTGCAGGTAAATAAAACTATCAGCGAATGGCAGCTATAGAAAAAGTAAGATGCAGCTGGTCCAACAAAGACAAACTGTACCAGGATTACCATGACAAAGAATGGGGCACACCCAGCCATGACGATAAACATCTCTTCGAAATGTTATGTCTTGAAGGCGCACAGGCGGGCCTCAGCTGGTATACCGTGCTTACCAAAAGAGAAAACTACCGCAAAGCCTTTGATAACTGGGACGCTAAGAAAATAGCGAAATACGACGAAAAAAAGGTAGAGCAACTGATGCTGAACGAAGGCATCATCCGCAACCGCCTTAAAATAAAGTCCGTTATCGGCAATGCAAAAGCATACCTGGCGGTTCAGAAGGAATTTGGCAGCTTCGACAAATACATCTGGTCGTTTGTAAACCACAAACCCATTGTAAACCACTACCGTAAAGGCATAGCCGGCGTTCCTGCCAAAACAGCCATTTCCGACGCCATGAGTAAAGACCTGCTGAAACGGGGCTTCAAATTCGTGGGCTCCACCATTTGCTACGCCTACATGCAGGCCACCGGCATGGTAGATGACCACGCGGAGGATTGCTGGAAAAAATAGCGGATTTCGCCTTCGGCGAATAAATTGTCTTGGAGCAGGATTAGGTTGATTATACTGATTTTTCGGATGTTATTTTTTGGATTTTCATAAAGATTAATTGAAGTATCAGCGCTTGTTTAAAAAAACAGGAACTTGAAAGTAAAAACGAATTGGTCAATAAAGTGAACTTCGTTCCCATAGTTTGTTTCTCGCAAATCCAAACTAATTGATCAATTAGTTTTTACTTTCAAGTTCCTGATTTCTTTAGCAAACCCTTAATTTTACTTTGAAATTGAATATTCTGCTATAAACAGGGTAATTCTTTCCACTATTCGCCAGGTACCCTCCTTTTTTTCAAGAAAACACATAATTCCCTGAGAACTTTCCATTCCATTATACATAATGTATGATAAAATAGCAAGCTCGTTTGAGGAAGATAATATAACTGGTGAAAATTGTATTCTATAGTGAGGTTTATTTTTTAAATCCAGCCGTTTTTTTGAATGACTATTGAATAAAATAATGTGGTCATTATTAAAATGATCTACAAGTGTATAATTAATAATCTTTGATGTGTCTATCTGTGAAATGAATTTTTCCCATTTAGTGTTACTAATGGCTAAATGGGCACTAGTATCTATAAGGAATGACTTATAATTCCTGGGATCATATTGCCTTAGTAAATTTGAATCTGTTTGCTGATTAACAAATATTAGATTTTTCAATTTCTGATCTAACACAGATATATATATTTTATTACCTTCTTTGGATTGATGATAAATGAGCTGGGGATACCCAAAGTGGAAGATAAAAACGAAAAATATCAGGGCTGAAATTTGCTTTTTCATAAATTCAAATTTAGTCAGAGCTTATTTACATGATTTCTTTTTAGTCGCTGAGGGTGTATTTGTCTGTTCATTAATAATTTCTTTTTCAACTCTATCCTTATTTTTCCCATAAAGCTGGTAGGCGCTGGTTCCCATCAGTCCCCCCCAGGCAAGATCCTGGCAGTATTCTTTAATTGTTAAATTTGGATCAGGAGAATCTATTCCTGCAACTAGTGCATATTGATATAGAACTGACGAGATCCCATTTACATAATTATAAGCCATTAATTCATGTTGAGGAATACCTGGATCTATTTTCGATCCTTCGGTCAGGAAGAGCATCGAGTTGAGTTCTACAAATTGTTGATAAGAGGGGTCCAAAGGCTTAGCAAGTGCATGCAAAAAATAAGCATGTACCATTTCATGTATTAAAGTTCTTGCTACGGCAAGATCTGTTGCTGAGGATAGATATTTTGTGTTAAAGGTAATTACTGCATTGCCCATAACACCTTTTGTATTAGCATTCTCTGTGCTAATCTGACCGGTATTAGGGTCTTCAATATCCGGTATTGATTGATTTTTTATAATTACATTCCATGTATCATCGGTAGCTAATTTAGAGATCATATCAGATACCAAATTATATTGCCCCGTTTTTCCTTCATAGAAAATGTTGATCATCATCTGTGCCAGATTGGCCTTTACATTTACGTCATTATTAATTGTTGCCAAACATGGATTAGTACCAGGATCTACTTTGATTTTCCGGAATTGGACGTCAAGCCTAACTTTGGGTCTATTGGGATCCGGTCTTGTACCAGTGCCACCACCACCACCGCCAACAGAAGGGTAGTCTCCAGGTCCGAAATAAGAAGGGGTACCGCTACCTATATCACCACCACCTCCCCCGCCACAATCAATCGTTTTAGAATAAGAATAAGAACACTCATTATATCCTCCTGATGAAGCACAATAATAATAATCAATATAACATTTTCCCATAAGTTCTGTACTTACTTTATTTGTCTGACCAGTTACTCTAAATGGTTCATAAGTCCCATCAAAATGATAATTAAAATTTCTTAATTGATGTCCATACCAATCTTCCACTAAAATTCTACCATAAAAGAAATCGTCTGTTGGAGGATGACTAATGTAATAATCATCAGGAATAGTTACAATAACTTCAGCGTGCATTTTTCCAATACTGTCCCTATAAAAGAGCAATCTCGTCATATCACTTGTAGATAGGCTATTCTTGCCTTTGTTAAATTTTACATATAAATCGGATGTAAATTTTACCGGAACAGTTACAACATTCCCAGTTCCCAAAATTTCAGATCGGGCTTGATCCCAAAGCGGGATTTTGGAAGATGTTAGTGAAAGATTTTCTGTTGAGACATTAGGGTTTTTAGTAATTACCTCCTTTTCAAAATAAGATTTTGCTTCAATTAAAAATGTATTCGGATCTTCTTGAAGATGAGGATTAACATTTGTTCTTTTGCAAGAAAACAACACAAAAAGAAAAGTAAATGCTCCAGCTACAAAGAGCTTATTAAGGATAATAAACATTCTTCTCATACTAATAATGATTAGGATTAATAAACCGGGGAACTAGATCTTCATTCACACAATGTTATTCTTAAGAAATTTCCATATGCAACAATAGGGAAATATAGAAATACACAGATTAACCACAGGAAATTAATGCTTTTCTGATAACCTGACAAAAACAAGAATATTTTTAGTACCAAAATTTGAAAGCCCTGCTTTTTATGACATAATACACGCTAATAGCACACTTCAGGCAATTGTACAGCTTCTCTGGTTTTAACCCAGCCCCTATACCTTCATTAATATTTATAAAAAATTAATATATAATCATTGCAAAATCCAATCATGATAACCAGCGAAATCATCAAAATCCTGAGTCAGACAAAATCCGCTCCTACTCGATCCGCACTTCACTAAGTGAGGCATTACCCAGAAAGGTGTAGTCCGTGAGCGTGTTCAGAAAGAAATACAGCTGCCGCTTTTCCTGGTCTGATAATTTAATTCCCTGCTTCACCAACGGATCGGTGGTGGGAGTAACCTTTACACCATGATCGTAGAAGTCAAATACCTGGAAAATATCAAAGAAACGGCCGTCGTGCATATAAGGGGCGCTTTTCAGGATATTGCGCAGGGAAGGCACCTTAAAATGAAGATTATCATCAGTGTTACCGGTGATCTTCATCCTGCCCACATCATTTAACGCCGGTAAATAAGGCAACCCGTTACTGCGGTAGGTAAGATCGGTGAATAATGGTTCTTTATGACAGGCTGCACACTTATCACGGAAAACGGTGTACCCCGCATTTTCTTCTGCAGTAAAAGCCACACCGGGCACTTTTAGCATTACACTATCGTATTTGGAACCGGCGGATACCATAGTAGCCACAAACTGCGTGAATGCCTTGAACATACGCTCGCTGGTAATTTCCTCCGTACCAAAAGCGGCTTTGAACATAGCCCGGTATTTAGGATCCGTCTGCATTTTCTGCAACAGTTCTTTCAGGTCTACCGCCATTTCGTTGTGATCCGTTAACGGCGTAAGCGCCTGCAATTCCAGGTGGTTCACGCCACCGTCCCACATAAAGGCTTTTTGCCAGATCATATTAAAGAGTACCGGCACCGAGCGGATACCCTGTTGCCCTGCTACGCCATGCGCCAGCGCATGATCGAAGTGGCCGAAGGCGGCAAACTGCT
>JBCNPS010000453.1:0-6302 GCA_039593235.1 Chitinophaga sp. | reverse complement strand
CACAGCTGGCGGAACGCTTCTACGACCTGATGAAAGCAGGCAACATGGAAGTAACCCGCACGCATACGTCGCCGTACAACGAAAACTGGCTCGCGGCGGCCGACAGGAAAGGCGTGGGCATCAGCTTTGAAGGCACCTGGCCCTGGCTCATGATCAACAGCTCTATGCCGGATGAACAACTCATCAGCAAATGGGCCGATGAATTTATCAGCCTCCTGAAAAAGTACCGCAACCATCCTTCCATTTTGTTCTGGACGGTAAACAACGAAATGAAGTTTTATGACAACGATCCCGACCCGGCAAGGGCGCGGCTTAAAATGAAGATCATTTCCGAAGTGGTGAAGCGCATGCGGAAAACAGACGGAACCCGCCCCATTTGTTTTGACTCCAACTACAAGCGGAATGAGAAGAAATTCGGGAAAGACTTCTTCAGGGACATCGACGATGGCGATATAGATGATATTCATGCCTATATTAACTGGTACGACTACACGATCTTCAAACAGTTCAACGGTGAGTTCCAGCAACGCAATCATAATGAAGGGCGGCCGCTGATCAGCCAGGAAATGTCGTCCGGCTACTCCAATAATGAAACCGGCCACCCGGTACGCTTCTATACACAGGTGCATCAAACGCCGCAGGAACTGGTGGGCGACCTGGCGTATGAGTTCAGCGATCCCGCCTGGTTCATGGAATCGCAGGCTTTCATTACCGGTGAACAGGCGGAGGCCTATCGCAGAACCAATGATAAGGCAGCAGGCATCCTGCACTTCGCTTTAATAAGCTGGTTCCGGAATGTATATGATGCCAAAGCCATTGAACCGTACCCTACTTACTATGCGTTGCAGCGTGCCTTACAGCCGGTACTGGTAAGTGCGGAGTTATGGGGCCGGCACTTTTATGCAGGCACAGCACTCCCGGCGCGCATCTGCATAGTGAACGACCGTCATGAAGGAACGCCGTTAAGCGCAACGGAATTAACCTGGCAACTGCAAACCAATGAAGGCGCCGTTATTGCCACGGGTAAGCAATCCATACCGGAAGTGCCTTACTATGGCCGCCAATGGGTAACGCCCAACATCCTTATTCCTAAAACATTACCCACAGCGGAAGTAAACGGTAAACTGGTACTCACCCTGAAGGAGCGTAACCGTATACTGTCTTCCAACGAATACAAAATAATACTGGCTGACCAACGGTTTTTTTCACCTGCGCTCACCGCCCCTGTGGTATTATTAGATGGAGCCGGGCAAATGAAACCCGTTTTCAATGCCCTGAAAATTAAATACACTACTGTACAAACCGTAAGCGAAGCATTGGCTAAGAAGTCCACTGTATATGTATTTGCCGGCCTGGAACCCGGAAAGAATATCAGCGCAGCCGAACAGCAGCAGCTGCAATCCGTTGTGCAGGCAGGAGGGAAGATACTGCTGCTGGACGCAGCAAAATCAGCCGCCCAGCTGCTCCCGCAGTATGTTTCCGGCGTGCTGAATTTCCCGGAGGGAGATATTGTAAACATGGACATCCCTGAAGCGCCGGTATTCAACGGCATCGGCCTCCTGGATCTCCGTTACTTCAATAACAACAAACGGGAACTACCGGCAGTATGCAATGGCGCACTAACGGTAAGGCGCCAACGCGGATTGGATATACTGGCAAAGCACATTAACGTACACGGCTATATTAAAGGTGAAATGGCGGAACGCGCCGCCTATATGTCTACTATCCAGGGCGCTACACTGGTGAAAGCCGGCAACAGCTACCTGTGTACCATGTCGCTGGAAAAGGCCGCTACGGACCCCGTAGCGGGAAGGCTGCTGTATAATATAATAGCTGAACTGGGCAGGTAATGCAGCGTAATCAGTTTAATCCTGAGTCAGACAATTTATTCCGCGGAAAGGTATAGCGAGTCTTTTGGGTTATATAATATCAAATGTTTTATACCGGCGGGAAATTTTGCCGATGCGGCTTCCATCAATTTGTTCACCGCCGCCTGGATCTGGTTATAATCTGCGCCGGCAAGCGGCATTACTATCATGCTGATACCGGGATTGTTTTTTATACGGGTAAAGTAGCCATATGTGTAAGGACCAAATTCAATTTTTGTTGCCATCTCTTTCAGTTTCAAAATGGCGCCGGTTTTGGTGTGAACAGGCGTATTCCCGTATTTGGCAGTTTGGTTGTACTTACTTTTGCATTTAATAATATAATCAAAAGGCTGGCTACCTTTTTTGTATAACATTCCGGTTACCGCCTCCACGTTTTCTTTGGGGATGGCTGCCAATAGTTCTTTCAATGTTAAATTAAGAGAAGCCAGGCGGTCTTTGTTTAGCCATATACGCATTAATGAATCTTTCTCATTAAGGGTGATCAAATGACTGACCCCGGCAATCCGCCGTATTTCAGGAACAATACGGGTGGTAGCATATTCAGTAAGGAATGCCTGGTCATAATCCCGGGCGTTTTCCGCGTACACATCAATGGCCATCACCATGGGCTCATTTTGTTTCAGAACGGTGATGCCGGATTGTATTACCTGTGAAGGCAATTGACTGGTTGTTGCTGCCACCATATTTGAAATAGTCAGTTCAGCCTGGTCAGGGTTAGTACCTGGCACAAAGTGAACGGTAATAGTTAAGGAGCCATTACTGCCTGCCGTATAGGTTATATGATCCATGTTTTCAACATAATGAAAGATGGAATCTTTTAACGGTGCAGCTACGGAATCCAGTACTGTACCGGCGTCCGCCCCGGGATAAAGCGCCTGCACCTGTATTGACAGAAGAGACAGAGGAGGCAATGGTTGTGCAGGTTGTTTAGTGGGGGCTGTACCACCGCAACTAACCAACATAAGGAATATAATGTAAATAACCGGGGCTGAATGAAGAAGGGTTTTAAACATCTTTTTTTACGATTAAAAACAACTTTAAATATTGGGGTACCTGCAAGATAACTTATACTTAAAACGGTTGTTCATGGGTTTTATCTATATGGAACAATATGGAAAGCTACAAAAAACGAGGGGAAAAACAGGAAAAGAAGTGCGGATTTTGTCTGACGCGAAGGTTGTCTGACTCAGTTTAGTCCTGAGTCAGACAACCTTCGCTGCATTACGGTTTAAACTCCAGCCAGTCCAGCGTGAACAGGTGCTGGTCGGGTTGCTGGTCTTTACTGAATACGAAGTAAAGATCGTTTTTGCCACCAGGGTCCTGGACCGGCGCCGTTACCTCTATAAATTTGTTCCAGTTGCCGGTTGCCTTGTAGGCCAGCTTGCTGATCACAGGGCCGGTTGAACTGCCGGTATGGATTTCCAGTACGGCGTCTTTGTCGAGCGATGAATAACGGTATGTTACTTTGTGGATGCCTTTCAGGTCGATGTTCCTGAATACAAAGAACGATTTGTTATGGATGGATCCCAGGTGTTCTGATGAGCGGCCGATGTTTTGAATGGAGTCTGCATCTTCTGCCTGAACGCGGAGGGAGCGGAGCAGCAACAGTTCACTGCCGCTGAGCGGGGAGGCGTTGCCGCCGCCATCTGTATAGGTGGCTGCCAGTACATAGTTGCCGTACTTTTCTTTGCCCAGGTGATCTTTCAGTGCTACGGCGCCGGAAGCGGGCAGGCTGCCAGCAGCCTGTTGTGCGGCCAGCGAGAGAATGTATTTTACAATTTGCCCCGCATCATCTACAGACAGCTGCGGGTGAGCCGCCATGGAATGTTCGCCCCAAACGCCGCCGCCGCCTTTAATGATCTTGTTGGCCAGATAAGCAGGGGCTTTGGGATCTTTTTCATAGCGTTTGGCTACCTGTGTAAAGGCGGGTCCTACAGAGGCTTTATCCAGCTGGTGACAGGCCTTGCAATCGCTGCCTTCCATCAGCACCTTACCGGGATGCGCCGGTACCGTGGTAATGAGCTGGTGTCCTTTTTCCGCTTTCGATTTGCTGCGCGGAATGTAATGCAGGCCAATCATCAGTTGTTCGTTATTGATAGCAGGATCTTCTTTGTCGGTAACCGTTACTGCGTAATGCAGCGGGCTGTTATCAAAATAGAACGTGCTGTTATCGGTGGTGGTGATCTTTACCACCGGCACGGTGTTGCCTACCCGTATGGTGATGGTGTCCGTACTGCTGGCGCCTTCGGGATCGGTTATTTTCAGGATGGCGTGGTACACCCCATTCTTTTCGTAGGTATGTGCGGGGGCTGGATCGCTGACAGCTGCCGTGGCATCGCCAAAGTTCCATTCGTATTTCAGCGCTTGTCCTTCGTCGAAGTCGTAGCTTTCCCTGCTGCTGAAGTTCACTTTCATGGGCGCTGTACCTGCGGTGTCTATAGTTGTGATAGCGGCTACAGGAGCGCGGTTGCCGCCATTGTAGGAAATGCGTACCAGTCGCGCATCATCATTGTCAACACCATACACGGAGCCATACTCCAGGATATAGAGGTCGCCGCCTTTACCGATGGCCATGTCTACCGGGCGTCTGAAATCGCCGTTTGTTTTCATGAAGGGTTCCATCGATTTAAAGTTGTATTGGCTGTCGAGCCGCACGGCATATACCCAGTTACGCATCCAGTCGTAAATGAACAGGGCGTTATCGTACCATTCGGGCAAACCCGTGGGGGTAACGGTGGCTTTGTTGTAATGATATACCGGTCCGGCCATGGCGCAACGTCCGCCATTGCCCAGTTGCGGGAATACGGAAGAAGAATCGTAGGGGTACCAGATCATGGCTTTTTGCGCCGGCGGCAATACTTTCAGTCCGGTATTATGCGGGGAATTATTTACCGGGGCTTCCGCTTTGAAAGGGGCGCCAATGGTTTTGGTGGCAAAATCGTATTGGGGATATACTTTGTTATCGCCAACTACGAAGGGCCAGCCGAAGTTGCCCGGTTTTTTGGCCTGGTTGATCTCATCGTAGCCGCGCGGGCCCTGGTCGCTGTCCTGGCCTGCATCTGGGCCTACTTCGCCCCAGTATACGATACCGGTGGCTGTGTCTACCGACATGCGGTAAGGGTTGCGGCAACCCATGGCGTATATTTCAGGACGTGTGCCTGCAGTGCCTTTGGGAAACAGGTTGCCCGCAGGAACGGTGTAGCTGCCATCCGGTTCGGGGTGGATACGCAGCACTTTTCCGCGCAGGTCGTTGGTGTTGCCGGCGGAACGTTCTGCGTCGAAGGT
The DNA here is from genome assembly GCA_039593235.1 of Chitinophaga sp. Taxonomy (GTDB): domain Bacteria; phylum Bacteroidota; class Bacteroidia; order Chitinophagales; family Chitinophagaceae; genus Chitinophaga. The sequence continues at coordinate 1,128 of JBCNPS010000453.1, read as the reverse complement.
AATGCGGCCGGGAATAGTGTCTATCGGCGCATAACCATTGGAGGCAAAGGGCACTGTATTATCGCCGGTGGAAATAAAGAGGTTGCCGTTACGGTCCCAGTCGAGCGAGCCACCGGTATGCGCGCTTACTTCCAGTTCCAGCGGAATGGTCAGCAATACCTTCTCAGAAGATAAGAGGAGGGAATCTTTACCTTCCATCGTAAAGCGGGATACCTGTTGCGCTGCCGGTACCTTATTGGGCGTATAATAAAAGTAGATGTAATGATTTTTTTCAAAACCCGGGTCCAGGGTAACGCCCAGCAACCCGTTTCCAAATCCTTCCTTTGTATCGGGGAGTACCGGGAACGTATATACGACTTTGGTGGCCTGGGTGGCAGGGTCGTAGTGATACAATTTACCACTGCGTTCAATAAAATATACGCTTCCATTACCGGCAACGGCTAGTTCCATCGGTTCGTTCAGGTCGTTGGAAAGGATGGTTTTGGTAAAGCGGTTGTCTTCCGGGGCCTTGGTCGATTTGCTTTGAGCTGAATGATCGCCGCATCCCTGCATGATTAGTGTCATTCCGACAATAAACAGGGCCGGTAATGTCTGCGTGCATAATTTGAATTGTCCACTCATGTAATATGATTATAGATTTGATTAGCGGGGCACAAAATAATAGAATATTGTATCTTTTTTTGTGAAAATGGATGAAAGGAAACAATATCGGATAGGCACTTCGTATTTACATCTTCTCCGCAAAAGTGAATTTAATACCAGAAAAAAAGGAAGGTTTGGCTTTTTCTGCGCTGCTTCCGTATATTTGAGGCCCACATTATTCAGGCTGGTAAATTTTAGAGATGGATTTAAACAAATTCAAACAATCCTTACAGGAGGCGCATCCACCCAAAAATATGTCGGTATACCTTGATTCCCTCTGGTATGAAGGGAAGGGTAACTGGAAAAAGGCGCACGACCTGGTAGATGACCTGCCGGGAGCGGAAGCGGCAAGGGTGCATGCCTACCTGCACAGGGTAGAGGGCGACAGGGCAAACGCCGACTACTGGTATCGCCGGGCAGGAACCACCATGCCCTCCGGTACGCAGGAAGAAGAATGGGAAGTATTGGTATGCCAGTTTTTAAAAT
>JBCNPS010000452.1:0-6321 GCA_039593235.1 Chitinophaga sp. | reverse complement strand
TCAGGCGAAAGTATTCGCTTAAATCTCCCAAAATCATTTTAAATCCAAAGCAATCAAATCAGCGTAATCAGCGAAATCATAAAAATCCTGAGTCAGACAAATTCCGCGTCAGACAAATTCCGCGTTAAAGCGAAACGCCTCTCTTCCATGGAATAAAATCGTCCTGGTTAAGTTGTTCTGCCTTAGTATGCACTTCACCACTGGCGGTTTTGATTACATATTCCAGGATCTCTTCGCCCATACCGGCAATGCTTTGTTCGCCGCTGATGATAGTGCCGGTATTGATATCAATGATATCTTTCATACGGGTGGCCAGTTTGGTATTAGTGGCAAGCTTTACCACGGGGGCAATGGGATTACCGGTAGGCGTACCAAGTCCTGTTGTAAATAACACCACATTGGCGCCGGAACCAACTTCCGCGGAAGTGGACTCCACATCGTTGCCTGGTGTGCAAAGCAGGTTCAACCCGGGTTTAGTCACATATTCTGTATAATCCAATACGTCCGTTACAGGTGAAGTGCCTCCTTTTTTGGCTGCCCCGGCAGATTTGATGGCATCAGTAATAAGACCGTCCTTGATATTTCCCGGGGAGGGGTTCATGTAAAAACCGGAACCAACAGACTGGGCCTGGCTTTCATATGCACGCATTATACGGATGAATTTACCGGATGTTTCCTCTGTCTGACAACGGTTGATCAACTCCTGTTCCACTCCGCACAGTTCAGGAAATTCAGAAAGAATGGAGGTGCCGCCCAGCGCCACCAACAGGTCTGAAGTGTGACCTACTGCGGGGTTAGCGGAGATGCCGGAAAATCCGTCGGAGCCACCGCATTCCAGTCCTATTACCAGTTTGGAAAGAGGGCTGGGCTCACGCTGTTGCTTATTGGCTTCCACTAAGGCAAGGAAAGTATCCTTGATGGCGGCAGACAGCATGGCAAATTCCGAAGCGCTTTTCTGTTGTTCGTATACCAGTACCGGTTTGTTGAAAGCCGGGTTTAATTTTTTGAGTGATGCCTGCAGAATAGATACCTGCGCGTGCTGGCATCCCAGGCTAAGAATAGTGGCGCCGGCTACATTGGAATGATGGATATAACCTGCCAGGAGGGCGCATAAGGCATCTGAATCCTGGCGGGTACCACCACAGCCTCCTTCGTGCGTAAGGAATTTAATACCATCAATGTTAGGGAAAACCACATTACGTTTGCCCGTTTCCGTTAGAGCGCCCGCTTCATAGTTTTTGATAGCTTCCAGGTTGCCGCTTTTGTAAAGAGAAACCAGGTCTGCCACCTGTTCGTTATATACTTCTGCCGGAGAAAAACCCAACCCTTTTTCGAAGGCTGTTTTAATCACCCCTACATTCCTGTTCTCACAAAAAACCAACGGAATTACCAGCCAGTAATTACGGGTACCTACCTGCCCATCGGCGCGGTGATAACCCATAAAAGTGCGGTTTTCCCATTTGCTTACATCAGGGGCCTGCCATTCCAGGGAATTTTCTTTCTCATGAAATGCGTTGGCATCATGAACCACGTTTTCGGTGGTAATGGATTCTCCCTTTACAATATCTTTACTGGCTTTACCCACCAATACGCCATACATCGTAATGGGGTCGCCCTTAAGGATATCGTTGATCAGGAATTTATGTTTAGCAGAAATATTTTGTTGCAGTTGAATATTGTGTCCGTTAAATGAGATATCGGTTCCTACCGGTATATCCTGTAAGGCTACCAGCACATTATCATCAGGATGAATTTGTAAATAAGCGTTCATAGCAGCTAAAGTAGTAAATAACTGTTCCGGCTGTTGATAGTAAAATGTTAATCCTTGATAAGATTTTGACTATTTGATTATATCGCTGGAACACTTTGTGGGTGCAGGTCAGGAATGAATTAGAAATTGTTAATTGGCTATCAGAAGGGTTTTGACTCCCTGTATGCAAAAAATACCCTGCTGCTGCAATATTTATGCAAACGTTTGTAATCTCCACATATTTTGATATTTTTAATCTGGCAGCGGCTTTCAGGCGGCAAAACCGGTGATTCATTTGCAAAAAGCATGTTCTGATGGCGCCGCGGCCAGAGGTGTTTCATGAGCCCTGAAGGATCCATCCGGGTATTCCGGGGAGTGAACAATTGAGTATTAATATTTTATCACCCGGCAATCACTTCATAGCGCCTTCAGCCATCATCTTTATAGATCCTGTTATTCATCTTATAAAAAAATAAATGTCAAATGCACGTTAAAAAACTGATCTGCACCTTATTGCTTTTTTCAGGTATATCAGGCAACCTTATAGCTCAGGATGCCGGTAAAGCAAGAAATTACTTATATGAGGAGTTCAGGAAAAAAGGCGGCGATGCCGCTTTTAAAAATGTTACGCAGTGGAAGGAAGAGCGATACAGATCTGTTACTGAAAAGATTGCAGCGCTGCCTGCTGCAAGCAAAACTTTGTTGCTGAAGGAGGCGGATAAGGCCCTATCGTTTAACTGGCCATCGTTACCCGCTACTTTATACCTGCAATATCGTGATAATGGCAATCGTGTAAACTTTGAAAATGCACAGTTTGAACGCCGCAAAGTGTTGTCGGCGTTAGTGGCGGGCGAACTGGTGGATGGTAAAGGAAAATACATTCCGCAGATTGTGAACGGTTTATGGTTGATACTGGAAGAAAGCACCTGGGTATTACCTGCTCATATAGGTGCACAGAAAGCCGGTAGCGGGCTGCCTGATCCTGCAGAACCGGTAGTGGATCTGTTTGCCGGCGAAACCGCCGCCACGCTCAGCTGGGCGCAATTTTTACTGCATGAGCAGCTGGATAAGTTTTCACCAATAGTGAACAAGCGGATCAACTTTGAGCTGCAGCACCGGATTATAGCGCCTTTCCTGGCGCGAACTGATTTCTGGTGGATGGGATGGAGCGGCCGCCCGGTGAACAACTGGAACATCTGGATCAATACCAATGTGTTACAAACCGCGTTGCTGAGTGTAAACGAAACGGATATACGAAACCAGGTAATTGAGAAAACGATCCGCAGTGCAGATAATTTCGTGAACGGATACCCGGACGATGGCGGTTGCGACGAAGGCCCCACCTACTGGGGACATGCCGGGGGTAAGCTCATTGAGTTTATTGATCTGCTAAGCAGCGCTTCCCGGCATCAGCTTGAATGGAGCCACAATGAACTGATTCACCGTATAGGCGCCTATATTTACAAAATGCATGTAGACAGCAGCCGGTTTGTGAATTTTGCAGATGCCTCTGCCAGCACTATTCCGCCGGTACATACGGTATATTTGTACGGAGCCACCTTTCATGATCCGCAGTTGATCAATTTTGCCGCTTATTTGTCGCGGTTGGAGAACCCCGACAGCAACCGGGTTAAAACCCCTTCCCTGGCTTTCTTTGTATACAATGTGGAATACCGGAATGCCTTACTGCAAGCCAAAGCGGCGGCGCCCTATACTGCTGAAAACTGGCTTCCCGATTTGCAGGTATTATCCCTGCGTTCGGCAGCGGGTGATGCAAAGGGCTTATTCTTCGCGGCGCAGGGCGGTCATAATGCAGAAAGCCACAATCATAACGATGTGGGAAACTTTGTACTCTATATGGATGGTAAGCCTGCTCTTATTGATGTTGGTGTGGGTACTTATACCAAACAAACATTCAGCGCCGACCGCTACAAGTTATGGTTTATGCAGTCGCAATGGCATAATTGTCCCACTATCAATGGTGTTCAACAGCATGATGGCCGCCGGTTCCAGGCTACTGCGGTGCAGTATACCCATAACAAGCTGAGTATGGATATTGCGGCAGCTTACCCGGACGAAGCACAGGTGCAGTCATGGAAACGGACATTTACATTCAATCCTGCAAAAACCTCCCTGCAACTATCGGAAACATACCAGCTTAAAGAGTGGAAGGAGCCTTTCCTGTTGCATTTTATGACCTGCCTGCCCGCTGATACCGGTACTCCGGGACGGATACTGTTAAAAGGCAGTACTGCCAACCTCTTGCTTACTTATGATCCCGCTTTATTTGAAGTGGTAACAGAGGAACAGGAGGTGAAAGACGGCCGGTTATCGCCCGTATGGGGTGATCATGTTACGCGTATCAGCCTGAAATCGCACGGTAAAGCATTGGGTGGTAAGCATTCGGTTGGATTTACCATGAGCCGTAAATAAGGTGGTACTGTGGCTGCTTTTAGCAAGTGGTTCCTCCAGTACCAGACAGGCCCGGCTGCTTCTTTTTTCCTTGCCTGGTGATATTTGGAATAGTATGCGATACCAGCTCCATTACGCTTCGGGTTACAGAAATCGTATTTGGAGCAATGCCATAAAAGACTTTTTAAAAGAAAACACTTGATTTTTGCAAACGTTTGCATTACTTTAGAGTTTTCACCCGAAGCCACGTAATGGAACCGCCTTTTTAACCTATAAAAATAGGCTACATTGGAACGCAGAAATTTTATCAGAATAGTGTTACTAGCGGGTTTTGCAAAGCAACGACTCCTGCAGAAATTATAGCGGAAGCGATAAAAGGGCGAAAAACCATCCGAAAAGACTATCATGAAATTATTAAGCTGAAAGGCCGTATTCAGCTAGTTTTATTAATAATCTGAAATATTAAAATACGATATGAGTACTACGTTTGAATCAAGATATGCCAGCAGTCCGGCTGAAGTAAAGCAGATGGATACTGCACAACTCAGGCAGGCATTTTTAATGGAAAAGATTTTTGATGCAGATCATATTGCATGGACGCATACGCATTATGACCGTTATCTTACAGGCGGCGCAATGCCTGTGAAAGGCCCGGTAACACTGGAAACAATTGACCTGCTGAAGGCTGCTTATTTCCTGGAAAGAAGAGAGCTGGGAATGATCAACGTAGGTGGTGATGGAATAGTAGAGGTAGATGGAGAGAAATTTGAACTGGCGTATAAGGAAGCGTTATACATCGGCAAAGGAAAACAACAGGTGATTTTCTCCAGTAAAAATCCGCAAACGCCCGCTAAGTTTTACCTGAACTCTACACCGGCACATCATAGTTATCCAACACGTAAGGTATCCAAAAAAGAAGCGGAAGTAGTAACACTTGGCGCGCTGGAAACTTCCAATCACCGTACCATTAACAAACTGTTGGTGAACAGTGTGCTGGAAACATGCCAGCTACAGATGGGTATGACAGAGCTGCAACCAGGCAGCGTATGGAACACCATGCCGGCGCATACGCACGACCGGAGAATGGAGGTGTATTTTTATTTTGAGGTACCTGAAGGCCAATCTGTATGTCACTTTATGGGACAGCCACAGGAAAGCCGTCATATCTGGATGCAGAACGAGCAGGCCGTGATTTCCCCGCCCTGGTCTATCCACTCCGGCGCGGGCACCAGTAACTATACTTTTATATGGGGGATGGCCGGTGAGAATCTGGACTATGGTGATATGGATCATTGTAAGATCACTGAACTACGTTAATGAACTGATAATAGCTGCTATCATGATGATGAAAACAATTATCGCAGGAAGCTTGCTGGGCTTGTCTTTCCTGCAAGCCGGCCTGCCGGTGTATGCAACAGGACCTGTTACCGGTCAGCATGCTGTGGTTGCTGCCGATGCCTATACTGCGGCTGCAGTAAGGGCGCAAATGGAAAAAGTGGCTTCCTGGCAATGGCGTCATATTACTGCCAATGGCTGGAATCATGCGCCTACCGATTGGACCAATGGCGCCATGTACGCCGGTATGATGTCGCTGGCACAGGTAACTTCCAATCCATTCTTTATTGACCGCCTGGTACAGGTAGGAAAAGATAACGACTGGAATACAGGACCGGACCGTTTTTTCGCAGATGAATACTGCGTAGGACAATTGTATTCGCAATTGAACAGTGTGTACAAAGATCCGGTGATGACAGAGAAATTCCGCAAGCTGGCCGATAGCATTGTTGCGGCGCCGCATACGGAATCGCTCGAATGGAAAGATGGTATTCATCACCGGGAATGGGCCTGGTGTGATGCGTTGTTCATGGGCCCTCCGGCGCTGGCTTATTTAAGTACCGCTACCGGCGATCCCCGTTACCTGGAAACCGCAGATAAGTTATGGTGGAAAACCACCGATTACCTGTATAACAAGCAGGATAGTCTTTATTACCGTGATGGCAGTTACATCGGCAAAAAAGAAAAGAATGGTACCAATGTGTACTGGAGCCGTGGTAACGGCTGGGTGATGGGCGGCCTGGTGCGTATGCTGGATAACATGCCGGCAGGTTATGCAGGCAGGGCACGTTTCCTGGACCTGTATAAGCAAATGGCTTACCGCA
>JBCNPS010000451.1:0-6359 GCA_039593235.1 Chitinophaga sp. | reverse complement strand
CCGCTAGGGGCTTTTTTTTGAGTAAGTGAAATAAAATAATAAAAGCCCATCTTTTGACAGGCTTTCTTGTTCGGTCTTAAATCAATTTTTAATTAAAAAAATCTCATCGCAGTAGCAGCCAACGATATGAGTGTAAACCACATCAACGATATTACCGAATTGCCGCCTCACTTCATCGACGAAATGCGCCATTTCTTCGAAGAATACAAAAAACTGGAAAAGAAAACCGTTGTGGTGGAAGAGTTCCAGAACAAGGAGAAAGCAAAACAGATCATCCTCAAAAGCTTTGAGGACTATCGCAAGATCTTCAGGCAAAGCTAATGGTATCGCCTTCGGCGATACGCGGATTTTGTCTGACTCAGGATTTTGATGATTACGCTGATTACCCTGATTTTATTTTTGGGGATTTTTATAAAGTATTAAGGGAGATAAAGGCAATATATTTGCTTTTATCTCCCTTAACTATTATTTAAATTCCCAGGACAAAAATCAGGGTAATCAGCGTAATCATCAAAATCCTGAGTCAGACAAAATCCGCGCCGGAGGCGATCCTTAAAAATACCGCTTTATAATGCGCAGGTGGTGCGTACGCAGCCCTGAATCTGCATTGATGATCCCTTCGTTGTCTATCGGGTCTATACGTACTTTGCCGGAGGAATGAATGATTTCATGATCGTTCAGCAAAATCCCTACATGCGTTATCCGGCCTTCCTCGTTATCAAAGAATGCCAGGTCGCCCAGGCGCCCTTCCTGCAGGAAGTCAACAATACGTCCCTGTGTAGCCTGCTGCCACGCATCTCTCAAAAGCGGGATACCGGATAGCTTAAATACATGCTGGGTAAAGCCTGAACAATCCACCCCGAACACACTGACGCCTCCCCACAGATAACCGGTGTTCAAAAACTGCATTGCGGCGTCTTTTAACGCGCTAATATCCACAGCAGCCGGGCTGGTAAGCGGAAGCGGCTTATCTTCAAATTTTACCGTAATATTTCCCCATTGCGTGGAAGTATCGCTGTTGCCCTTCACCAGGCAACCAAACGGTACCAGCATGAGCCTGTCGTTCATGGTAACCCTGTTCACCCAGCCCGGAAAATAAAACGTGGCGGGCACCTGGTACAACTCCTCCTCCACCGGTTCCAGGTGGGCGGCTGTGGCCCAGCCGGTATATCCGTCGTATTGATTCGTTATCTTCACCCAACCGTCGGCAGCCGTTTCAATGATTTCCACCCCGGCTCCCCAGAGCAACTGGGAAATCATTTCGCTTTTATGTGAAGCAGTACTCCTTAAAGGCGCAACTGGCACAATGACAATGGCGTATGGCATATTAATTGTATAAATCCGTTTTATTATTCAATAATCTTATGCGCTGAATGAACTTTTTCTGCTTTTGTACGTAAATATAAAGTAATAAGTTTATGCAACAACAGTTAACCAATTTATCAGACAAGGAGTTAATATCACGCGCCAGGAAGCAACTTGACCGCGAGGCAGAAGGCGTATTGATGGACAGGTACAGTCATTTACTGGTTGCTGTTACAATTCCCCATCTGAATAACCAACCTAATCTCGACCCCAACATTGTTTTCCCAACCCTGCTGCAAAGATTAAGCGCCAGCCTTAAAACGCAAACCATTTATAAAGTCAGTGAATGGCTGCTGCATATACAAAAAGGCTACATGGGGAAACCTGAAAAGAATACCCCATTCTATCCATCCCGCGACGGCAGAGACCTGCTGCATATCGAGAATACGGTAGATAAAGCCGCCACCAACATCATTGACCGCCAGGACCTCATTGTACGGCTGGAACAGGCGCTCCAGCGGTTAAGTGCCGACGATAATGCACTGATCACGCAATTCTATCTCGAAAATAAATCCTTTGCCGACCTTACAGCTGCCACCGGGCTCCCCCGGGAAAAGTTAAGATCGCAACTCAAAGCCGCCAAAGGGAAACTTGCCAAGCTATTTATGAACCAGGGATATGTTAAGTAACAAACCGAATAATGAGAAAGTACTGAAGATCTTTTCTGCCATCCGGTGCCTCAGCAGGGACCAGCTGCCCCGTTATATGGACGGCAGGCTGACCGATGTGGAAAGACACCTGGTGGAACAGCATCTTACCGACTGCGACCTGTGCTACGATGCATTAAGCGCACTGGAGAAAGAGGAAAATACAGAGCGGTACCAGGACTTTACCAATAAGCTCCAACGCTACGTGCAAAACAGCGTACAACCCGTTTCACATGTACAAAAGGTAGCACAGTACACCCGCAAGGAAAAGAACAAGGAACATATGCTCACTTATTTCTGGGTCCTTGCTTTTATTGGCTTGGGCATAGGCAGCGTGTATGTATTGCGCGGGCATATGCGGAACCAGCCACCGGTACGCATTATGGCGGCATCCGTACCGCAGAAAGACTCCGTGCAGGAAGAAGTAGCCACCGGCGTTCCGCTGGTTACAGCCGCGCAGCATGATCCCGTACCAACGCCTGCGCCCGCAGCCCCCGCTGCCGGAACAGCCGCAAAACCAGTAGCCGCCCCGGTTCACGTGGACTCTGCCGCCCTGAAAAGAGCTGCCGCTTTAAAGGCACAACAAAAAAAGCTTGCTGCAGATAGTCTCAAAAAACAGGCGCTGCTGCAAAAACAAGCCGACTCACTAAAAAAAGACGCTGCCGATAAAGCCGCCGCCAAAGCAAAAGAAGAAGAAAAAAAACCGGAACCGAAACCAGAGCAAAAATCCGCTCCTAAAGAAAAAGAACAGGCCCCGCCACCGGAACCGGCTAAAAAAGAAACATCCCCCACTGCCGTAAACAGTGATGAATATCTTTACAAAGCAGCCATGGTATACCAGCAACAGGGCAATCTTAATGAAGCCATCGACAGGTACAAAAGGATCGAATCCGTAAGCTCCGGCAAATACGTGGAAATGGCCCGCTATCAGCTCGCCATCTGCTATCGCAGCAAAGGCCAGGGAGGTAAGGCGCGCCGCATGTTCAAAGAAGTGATCAGGATGAACGGCTCCCTGAAAAATGCCGCCCAGCAGGCATTGGATAGTATGTAAAAAATAAAATATCAATATAATTATGGATTTTTGCAAATGCTGCATCTCAAATGCAGCATTCTATTTATTAGCCTGTGACTAATCCAGATATACAACAACTAACAGACCAGGAGCTACTGCAACGGTTCAAAGCTGATAATAACAGTGATTGGATAGGTGTGTTGTTTGACCGGTATGCCCTGCTTTTGCTGGGTATGTGCATGAAATACCTGAAGAACGAAGAAGATGCACGCGACGCCGTGCAGCAAATCTTTCTCAAGATGTTATCCGACATCAACAAGCACGAGATCCAGTATTTCCGGGCCTGGATTTACCAGGTAACAAAAAATTATTGCCTGATGCAGCTACGGCAAAAACATATGAAATACAAGGAAGAAATATCCGACAAACATATGGGCGGCATGGCCGCTGATCCCGAAGATAAGCAGGTATACCAGGAAAAGGATATCTTGCTGGAAAATATGGGGCAGGCAATGAACCAGCTGAACCCCGAACAAAAGATCTGTGTGGAACTGTTTTACCTGCAAAAGAAATCTTATCAGGAAATTGCCGATCAAACCGGGTACAGCCTCCTCCAGGTTAAGAGCTATATCCAGAACGGAAAAAGGAACCTGAAACTTTTATTGGAAAAACAACAACGCGCAAACAAAAGTTAATTTGCATCAATAGTGATATGAACGAGCATTTCAACGATATTTTTGTAACTACCGGCTGTCCTACGCAACAGCAGCTACTGGACTATGTGCAGGGCAAGCTGTCTGCGGAAGAACAGCATGAAGTGGAAATGCACCTGTCTGATTGTGAGCTTTGCAGCGATGCACTGGAAGGGCTGGCTGCCATAAAAGATAAGGACAAGATTCCCGGATGGATTATTGAAATGAAATGGAGCCTGCTTAAAAAATTGCACAAACGCTACAGGACCAGGAGAAAATCAGAAAATTATATATCCCTTGCCGTTATTATTGTCTGCATCCTCTTCTTACTGCTCGCATTGTTCTGGGCATACCATTTCTCTGTAAAACATTAGCGGAGGGGAATGCGTTCCCCTCCATGGTAACTAATACAATTTCTTATCCCCTTTTTCTTTCCATTTCCGGAAAACATCCAGCGCATCAGGATCAGGTAACGCAATCAGCGGGATCTTTTTATCTGCATGATCTTTTTCTATCTCCCGGTAAATAAACGAATCATCGAAATCTATTGCGGCAGCATCTTCTTTTGTGTTGGCATAGTACACCCGTTGGGGCCTGGCCCAGTAAATAGCGCCCAGGCACATCGGGCAGGGCTCACAGGAAGTAAATATTTCACAGTCGTGCAACTGGAAAGTGCCCAGCTTTTTGCAGGCTTCCCGGATAGCTACTACTTCTGCATGCGCAGTAGGATCTGTATCTGTAAGCACCTGGTTCCATCCTTCTCCCACGATCTCATCTCCCCGTACTACCACCGCACCAAAAGGACCACCATCGCCGTTATCCATTCCTTTACGCGATAAAGCAATGGCATGCTGCATAAATCTTCTTTCTCTTTCTCCCGGCATACTTTTAATTTTTGATCTACTCAAATTTAACGAAAGCTAACCACACATAAAAAAGCCCCGCGAAGAATCGCGGGGCTTATCGTTAACTATGTATCGTCGTATTTAGAATTACTTGTTTCTGATTACTACCACTCCGTCAAACACATCTATCAGCACTGGTTTGGATTTATCAATGTCTCCTGCCAGTATCTTCTTACTTAACAGGTTGATGATCTCCTTCTGGATAAGGCGTTTCAGCGGTCTTGCACCAAACTGCGGATCGTAACCCTGTACAGAAAGATACTCAAGCGCATAGTCTGAAAATTCCAATATCATGCCATTTTTCGCTACCATGTCCTTCAGTTGCTGTAACTGAATGTTAATTATTCCCTTAATTTCATTTCTCATTAATGGCTGGAACATGATCACTTCATCTACCCTGTTCAGGAACTCCGGACGGATGGTTTGTTTCAGCAGGGACATCACTTCTTCTTTCGTTTTATCTACTATCTCTTCCCTGTTGGTATCGTTAATATTTTCAAAATTTTCCTGGATAATATGGCTGCCCATATTACTGGTCATGATGATGATAGTGTTCTTGAAATTCACCACACGGCCTTTGTTGTCGGTTAACCGGCCATCGTCCAATACCTGCAACAAAATGTTAAATGTATCAGGGTGGGCTTTTTCAATTTCATCGAGCAGTACTACGGAATATGGTTTACGGCGTACGGCTTCGGTAAGCTGGCCGCCTTCATCATATCCTACATATCCCGGAGGGGCTCCTACCAGGCGGCTCACGGAGTGTTTTTCCTGGTATTCACTCATGTCTATACGGGTCATCATGTTTTCATCGTCAAACAGGTATTCAGCAAGTGCTTTCGCCAGCTCTGTTTTACCAACGCCTGTAGTACCAAGGAAGATGAATGAACCGATAGGTCTGCGCGGATCCTGTAATCCTGCGCGGCTGCGGCGTATAGCGTCGGATACCGCTATGATGGCTTCATCCTGGCCTACTACGCGCTGATGCAGTTCCTCTTCGAGATGCAGTAATTTATCTTTTTCACTCTGCATCATTTTAGATACCGGGATACCCGTTGCTTTGGCTACGTTTTCCGCGATATCTTCCGCATCCACTTCTTCTTTAAGAAGACGTTTGTGATTAGCGGATATTGTATTCAGCTCTTCTGTCAGATCTGTTACCAGCTTTTCCTGTTCCTTTACTTTACCATAGCGTATTTCCGCTACCCGGCCGAAATCGCCATTACGCTCCGCCTGTTCAGCTTCCAGCCGCAGGTTTTCAATGGCAGATTTGGCATTCTGGATCTGGTCTACCACTTCTTTCTCTGCCTGCCATTTTGCTTTGAACGTATTCCGTTCTTCTCCCAGTCTTGCTATTTCTTCCCCTAACTCGCGTAACTTTTCTTCATCATTTTCCCGCTTGATCGCTTCCCTTTCAATTTCCAGCTGCCGGATCCTTCTTTCCAGTTCGTCCAGTTCTTCCGGCATGGAGTTCATTTCCAGTCTCAGTTTCGCCGCACTTTCATCGATCAGGTCAATGGCCTTGTCCGGTAAAAAGCGGTCTGTTATATAGCGGTGCGATAATTCTACCGCGGCAATAATTGCTTCGTGTTTGGTGAGTACATGGTGATGTCTTTCATATTTTTCTTTAAGTCCGCGTAAAATAGAGATAGCATCTTCCACGGAAGGCTCATCTACCAGCACCTTCTGGAAACGGCGTTCCAGGGCTTTATCTTTCTCAAAATATTTCTGGTATTCA
>JBCNPS010000450.1:0-6361 GCA_039593235.1 Chitinophaga sp. | reverse complement strand
GTCCTCCGAGGAAGATATACACCAGCACGATCCCCGCTGCCAGCCAGATAGAAAAATCGAAATCCCATCCAAGCATTACCTGCATCAGCATGGCCAGTGCATACAACGATACACCGGACGAGAATACGGTCATACACGCAAAAGTAAGCGCATTGAATGTCCTGGTTTTTTCATCGAACCGCAGTTTCAGGTATTCGGGCACGCTGCGTGCCTTGCTGCCATAATAAAACGGCATCATGAACACGCCCAGGAATATCATCGCCAGGGTAGCGCCCAACCAGTAAAAGTGGACTGTATATAAGCCGTATTTGGCGCCATTGGCCGCCATGCCAAGCACTTCCTGGGCGCCGAGGTTGGCGGATATAAATGCCAGGCTGGTGATCCACAGCGGTATGCTGCGGTTGCTCATCAAAAAATCATTGCCCGTTTTTACTTTCTTCTTCAGCATCAGGCCAATGCTTATTACAAACAGGAAGTAAAGTGCAATGATGCCGTAATCTATCAGTTCTAAACGCATAACGTTGACATGGAAAATGTTTGTGCCGGCGTACCGGTGAAAGGAAGTTGTACGGCAAACAGGGAGCCGCTTTCAGGGTATGTTTGCAGTTGCCGCCGTGTTAGCCCGTCTTTTGCAGTGGTAATAAAAAGCTGGTTCATGCCGGCGCCGCCAAACGTGCAGGAGGTTACATGCGGGGCGTCTACCCATATTTTACCGGTCAGTTCCCCGGTGCGGGGATGATACCGGTGCACGGCATTGCCTCCCCACATGGCTACCCAAAGCATTCCTTCATTATCGATGCACATACCATCCGGAAGATCCTGGGTGGTGGCAACGATCCTGCTGTTGCCAATTGTGCCGGACAGCAGGTCAAATTCATACGCTTTGATATTGCGTTCCGGCGTATCAATGTAGTACATGGTTTTATTGTTGGCCGACCAGCAGATGCCGTTTGAAATACTGATCCCGTCCAGCATTTTTTTCAGCGTGCCGTCGTAGCAGTACAGTGCGCCTTTATACGGATGCGCTTCGGTATGCATGGTGCCAAACCACAGGCGTCCCAGGGCGTCGCATTTGCCATCGTTGCACCGTTGCTCCGGGGCTTCGGGTTCCACTGGTATCAGCAGCGAGGGCGGTGTACCGTTTAGCGACGATATAGCAAGCCTGCCCTGCATGCCCAGCAGGAACCGGCCATTACTGGTGGGGATAACCAGGCTGGTAAAACCGCCTGTATTCCATTGGCGGTGCGCGCCGGAAACCGGGTTAAAACAATGGACCCGCCGGGAGAGAATATCAACGAAGTATAATTGTCCGCGATGTTCATCCCATACCGGTCCTTCCCCAAGTGCCGTGGCGGCGGGGTAAATCACCTGCGCCCGCCACTCCCTGTACTTGCTATACATAAAAACCGGGTTTGGGTTGAAGAATACCGGGATGCTTTTCCATTTCCGCTTCCACGAGGTCAACCCCCAGACCCGGACGTGTGCTCAGTTGCAGGTGGCCGTTTTTAACCATGTCTGCAATCGGGTGGGTAATGACGGTATCTCTCCAGGGTACATCATTAAACATAAATTCCTGCCGGAAGAAATTGGGAACCGCCGCGCATACCTGTGCAGATGCCAGTGTGGAAAGGGGACCGTTAGGATTATGCGGCGCCAGCAATACATTATACGCTTCCATCATGGTGGCCATTCTTTTCATTTCTGATGGGCCGCCACAGCGGGTAATATCTGGCATCATGATATCGCATACATTTTTTTCCAGCAATGGCCGGATACCATGCCGGGTATAATGGCGTTCTCCTACGCAAATAGAAACATTGGAAGGAATACGTTCTCTCATTGCCCGGAGGGTGTCTGCACTTTCCGGGCCTGCAGGTTCTTCATACCAGGTGATATCCAGCGCAGCCAGCCGCTGCGCCATTTTTACGGCTACCCTGTAATTCAGCATGGCATGTGTTTCTATCATGATATCGAAATCAGGGCCTACAGCCTCTCTTACCGCTTTGCTTACTTCAAATGCAAGATCCTGTTGCGCAGGTGTAAGCGTAAGATTAGAGGAAAGATCTTCCCCGTATAAATAATTGGTATGTGCAAACGGGTCAAATTTTAAACCGGTGAACCCCGCGGCTTTCACTTTTTTTGCCTGCGCTGCGTAATCGGCTGCATTATGACCACCACCGGTAAACCAGTAGTTGGCATACAGTTGTATTTCCTGCCGGTAAGCGCCGCCAAGTAATTCATAACAGGGCACTCCCAGCGCTTTCCCTTTCAGGTCAAGCAGGGCCATGTCAATGCCGCTGATGGCGCACAAACTGGCGCCATATGGTCCCATCCAGTTCAGATCGCGGTAAAGCTTTGTCCAGATGAAATCCGTTTTCATCGGGTCCAGCCCTATGATGCGCTCACCTACGTGTTTGGCAGCGTTGTAAACAATGGGGCTGCCGGGCCAGTTGGTAGCTTCACCCACGCCGGTAAGCCCTGTATCTGTATATATTTTCAGCAGGGTCCAGTTATATTTCACGCCTTCAACGAGCCATACTTTTACGTCAGTTATTTTCATGGTGGTAATTTTTATTCAATAATTATTTTGCCGGGGGCAGGCTTAATGTCATCATCCCTTTTAACGTTTTGTTTTGAATATTGATCTTCCCATCCGAATGCGGCGATCCGTAAAAAGGTTCGGAGCCGTTATTGCTGTAATCCGCAACCAGCCACTGTATGGCGGTATCCTGCAGCCAGCAGCGGGAGTGTTGTTTATTATCAGACAGTACCTGTAACGTGTTACCTTTTTTATCTGAAAGGGATGCCTGGTAGATGCATTTTTTGGTGGACCTGAAATCATTTGATCCCAGTTCGTTGGCATCATTTTTCCAGGGTCCTGCCGGCTGCACGCCAAATTCTTCTACTCCATTCAACTGCTTTGCATTAAGCTGCGCTTCGCCGTTATTCCGGGCTATATCATCCGGGTTATAGCTGGTGAACTCCCCTTTGCGTGCCCAACGAAGGGTTTCAAACGTTCCGGGTAGCTGCATGAGCAGGCCGTACTGGTAGGGAATGCTATCGGCGCCCTGATAACTTACCTCGTAACTGGTGATCAATTCACCGGATGGTGTGAACAGGTATGATTGTTTTCCTTTACCGGCAGTAAAGGTAAGATCTGCATCTACCTTAATACCATCGGGCGACTGGCTGGTACGGATACCGCTGGAAAAAATGGTGTACAGCGGGTAGCTTTTTAACGGGTAGATATTATTCTGATAGGTTTCCCCCGCTACATTGGGTTTCCCGCCATCTTCACTGTTAGCAGGTACTACACAGAATACAGGACCCTGGCGCAGGAGGGTATCCGTGTTTTTACGGAGACTGGTAATAATACCTTTGGTTTTACTGATGGTGTAGGTGTAAGGGCCCTGTTGTATAAAAATGGCGCCATTGTTCTCTGTGAGGCTGAGCGTATAGTTAGCTTTCGGGGATGCAACAGGAGGCGCTTCTCCCAGTTGTTCCTCCGCGCATATAAAGCCGCGGGGATCAGTAAATGTAAGATGAACCGGCCCGTCTTTTTCCTTTGGTACACGCAAGGTGCCAGTGCTGCCTGCTGCAATGGCGGAGGAGAGAAGTTGCCCGTTGGCGTGTATTTTTACTGCTTTTAAAGAAGTGAAATCATAACGGTTCTGAATAGTCAGTTCAATGTAACCGTTACGTGTATGCATATCCGTTATTCTCACAGGACTATAGGCTTTTTTTACACCGGCGTATTCCGGCTTGGGTCTTCTCCATGCATCTACGGGCCCCCATGGGCCGTAACCTACAATTTGTCCGCCGGGCAGGTGAAATATATCATCTATACCACTCCATATAGCGCCGCCCAGGCATCCCTTATAATGATAAATTGAATCATAGAACGTTACCAGCGGTGCATTGTAAGCGCTGCGGATGCCGGGGTCTGTGGCCAGTTCCCGGCGGTTGTAACAGGAAAGATGCGCGTATTCCCCAAAAAGAACGGGTCTTTCGGATTTGGCTGCATAGGCAGGTCCGTTGATGCCGGGATAATGATACACCGCAATATCCGCCTTGCTATGCGCATTATTGAACCCTCCCCAGCATTGATCATGGAAGGTAGTGGGGCGGGAGGGATCCGTTTTCTTTACAAAAGCCAATACCTTTTCCCAGAGCGGGCTCCACATAGATTCATTGCCGAGCGACCAGATAATCACCGACGGATGATTCCTTCCTGCCTGGATATTATCAGCGTTGGCCTGTATCATATACGGCAGGAATTTTTCATCTTTATAATTCCATAATTTCCAGATGGGCGATGCGCCGTGTTGTATCCAGGTAAGGGCCGCTTCGCTTTCTACAAACAGTCCGAGTTCATCTGCTGCGTCCAGAAATTCTTCCGAAGGCGGATAATGCGAGGTCCGGATATAATTGCAGTTGGCATCGCGGAACAACAATGCATCCTGGCGGCTCAATGCCGGGGTAATGCTGCGTCCTGTGAGCGGATGTACATCGTGGTGGTTCACGCCACGCATTTTTACCGGCTTGCCATTTACCAGCAGTTGATTGCCTTTTACTTCCACCTGCCGGAACCCGACTTTGTAATGAGTGGAAGAGGTGATCTTCCCGTTTTGCAGTAACTCCACCTGTAATCCATACAGGTAAGGATGTTCGGGATTCCATTGCTGGGGCGCCTTTACAGGCAAATGATATTCTTTTTGCAGGGAGCCTCCCGGCGTGATACCGGCTTCTTGTTTACTATTGTATTGCTGCACTGTTTTTCCTGTTGCATCTTTCAAAGTAAAACGCAAAGAAGTAATGGCAGGCGTAGTTGATTCATTGGCTGTTTCCGTTGAGATGTGCAGCGTAGCATTTTTATACTGCTGATCAAATGTGGTGTTGATTGCAACGTTTGCCAGGTTTACCGGCGGCAATGCAAACATGCTTACTTTACGGATCAAGCCACCTACGGTATGCACCGCATACTGGGAAGTGCATGCCAGGTAATCGCTGATGGTGAGCGCCTGTACTTCTACGGTAAGCGTATCTGCCCTGCCGTTCAAGGCATCGGTAATATCCGTTTCAAACGGTACAAATCCGCCTTCATGTTCTCCTACCTTGATACCGTTCACTTTTACCAGCGCATGGCTGCTTACGGCATCGAAACGGAGTTTTATGCGCTGTCCTTTCCAGGAGGAAGGAACAGGCAGGGCGCGGGTGTAGCGGGCGGTTTCGCCTTCGTTCACGGTGAAGCCCTGCATCACCCATTCTCCCGGTACCTGTATGGGGTATTGCTCCTGGAAGGTCCAGTTGCCGTTCAGGGAAATCACGTCCTGCGGCCGGGGCGACAACCGTTGTGTTTGCGCGGTGGCGGAAAAGAACAGGGCGGTGGTAATAATTGTCAGTATCCTCTTCTTCATGATTACATTATTCCGTATTTCTCAAATGCCTCGGTGGCGCTCATGCCTTCCTGGATTTTTTGTTGTACCATTTTTTCTCCCCTTGCTTTTTCGATTGCCAGGGTAAAAACTGCTTCTTCTGCCTCACGCGGAATAATGCAAACCCCGTCCATATCGCCAAGAACAATATCTCCCGGCATTACCCTCACACCGCGTATTTCCAGCGGAACCCTGAAATCAATTACTTTACCGCGGGGCGCCTGGTCCTGCGCATACCTGCCATATGAAAACGTGGGAAAGTTCAGCTGCAGGATTCCCCGGGTATCGCGGGAATAGCCGTCTACCACGGCGCCTGCTGCGCCCAGTTGCATGGCGCGTGTGCTCATCAGTTCACCCCATAGCGCATAAGCAGGAGAAGCCCCTGTGCAAATATATACTTCATTCTTCTTCAGATCGTCCAGCGCCTGCAGCATCAGTCCAAAGGGCTGCTTCAGTAACTCATTGCGGCCTGTTTCAGGTTTGTCTGCAAATACATCTGCCTCCAGTACCGGCATAGCGCGGCCCACTACGAACATATCTGTATGAAGCGGTTGTATTTCCGGAGGCAGGAATTGATGCAATAACCCTGCTTTATCCATAATGTCGCCTACCACCGCAGTATATAATTCTTGTTTTACAATGGTGAACAGCTCATCGTCATTCTTCCATAACCGGCTTACGGTATGGTTGCTGTGCTTATTCATATCTTTTTTGTCTTTGCTTGTCAATGCGCCGGTACTATTCACGAGCGCTGGTTTTCGACGGCAAAATAGTAGCTGCGGACCGGTTGTTTCATAACTATTTTAGCTAAAACATTAACGATATTATCCATTTTTACTGTTTTTTTCATGAAATGGGTAATAATAGTTATCTTACGAAGATGAAAGCAAGATTGATGGACACAGGGCTGGGGGCCAACAGGCAAT
>JBCNPS010000045.1:0-21188 GCA_039593235.1 Chitinophaga sp. | reverse complement strand
GTTATCTGGATCGACGGTGGTTTACATGCTACCGAAGTGGTGGGCACCCACCAGCTCATTGAAACCATGTGGCAACTGGTGAGCCGTACCGATCCGGAAACCATGAACATCCTTGATAATGATATTATCCTTTTAACACACGCTAATCCTGATGGGCAGGAGCTGGTGTCCGACTGGTATATGCGTGAACCCGACACCAGCAAAAGGGCTACTAACATACCACGGCTATACGAAAAATATGTAGGCCATGATAATAACCGCGACTTTTACATGATGAACATGAAGGAAAGTCAGAACATCAGCCGGCAATTGTTTGTGGAATGGCTCCCGCAGATCATGTATAACCATCACCAGCGTGGTCCTGCCGGCTCTGTACTGGCAGGCCCTCCTTACCGGGATCCTTTCAATCATGTGTTTGATCCGCTGATCGTAACCAGCATTGATGCGGTGGGCGCAGCTATGAACAACCGTCTCAATGTGGAGGGGAAACCAGGTTATACCCAGCGTGCAGGCTCGCAGTTTTCCACCTGGTGGAACGGCGGCTTACGTACTACGCCCTATTTTCATAATATGGTAGGAATCCTTACGGAAATAATCGGCAATCCTACACCGGAGAATGTACCACTGGTGCCGGAACGCCTTATTCCCAACGGAGCCACGCCTAATCCTGTAACGCCCCAGCGGTGGCACTTCCGGCAGTCGATCGATTACTCCGTATCGCTTAACTATGCCGTGCTCGACTATGCCTCCCGCTATCGCAGCGAGCTGCTGTTTAATATTTACCGCATGGGCAGCAACGCTATTGAAAGAGGCAACCGTGACAACTGGACCTTCTATCCAAGCTATATCGACAGTATAAAACTGGCCAATAAGAACAGTAAAAAATCCGAACCCGGCACAGAAGGAGAGGGTGGTGGCGAATTTTCCTTCGGCCGGGAGGATACTGTTTCGGTAAAGTATTACGACGCGGTGCTGAAAGATCCTGTACGAAGGGATGCCCGGGGGTACATTATCCCGGCGGATCAGCCGGACTTCCCCACCGCCGTAAAGTTTATCAACGCCCTTATTCAATCAGGCATAGCGGTGCAGAAAGCCACGGCGGCTTTTACGGTAGCCGGCAAACAATATCCTGCCGGCTCCTATATTGTAAAAACCAGCCAGGCTTTTCGCCCGCATGTTATAGACATGTTTGAACCACAGGATCATCCGAACGATTTTCAATATGAAGGTGGTCCGCCAATAAGGCCCTATGATGCCGCCGGGTGGACGCTCGCCTTCCAGATGGGCGTACAGTTCGACCGTATGCAGGAGCCCTTCGACGGCCCCTTTGAAAAATTGCCTTACGGCAGCCTGCAGTCGCCACCCAAACAGGAAGTGGCCGCCGGCAAAGGATACCTGGTAGACGCCCGCATCAACAATGCATTCATTGTAGTGAACGACCTGCTGAAAGCCGGCGTGAAAGTATTTCGTGTACCCGCCGGCGTTAGGACGGCCGGCAGCTTCTATATACCCTCTTCCGCAAAAGCCCGTGAAGTACTGGTAAAAGATGCAGCTGAATTTGGTATACCCGTTACCGTTAGTGACGACAAACCGGCCGTGCTAACTCCTGTATCCCCGCTGCGCATCGGCATCTGGAACAATTACGGCGGATCTATTCCCGCTGGCTGGATCAGCTGGCTCATGGAACAGTATCATTTTCCTTACCGCTTCGTGTATACTTCTGCTATCGACAGTGGGAAACTGCGCAGCAAATACGATATGATCATTTTTGCAACCGGCGCTATACCCGATACCGGTAAGCCGAAGAAAGGGCGCAGCGGTTATGAAAGCAAGCCACCCAAACCGGAAGAATTACCGGCGGAGTATCGTGGCTGGCTGGGGAAAATTACGGCAGATACCTCCATTCCCCAGCTAAAGAAATTCCTGGAGGAAGGCGGTCGTATAGTTACCATCGGCAGCAGTACTAACCTGGCCTATCACCTGCAGCTGCCTGTGCAGAATGCACTGGTGGAGAAGAACAGCAAAAATGAATGGAAGCCCCTCAGCGGCACCAAATACTATATTCCAGGCAGCCTGCTGCTGGCGGATATTGATACCACCGCCCCGGAAACCTTTGGTATGGCCGCAAGGAATGATGTTTACTTTGAACGCAGTCCTGTTTTTAAACTGGGTGCAACCGGCGATACAGCCAGTATCAAAAAACTGGTGTGGTTTTCAGATGATAAACCGCTGCATAGCGGATGGGCCTGGGGACAGCAGTATCTCAAAAACGGCATAGCGGCATTTACAGCGCCGGTAGGTAAAGGCAAACTGTATGCCTTCGGCCCGGAGATCACATTCCGCGGTCAGTCTCACAGCACTTTTAAATTACTGTTTAACCAATTGTATAAATAACCTATGAGGCAGCAAATCATTTTGGGCAGTATGTTGTGTTGCCTGGCTTTGCCGGCGGCAGCGCAGCAGGATAAAAACAAATCGGCCATGATCGCTTACCTGGATCAGCATACGGCCAGTTATGATACCATCGCAAAAAAGATCTGGAGCTATGCGGAACCAGGATACCTGGAAGAAAAAAGCTCGGCGTTGTTGCAGGCAACTTTGCAGCAACAGGGCTTTACAGTGAAGGCTGGTATTGCCGGCATTCCTACCGCGTTTGAAGCCAGCTATGGGAGCGGGGAACCGGTCATAGCCATTCTGGCGGAGTACGATGCATTGCCAGGGTTATCGCAGGAGGCAATGCCGGAAAAGCATCCTGTGCACGACGGCGTCCCGGGGCACGGATGTGGGCATAACCTGTTCGGAACGGCCTCCGTAGCTGCTGCCGTGAGCGTGAAAAACTGGCTGCAATCCAGCGGTGCAAAAGGAACCATCCGTTTGTACGGTTGCCCTGCCGAAGAAGGCGGTTCCGGTAAAGTATACATGGTAAGGGAAGGATTATTTAAAGATGTGAGCGCAGTACTGCACTGGCATCCGGGTAACCAGAACTCCGCAGCAATAGCGCCCTGGCTGGCTAACAAGAATGCAAAGTTCAGGTTTTATGGCACCGCAGCTCATGCATCCGGCGCTCCTGAAAAAGGCCGCTCTGCCCTCGATGGTGTGGAGGCTATGGATTATATGGTGAATATGATGCGCGAACATGTACCTTCTACCACCCGCATCCACTACGTGATCACCAAAGGCGGCGATGCACCGAATGTGGTACCGGCATTTGCAGAAGTATACTATTATGTACGACATCCCGAAATGAAAGTAGTAAAAAGCGTATGGGAACGGTTAGTGAAATGCGCTGAAGGTGCTGCTCTGGGAACCGGTACCCGTATGGATTACGAGGTGATAGGAGGAGTGTATAACATGCTGCCCAATATTACACTGTCGCAGATAATGGATAAAAACCTGCACCAGGTAGGTGGTTTTAGTTATACACCGGAAGAAAAGGACTTTGCGAAGAAGATCCAGTCCACTTTTGTGGAAAAAGATAACACGCCTGATCCTGATACCGTTACTTCCCGCGTAAGCCCTTTTGTGATGATCAAAGACGCGGGCGGCGCCTCTTCCGATGTAGCGGATGTAAGCTGGGTGGCGCCTACTGCCGGTATTGTAACCGCCACCTTTGTACCCGGATCTTCGGGGCACAGCTGGCAGAACGTAGCTGCCGCCGGCAGCAGTATTGGCGTGAAAGGAATGATGGTAGCCGCCAAAACAATGGCGCTTACCGCCTACGATTTGTTTAAAAACCCCGAAGCCCTTAAGGCGGCAAAAACGGAACTGGCACAAAGACAGGGAGCCGGGTTCAAATATGAAGCCATGCTGGGCGATAGAAAACCGGCATTGGATTACCGTAAATAACTTAATCAGTAAACGATATGAAAAATAAACTGCTTGCCGCCCTCACCGCTTTTGGATTGCTTTGTACAACAGCATTGGCGCAACATATTCCTTCCCCGAAAGAACATTTCGGGTTTAATATCGGCGATGATTACCAGCTGGCTAACTACACGCAAACAGCGGCGTACTTTAAGAAACTGGCGGCATCGTCGAACCGGGTACAGCTGGTGAACATCGGCAAAACGGAAGAAGACCGCGATCAGTATATGCTCATCATCTCTTCTCCCGGAAATATTAAATTACTGGAAAAATATAAGAAGATATCGCAGCAACTGGCCCGCGCAGAGGACCTCTCCACAGAACAGGCGCGCGAACTGGCGGCAGCAGGAAAAGCAGTGGTGTGGATAGATGGAGGTCTTCATGCTACCGAAGTGGTAGGTACCCATCAGCTGATTGAAACAGCATGGCAGCTGAGCAGCAGAACGGACCCCGAAACCATGCGCATCCTCGACAACGTGATCATCCTGATGACGCACGCCAACCCCGATGGGCAGGAACTGGTGTCTAACTGGTATATGCGCCATGCAGACACCCTGCAACGTACAGTAGACCAGCTCCCCGTGCTTTACCAAAAGTATATAGGGCACGATAATAACCGCGACTTCTACATCATGAACATGAAAGAAAGTGTGAACATGGGCCGGCAGCTGTTCCTGGAATGGATGCCGCAGATCATGTACAACCATCACCAGCGTGGGCCGGAAGGATCCGTGCTGGCAGGCCCGCCATACCGCGACCCCTTCAACTATTTCTTCGATCCGCTCATGATCACCGGTATCGACGCATTAGGTGCCGCCATGTATAACCGCCTTAACGCGGAAGACAAGCCCGGTTACACCCGTCTTAACGGCTCCAGTTTTTCTACCTGGTATAACGGCGGCTTACGCACCACTACGCAGTATCATAATATGATCGGGCTGCTCACGGAAATTATCGGTAACCCTACGCCGGAAAAGATCCCCGTAGTGCCGCAGCGCCTTATTCCTAACGGTGCCACGCCCAACCCGGTAACGCCGCAAAACGATTGGCGCTTCAAACGTTCTATTGAATACTCGGTATCGTTGAATTACGCGGTGCTCGACTATGCAGCAAGACAACGCGATGAAGTGTTGTTCAATATTTATAAAATGGGCCACAATGCTATCGAAAAAGGGAACCAGGATTCATGGACATTATCTCCCAAACGTTCAGAGGCCATCACCGCCGCTTTTAAAAAAGACAACGCAGATTCCACCGATAAAAGCGATGGCAGCGATCCTTACGGCTGGATGCGCAGGGGCAGCAATATTCCCATGAAGTATTACGATGCTGTGTTTAAAGACCCGGCGGGAAGGGATCCCCGGGGGTATATCCTCCCGGCAGATCAGCCTGATTTTCCTACTGCCGTGAAGTTCATCAACGCGCTTATCAAAGCGGGCATACAGGTACAGAAAGCGGCGTCGCCCTTTACCGTAGCAGGCAAACAATATCCTGCCGGTTCCTATATCGTGAAAACCAACCAGGCTTTCCGTCCGCATGTACTGGATATGTTTGAACCACAGGACCACCCCAATGATTTCCAGTATCCAGGTGGGCCTCCTATCCGGCCATACGATGCCGCCGGCTGGACGCTGGCCTTCCAGATGGGCATACAATTCGACAGGATCCTGGACAGCTTCGACGGGCCTTTCACAAAGCTGCCGTATGGCGCGCTGCAAACGCCTCCTGAAACATCGCTGGCAACGGCAGCCGGCTACCTGTTAAGCGCCCGGCAAAACAACGCGTTCATCGCGGTAAATGACCTGATGAAAGCAGGCGTAAAAGTATATCGTCTCACTAAAGAAGTAACAGGCAACGGTAATGCCATACCAGGTACATTTTACGTACCGGCAGGTGGCAAAGCAAGGGAAATATTGCAGCAGTCTGCCAGCACGCTCGGACTGAAAGCCACCGGTATCAGCAAACGCCCGGCAGGCGCCGTGAGTATGGCCCCTATGCGTATCGCATTATGGGATACCTACGGCGGCTCTATGCCCTCCGGTTGGATGCGATGGATCATGGAACAATATCACTTCCCCTTTGAGGTGATATACCCCCAGGATATTGATACCGGCCATCTCCGTAATAAATACGACGCTATTATATTTGCTACCCGCGCTATTCCGCCGTTGTCGGGAACAGAACCGAACAGGTATGGTTATACACCCAAGGAACCTGTTCCTGCAGATATCCCGGAACAATACCGGCATTTATTGGGTAAAATCACCAAAGAAAAATCTATCCCGCAGATAAAAACCTTCCTGGAAGAAGGGGGGACGGTGATCACTATAGGCAGTAGCACCAACCTGGCGTATCATCTTGGACTGCCGGTGCATAACGCATTGGTAGAAACAGATAAAGCAGGTAAAGAGAAACCTCTGCCGGGTACGAAGTATTTTGTGCCGGGAAGCATCCTGCAGGTAGCTTTCGACAGTACGCACCCTGCTGCATGGGGACTTCCGGCCACCGGTGATGTGAACTTCGATAACAGCCCGGTATTTCGCCTGGATACAGAAGCGGCGGATAAAGGAATCAAACCTATTGCCTGGTTTTCTTCCGCTACGCCATTACATAGCGGCTGGGCATGGGGGCAGGCATACCTGAAAAACGGCATCGCGGCATTTTCAGCGCCGGTAGGCGCCGGAATGTTTTATGCTTTTGGTCCGGAAATTACTTTCCGTGCACAGTCGCTCGGTACTTTCAAGTTGTTATTCAATGACTTGTACGGGATGGATGTAAAAGAAGCAAAACTGGAGAGAAAGAAAGGATAAGAGATACCATTTTACAATATGCAACAGCAATGGCCGGGTATATACCCGGCCATTGCTGTTATGGAAATCCTTGTTACAAGTATGTTAATGTTTTTGGTATAGATTTTGTCTTTGGGGAATTACACTTACAACGCCATTCAAAATCTGTCACTATCTATTGTCAACTTTTATCAACTCAAATTCAATTTTAACCGAAAACTGTTATTTCAATTCAATCTCTGAATCATGAAAAACCAATTTTTTGCCACGTTAATGGTGGTTAGTGCGTCCATGCTTTTCTTTAGTGCATGCAGTAAAGATGAATCTTCCAATAGTGGAAAATCAAAGCTCATGGTATACCTGACAGATGATCCGGCTTTTTACGATGAAGTAAACATCGATATCCAAGATATCCAGGTGAACGCATCTGCCGATGCTGCTGAAACAGGTGCAGGTTGGGTATCTGTGCCGCTTGCACGCCCGGGTGTGTATAACCTGCTGGATTTCAGGAATGGGTTAGATACCTTACTGGCGTCAAAAGAATTACCTGCAGGCAAAATCTCACAGATCCGCCTGGTGCTGGGCACCAACAACAGCGTGGTAGTGAACGGGGTATCCCACCCACTGGAAACGCCTTCTGCACAACAGTCGGGCTTAAAACTGAATGTTCATGCCGACCTGGTAGCAGATATTGAATACCGCCTTTGGATCGATTTTGATGCAAACCGTTCTATTGTAACTACCGGTAGCAACAAATACATCCTGAAACCGGTGATCCGCACCTATACACAAGCTACCAGCGGTACCATCAAGGGAATTGCCTTGCCACTGCTGCATGTTTCAGGCGTATTCGCCATACAAAATACCGATACCATTGCTGCTGCAATACCCGATGCTTTAACAGGCGCTTATGTAATGACTGGTTTAGCCGCGGGTAGCTATAACGTTGCCATTGCAGGCGATGGTATTTTAAAGGATACCACTGTTACAGGGGTAACGGTAAACACCGGGGAAATATCTACCGTAAGTACAATTACATTAAAATAATTACAACATTGAGTTGATAGTAAAAAGGCTGGCCATTGGTTAGCCTTTTTTACTATAGGTCATGGTAGATGCTGTTCCAGGTGAAGGAGGTAATTAAGAAATGCTGCCTGTTTCAAATTAAATACCTTTGTTGTTATAATCTTCCTCATATGAAAATCGCATTGGCATCGCCTCCAGCTCCTGTATCCGTTACCGATGGCTTGTCATGGACAGAACGCCTGGTAGAAGAAGCAACAAAACTACAGGCGGAAATTATCTGTTTCCCTGAATCATATATCCCGGGTTATCCCGGAATGGGGTTGCCGGAAGACCGCTCGCCGGAAAAAATGCAGCAGGCGCTGGAACAGGTAAAGGAAATCGCTGCAAAAAATGCCGTTGCCATTATTATGCCTATGGATTGGTATGAAGGCGCTGGAGTTTTAAACGTGGCTTTTGTTATTTCAGCCACCGGCGAAGTGCTCGGCTACCAGGCCAAGAACCAGCTGGACCCTACGGAAGATACCTTCTGGACGCCCGGTACAGAACGTAGTATTTTTGAAGTGAACGGCGTGAAGTTTGGTATCACTATTTGTCATGAAGGATTTCGCTACCCCGAATCAGTGCGGTGGGCTGCCCGGCATGGAGCGCAAATCGTATTTCATCCGCATTGCACAGGCAGTGATACTACGGGCGTATTGCTTACAGAGTGGGGAAGTAAAAATAATCCCTATTACGAAAAGGCCATGATGATGCGGGCACTGGAAAACACCATCTACTTTGCCAGCTCTAACTACGCATTTAAATATCCTGATTCCGCCAGTTCAATCATAGCGCCCGATGGCGCCTGCATTGCGCACGGCGAATATGGTAAGCCAGGTGTAACGGTGGCGGATATCGACCCCGCACTGGCTACTGGATTACTGGCCAAAAGGTATCGTTCAGCCCTGTATGTAAAATCGCATTATTCCGAGAACCGGTAGCTGCCATGTACATCGTAATCAATTCCATGTTTTTTCTTTAGCTCCTGGATATAGGCGAGGGTATGCATGGTATGCGGACTTGCTACTGTATCGCCCACCCGTTCAAAGGTATGCAGCAGCGTTTCTTCCAGGCATGCGGAAACAGTCATACGCTTATGTACCGCAAGATCCTCTAACAGGGCCGCAAGACGCTTTTCCAGCCGGATATGCAGATCCGTTCTTTCAATTTTAATAGCAGGGCCCTGGTTGTAAATGTAATGGCCGAACACCAGGGAATTACCATAAGGATCTTTTACCCTGTAGTCGCGTATGCCATATGGGCGGTCGTCAATAGGCACGGTTATTTCCACGTTATTGGCCTGGTGGAATGCGTACTGTTCATCGGCGTCACTGACGATAAAGCCCGTTTCCGAATACCCGCTTACATAAGGCGTATCTTTTGCCAGATGAACGGTTACATTACCAAGGTTCACACCGGCAAAGGTAGCAGGCGTGCCCCAGGTGAATAGCAGGGCAAAACCCAGGCGGCTGGTGTAAAAATTAACCGCTGCCTCAATATCATCTACCAGCAGGGTAGGGAACACCAGGTTATATTCAGTATTTACAGCAGGTTCCATAGTTCTGATTTTCTCCTTAAATTAGAACATAATTACGGGAATGAAAGTACAAATACTTACACCTGCTGTTGACATTGCGGATTATGTAAGCAGTATTGTAGTGCTTGAAAATAACAGTATGTTCTATGAAGCGGTGTTACCGCTTATTGCAAACGGTTATCCCAGCATTACTTTCCAGCTTACTGACCCTGCGCGTATACTCAGCGCCGGTAAGAAAAGCGATCAACTGGTGTTATACGGGCAAAATATTGCCCCTATCCGGCTGCATACGGCCGGTGAAATAACGGTGATTGCCTGTTTTCTCCATCCCTATATGTTGCAATCCTTGTTTGGATATGAGGCTAAAGAACTTACGGGCCAGGGGATAGACCTCAGCCTCACTGGTTTGGCAAGAGAAATAAACCTGAAAGAACAGCTGCTCAACGCCACCTCTCTCAATGCCCGCCTGGAACTGATGAACGGTTATATAAAGCAATTATCCCAACGTAGCAGGATCCGCCTGAATGAGCCTGTGACCTATGCGACCCGTCTTATACAAAAAAATAAAGGAACCATATTACTGATGGATCTCCAGAAGGAGTTATATATTACAGAACGCACGCTGCAACGTAAGTTTGAGCAACATATTGGCCTTACCCCAAAAATGTACAGCCGGATCTGCCAGTTCAACGCTGCATTGCAACAACTTAGCCGGAACAGGTTTTCGGATATGACCGGCGTAGCACTGGAAAACGGCTATGCAGATCAAAGTCACCTGATCCGTGCTTTTAAGGAATTTACCACCTACTCTCCCCTTGAATACATAAAACAGGCGGAAAACTTCCCCGGTTAGCCCATTGCTCATTTTGTCGGGTTTCTTCTATCACAGGCAGGAAAGGTGCTGTTATTTTGTACCTGTAAACAATCACCATCATCAACAAAAACAAAATAACATGAGAAAGTTAGTCATTTCAGAATGGATCACCCTCGATGGTATCTTTGATGCAGAAACAATGGCGGAATGGTTTATGCCTTACGACAGCCCCGCCCGCCAGCAGCTGATCAGTAACGGTATTCATGCCTGCGATGCCATTCTTTTGGGCCGTAAAA
Organism: Chitinophaga sp.; assembly: GCA_039593235.1. Classification (GTDB taxonomy): domain Bacteria; phylum Bacteroidota; class Bacteroidia; order Chitinophagales; family Chitinophagaceae; genus Chitinophaga. The sequence goes on along the minus strand of JBCNPS010000045.1, from coordinate 10,823 downwards.
CGTATGAAATGCTGGCGCCTTACTGGTCGCAGATGAAAAATAACGAAATGGGTATTGCTGGGAAGCTGAACAGCGTAGCGAAATACGTAGTATCAACTACCATGGAAAACGCTGCCTGGGAAAACACCACCATCATCAAAAATAATATCGTTGATGAGATCACCATGCTGAAACAACAGCCTGGCAATGAAATCCAGGTAGAAGGAAGCGCCACACTTGTTGATACCCTCATACAGGCCGACCTCGTAGATGAATATAAATTCTTCATTCATCCGGTGATTGCCGGCACTGGCAAACGCTTTTTCAAAGAAGGAAAACTGCCAGGTGGATTAAAGCTCTCCAACACGGAAGTACTGGACAAAGGAGTAGTGGTACTTACTTATCAACGGGAGAGGGTCTGAGCGGTTTCTGATAGAAAAAAATTAATTTTAAGCCGGACTTAAAATTAACCCATGCACCAGTTTGATGAACAGGTAAAGCGGATCAGGACCAAGCTCATTGCTGCAAAGCAAAAAGATAAGAAATTGAAAGTTTTCGGCGCCGGCACCCATAAATACATTCTTCACAAACCACTGGCGCAAGCCGCGCTTTCGGATTTTGAAACACAGTACAATATTTCGTTACCCGGAAGTTACAAAGTATTCCTGCTGCAGTTGGGCAATGGGGGTGAATCGCATGCGGGTGCGGCTGCCGGACCGTTCTATGGTATTTACCCGCTTGGAGGATGCGTGGACGAACTTACTGCTGATCCTGCAAAGTATTTAAGCGAACCTGTAAAGATCTATCCTGGTATAACAGCGGAGGATTGGCAGCAGCTCATAAAGGAAACGGAGGAAGACGATATTTCTGATGAAGCATATGAAGCCGCCATAGGAAACATTTACGCGGGTATTCTGCCCATCGGATCGCAGGGATGCAGTTACGTGCATGGGCTGGTATTAAACGGGGAGCATGCCGGGAAGGTGGTAAACCTGGATACAGAAAGGCAGCAACCGCAATTCACTTTTGAAAATAACTTCCTGGATTGGTATGAGCGCTGGCTGGATGAAATTATTTCGGAAGAACTGTTAACCGATGGCCCCTCCTGGTTTGGCTATACCATGGGCGGTAGCGTAACAGCGTTGTTAAATAAATACCATGCAGCCACAGATCAGTTAACCAAACACCAGTGCATCCGTGGGATATTGGTGAAACGGTATATTGATCCGGGTATCGAAACAGTACTGGAGAAAGAATACCTGCACGCGGCAACAGTACACAAGCGGGAATGGCTGCAGGCGCTTACCAGGTTTAGTTACCCGCTGGCAAAGCAGCACCTGTTAACCTACAGCAATGTGGACCTGCTGGCTGTTGTTCAGTTTATCTGGTGGTATGCAAAAGATAAAAGCGCTGAATGGAAGGAGGTCATTACTGAAAAATTACCCCATATCAATGATGATGAAACATTCAGGTTTTGCACCTACCTGCTGGTAGAAATGGAGGCTGATTATGCACATTTGCTGATCCCTGCTACTACTAATAAAAATGAACAGATCCGTATAACCGCTTTTTATACTTTAGGTAAGTTGAAAAACAGGGAACACTACCTGGATGTTTTTATCAATGGGCTGCATGATCCCGCCAATTATGTAGTACATGCCGCTTTGCAGGCGCTGTCCGGCGTAAAGGATAAGCGATTGCTGCCTGCGTATAAAAAAGTTTTAGAGAGATTTCCAACGGAACAGGACTATATTTTATCCAACCTGGGTCACCGGCTTGCTGATATGGGACTTACAATCCGAAAGTTAAGTGAGTGGAATGGTTAGTATGGCTCCCGGCCATCTGCGCTGGAAAAAAAACAAAAAAAAGTCTTGACTCTCACCCTGCGTCATAGGATATATTTGTAGCTGAAAGTATCGGTCATGGAATATTACGCTGTAAAAAAGCTGGCAAAACTGGCAGGTGTAAGCGTGCGCACCTTACACCTGTATGATAAAATGGGGCTGCTGACGCCCTTTACCCGAACTGAAGCACGGTACCGGCTTTACGGGGAAAAGGAGTTGTTACGGCTGCAGCAGATCCTCTTTTACAGGGAACTGGACATCCCGCTGAAGGAAATAGGAGATATACTGGACGATCCAGCGTTTGACCTTACACAGGCCCTGGAAACCCATAGAACAGCGTTGCTGGCAAAACAGGAACGGATCTCTACCCTGATCGATACCATCGACAAAACTTTATATCACTTAAAAAACAAAACTATGTTAAAGGTAGAAGAACTATATGAAGGATTATCACCTGAAACAGTGACAGGGTACCGGGAAAAGGCCATCAGCAACTGGGGAGAGGAACGGGTATTGAAAGGGGAAGATATACTGCGGAACTTCAGTAAAAATGAAGTGAATGATATGAGAGAAGAGTTGGATACCGTTACAAAACAATTGTTTGCCAGCAAGGATAAAGATCCCGGCAGCAGGGACGTACAGGCATTAATAGCGCGGCACTATAAAGTGATCATGAAATTCACCGGCAGATCAGAAGAACACGGCACGGCGGACTATGGCAAATGCCTTGGGGAACTGTATCTTTCTTTTGCAGATGGAGATGATGGGAATACCGTGTTTTCAAAATTTGCAAAAAGGGCGATAGGGTATTTTGTAGGGTAACGTTATTTGAATAAAAAACACCGGAAACGGAGTAAGAAAAGGAGCCTGACGATGCAGGCTCCTTTTTCGGTTGGTTCTTAAAATTGACAATTGTATTCAGGGAATGATATCATCATTGCGTATATCCCTCATTCTGTACCATATTAGGCCCGTTCCTCACTTCGTTTACAGGTATCGGGAACTTCAGCCAGTTTTTGTTCCATATACCTCCTTTTTGGGGTGTAACAACCGCCATCACTTCTTCAGCTCTTGAAACACCGGGATTAATAATGCCAGGCCAACGTTTAAGATCCATCCAGCGCTGCCCCCATTCCAGAAACAGTTCCAGCCTTCTTTCTTTTTCAATAGCCGTCATGATTTGTGTTTGTGTGGCAGCCGTTGTAGCGTTTAAGCCTGCGCGGGTACGCAGTGCGTCAATATCCTGCCGCGCGCCTGTAAGGTTGTTTTGTTTCAGGCGGGCTTCTGCTCTTATCATATATTGTTCTGCAAGCCGCAGTACCATCAGGTATTCCAATGTGCCGCCACCATCAGCGCCATTTTTGTATTTATAAGGCATATAGTATTTTTTACCGCCTTCGGAAAGTGAATCTATCCAACTGGCCCTTCTCTTATCTCCGGGCTCAAAAAGCGCTACCAGGTCGTTGTTCAGGTAGTTGCTCAGATCAAACGCGAAGGACTGCGGACCAACACCAAAGCTTTTCAGATAAGCCACGGAGAAGCTGTAGCCATCTCCCGTATAAGTGTTCTGTGCGGAGTTGTTTACGCCCGGGGGTAAATGCCAGATTGCTTCAGGGGAAGATGGTTTGAATACATTGTTCAGGTTAGCATCAAGTACATAAGTGTCACTTTGGGAAATCACAGCAGTAGCCTGCTCTTCTGCCTGCTGCCAGTTGCGCTGATACAGATATACCCTTGCCAGCAACGCAGCGGCGGCCCATTTGTTTGGCCGTACCCTGGCGGTAGTGGTCAGGTTATTATTATTGGCATACGATGCGGTGAGCATTGATTGTGCCTGTTTAAGATCATCTGCCACCTGTTGCAATACCTTGCTCGCCGGCTGGCGGCTGGCCACCAGGTTTTGCTGGTAATCTGTTCCGGTTAGTAACGGCAGATCGCCATACAGGTTTATGAGTTGAAAATATAGGAAGGCACGCAGGAAATATGCTTCTCCCAATACCTGGTTCCTGGCTTTATCAGACAGAGCGGTAGAACTGGTAGCGCCTTCTATGATGGCGTTCGCCGCGTAAATATGTTTATAGGCCCTGTTCCAGATGTCGCCGGTGATGGTGTTATCGGGCAAAAGCGCATTGGTGAATACCTGCTGGTAAGCAGGTTGCTGGGATACCGTGTTCAGTTCATCTGATGTAAGACCGCAAACGATGCTGATGCCTCCGAATCCCTGGGAGAAAGCGCTGTAACTGCCCAGCTCACCTAAAATGGAGCTTACGGCAGATGTGGCCGAAATGTCGGACTGGTATACCTTTTCGGCTTCCAGCGATGTATCCGGTGGTGTTAATTCTACAAACTTCTTGCAGGATGCCGCAGCAATGAATAAGAGAAATGCGGTGATATATTTTAACATATGCTTGTTTTATAAGGTGATCTGAATGCCGCCTGTAATTACACGTAGTAAGGGAATATTGCCGGAAACATTTTCCGGATCCCATCCTTTGTAGGACGTAATGGTAAACAGGTTCTGTGCCTGTGCATATACCCGCGCTCCCTGCCACTTCCAGCGTTGCATGAGCTTTGCCGGTAACGAGTAGGAGAGCGACACATTTTTCAAACGGATGAACGATATCGTAGTATAGTAGCTTTCGTTATAGGCGGCGCCTACGTAGGTATTGGCTGTAGGCGAGGCGGAGGAGTTGTTAAATAGTTTAGGAAAATTGGCAATATCGCCAGGTTGTGTCCAGCGGCGCTCGTAAAGATCCAGCGGCATGTTGGCAATACCACCCCGCATGGTATTGGCAGGGAAATAAGCGAAAGGACCTGTTTGTTTGGAGAAGTTGAAGAAAACATCCAGCTGGAACCCTTTATAGGAAAAGCTGTTGTTGATACCGCCAAAGTATTCCTTCGCTACATTTACCGGTACCGTGAGGTCGGTTACAGATAATGCGGTGGCATTGCTGGTATCTTTCCCGCCAGCAGTGCGCCATACATACAATCCCGTTTGGGGATCTACCCTTACGAAGTCGTATGTTTTTTGAATGCTTAGTGGTTTGCCTACAATGTAGCTGTTGGCATAAGACGAGCCTTCCAGGTTATCATAGCGCACAAGTGTGTTACGCGGAAACGCAATATTGAAAGAAGTATTCCACCTGAAATTTTTCCGCTGGATATTGGTAGTGTTGAGTTCCAGTTCTATACCTGTGTTGCGTACCACGGCAGGCAGGTTAACCTGTACGCCCGTGAAGCCCACAAAAGCCGGCAGCGGATAATTAACCAGCTGGTTAGAGGAGTTATTGTTATAATAGCTGGTGGAGAAATAGATGCGGTCTTTTATCAAACCCAGCTCCAGGGCTACTTCTGCTTTCCTGGTTGTTTCCCAGCTGTACTTGCTGTTTGCCAGCCCGGAAGGGGTAAGACCAATAGCCCCTGCAAAGTTGCTGCTGGAGGCGGTATACAGCGACATATAACCGTATTCCGGTATCACATCATTCCCGGTAGTACCATAGCTGCCTCTCAGTTTACCGTAACTGAGTATGGGCAGTAAGTTTTTTATCACTTCTTCGTCTGAGAATATCCAGGCAGCGCCTATTGCCCCGAAGTTACCGAAACGGTTACCCGGTGCAAAGCGGCTCGATCCATCGCGGCGGGCAGTAAGGTTCAGCAGGTATTTATCATGGAGGTTGTAGTTGATCCTGCCAAATACTGCTGTATACAAATAGTTGGTTTTTTGGGCAGAAGGATCGCGGATGGTACCGAATGCCGGGTTGCCCATCAGTCCATCATCCGCGTAACCCTGCACGGAAAGAAAGGTACCGTTGGTTTGCGTTTGCTGGAAAGTAGTACCCACAATCACATTCATGTTACCCGGGCCGATGCGGTGTTCCCAATCAACCTGTGGCTCCACATTCCAGGTGGTACTGACCAGGTTCATGTTCATTGTTTGACGCAGGTATTGCCCCCTGGACACCCATTCAGACGGGTTGAAAAAATCCTGGCCCCGGCGCGATGAAGTGGTATTCTGCACCACGTTGTATCCCAGGTTGGTTTTCAGGCGTAATCCTTTCAGCAGCTCATAACTAAGCGTGGCATTGCTGATAAGACTGCTCAGTTTACCGTTATAAATTTCCTGCAATCTTCCCAAAGGATTCTGGTAGGCGGCATCAGTGGGACCCCAGTTTAATTTACCTGCGGAATCATATAGTGGCGGCGCTATGGGAGGAAGCGTTAATGCAAAACTGGCGATGGTCCAACCCGGTAGTTTATTATTATCAACACCATAGGTAATGCCAAATTGCGCGATGAATTTTTTATTGGTAGAAGTATGGTTTACACTTAACCGGCCACTGTATTTCACATCAGCCAGATCAACCGGCATAATGGTAGTTTCCTTTGAGTAGCTTCCGTTGAACCCGAAAGAAGTATTGGCATTGCCACCTGAAAGGGATACCTGTGCGCGGTCGTAACGGGCGGTGTTCCCCAGGAGCACTTCCTGCCAGTCGGTGCTGCGCGTGGTATCCCACTTCAGCAGGTCGTACACGGTGCTGGGGGGAGCAGTAGCAATTGTTTGCCCGTCGTTGCGGATGGCTTCATAACGCATATCAAGATACTGCCGCCGGTTAAGTAACGGTTGTTTGCGTGTCATATTGGCGAACCCCGAAGAAAAGTTAACGTCCAGCGTTGTTCTGCCGGCACGGCCTTTTTTAGTGGTGATCAACAGCACCCCATTGGCGCCCCGGCTGCCATAAATAGAGGTGGCATCCGCATCTTTCAACACTTCAATACTCTCAATATCATTTGGATTCAGGCTGTTCAGCGGACTGATATCCACGTACCCAATCGGCGACATATTGCCAACGGCGCTGAAATCGCCGGGAGGATATGCAGAGCCGTCTACAATAATGAGCGGGGAATTGGCTTCCGGCCGCACGCTGTTCAATCCGCGCAGGCGAATGGTAAAGCCTGTACCGGGAAGACCACTTTGCTGCGTGATATCCAGGCCGGCTACCCGCCCCGTTAATGCAGCAAGCGGGTTACTCACAGGCTGCTTCTCAATGATTGCGGCGGTTACTTTGCTTACGTTACCGGTGTTCAGGCGTTGAGTGGTGCTGTAGTAACCTTTACTGACCACTATTTCTTTCAAGCCGTTGTTACGCTGTTTAAGAGTAACCGTAGCACCGGCAGCCAGCTCCCCGGCGGTCATCTCCAGTGTTTCAAAACCAACAGAAGAAAAAATAAGAACATCTGTTGCAGAAATAATATCAATGGAGAACCCCCCTTCGGCATCGGTAATGGTACCCGTTTTCCTGCCTTTGATCCTCACATTGATCCCATTCAGCGGGGCGCCGGTAGAATCCACCACTTTGCCCTTCAGCGGCGGAGGAAGCATAACAGGCGCCGGATCAGGAACAGGCGCGGGAGCAGGAATTACTACCCGTTCGGAAAGAACAATTGTTTTACCGCTGATCTTATACGTGATCGCCTGGTTCTTCAGTACCATATCCAGGAACACTGTGAGCGGCTGATCGACGGCTGTTACGGAAACGGGGCGGGCATCTTTCAAAATCGATTTGTTGCTGTAAAATACCGCGTAACCGGTTTGCTGCTCCACTGCTGTGAACACCTTTTTCAGGGCAACCGCTTTCCCCGAAAAAGTGACCGGCTGCGCCACAACAGACGCGTATGCCTGGCAAAGTGTGGTAATAATAATCAGGAAAGTCATTTTCATGACCACAAGAATTTTGATAATGGTTGAATACCGGGCAGGACTGCGTTTAGGCATAAAGATTCCTGCACCGAAACAATACGCAGTTTTTTGCATAAATTGCATTGGTTTGGTTGATTAAAAAGGGATATATCCGTGTCGCTTCAGATCAGCTGAACATCGCCGGAAGTGTTAGCCGCACTTCCGGTTTGCTGTTTACAGCGAAGCTGTTCTTCATTTCATAATAATCAGTTTACGGCCCTCCAGGCGGAATTTCAGTTCAGTTCCAGCCAGTACTTTTATCAGGTCATTCAGGCTGTTATCGCGGCTGATCTTTCCCGAGAAGGGAATATCAGGCACTCCGTTTTCGTAAATTACTTTCACATCATACCATCGTTCTATTTCGCCCATTGCCTCCTGCAGACTTACATCCTCAAAGTTGAACATACCATTCTTCCAGGCCATTATTTTATCCGTATCCACATTTTTTTCTACCCGTATAGCCGCACCTGTTACTGCCTGCTCTCCGGGCATAAGCTGCACCTGTTGCCCTTTCATGGATACGCTCACACGGCCCCTGAGCAGTGTGGTACTCACAAAAGGCTGGTCGGGATAAGCATTGATATTGAATTGCGTACCCAGCACATTTATCTCCACCTCCTTATTCACTGTTACTTTAAAAGGCATTTCTGCATGTGGTGCAACATCCAGGTATACTTCACCGGTTACTTCCACACGCCGTTCTTTTCCGGAAAAGGCAACGGGGTACCGGATAGACGACGCTGCATTTAACCAGGCGGTACTTCCATCCGGCAGCTGCAGCTTAAATTGCCCGCCCCGCGGCGTGCTAAGCCTGTTGAATCCTGCATCAACCCCGCCTTCTTTTATTTCGTAGGTAAGTTGTCCACCCTGTTGGTGTATGGAAGCCACGCCTTGCGTAATTACGCGGTTACCGGTACTGTCCAGCGTAACCGTTGAGCCATTGGCCAGCGTTAATACCGCCTTGCTGATTCCCGGGCGTATCACTTCCTCAGGCGGTGGCCCGGCAGGTTTTATCCACATATATGCACCGGCCGATAATAATAGCAACAGCATTGCGGCGGCAGCCCAGCTCCACTTCCGGTACATTTTCCGCACCCTGCCAGTGGGGATATCTTCTTTCTCCCATCCCAGCTGCTTTTCGATGGCTACTTCTACTGCCACTAGCTGTTGCAGTTCATAACGAAGCTGCTCCGGCTCCGTGAGTTCATTAAACAATGCACGGTTCTCCGGCTGAAGGTCTTTCCATGCCTCCAGCAGCTGTTCCTCTTCCGGGGACAGTGTTTGGTTGAGCGACTTAAACATTAACGCAGCAATGCGTTCATGGTCAGGTTTGTTCTCCATGACTATATATACTGAGAAAAGCAGTATTTGTCCCCTAAAATCCCGGAAAATTTTTCAAAATACCCAGCAGCAGGTAAAAACGGCCAAGCCCAATGCGGAGGGCTTTCATGGCTTCCGCCTTTTTGTTGCGCACCGTTTTATCTTTAATCCGGAGAATGTCGCAGATCTCTGCATTGGATTTTCCTTCGAGGTAGCTGAGCTTAAAAATGGATCTTGCAAGCGGGGGCAGTTTTTCAATTTCGTCAAGCACCATTTTATAAAGGGCGATCCGGATTTCGTCCTGCTCCCGGATAGCCGGCTCCCAGGCCGGATCAGAGAGGTAATGTAATTCCTCCTGCAAAGTTTTATCCCTGTTTTCCCGTTTGAGAAGATCAATGCACGCGTTGCGGGTCATACTGGTAAGGTAAGCCGCCATATGGGGTATATTGTCGAAGGTCCTGGGTTGCTTCAACAACCTGGCATATGTTTCCGCTACAATATCCCTGGCTGTTTCTTCGTCAACAAAGCGCTTAGCGAGGTAGTAAAGCCGTTGATAGGTGAGTTTATATGCCTGGGAGAAGGCCGGTTTGTCTCCCGCAGCAACAAGCAGCAGTAGCTCTTTTTCGTTGTATGTATCCCCGGCAGACAATCAGATGGCATAATTTGTTCCCATGTGCAAGCTACAATAAAATAACTATAAGCTTGCGGGGAGAGGTTTGGTAGTAGTTACATCACCCTCTTTCAGCGCCCGAATACCTTCCTGCCACCCGGTAAAAATACCGGCAAATTGAATATCATTCGAAAAATAAAAAATCAGGCAGTATTTTTACCGGATAACAGTTTATGACAATGGTGAACAAAAAATCTACATTATGCGCAGTTATTGCAGCCGCTTTTCTTGCAGGCTGTACCGGCAGTCGCCACGCTGAGGGGACTAAAACCGCAAAATTACCTGGTTTGGAAGGGATTGAAAAAGTGAACCATGTAGTAGTGATCTATATGGAAAATCACAGTTTTGATAACCTGTACGGGCAATTTGAAGGTGCAAACGGCCTGGCAAATGCATCAAAAGAATCGGTGCTGCAGCTGGACCGTAATGGTCAGCCGTACAAATATCTTCCGGCAATACCACGTTCCAGCGAATTTCCCAAGGATATTCCCAATGGTTATTTCAATATAGACCAGTATGTTCCCGCAGATAAGGAAACACCGGATGTTACGCACCGGTATTACCAGGAGCGCAACCAGATCAATAACGGAAAGATGAATTATTTTGCCGCATATAACAGTACTGCGGGGCTTGCAATGGGGCATTATAAAACCTCGCTGTTGCCTTTATACCCTGTTGCAAAAGAGTTTACGCTTTGCGATCATTTCTTCCACAGCGCTTTCGGCAGCTCCTTTCTCAATCATCAATGGCTGATAGCGGCGGCAACACCTTATTTCCCTGACGCCCCGCAGGATATCAGGGCGGTGACAGGCAACGATGGTAAAATGCAAAAAGATGGACTTCTGACCCCCGACGGCTATGCGGTGAACACCATTTACTCTGTAAATCAGCCGCATCCCGCCGGAACCAAAAAGGAAAACCTGGTTTCCAATCAAACAAATCCCACTATCGGCGACCGCCTCAGTGAAAAAAATATTTCCTGGGCCTGGTATTCCGGTGGCTGGAACGATGCGATAGCAGGCAAACCGGATGAGTTCTTCCAATACCATCACCAACCCTTCATCTATTATAAAACATTTGCTGATGGCACATCCGCGAAAAAAGAACATCTCAAAGATGAGGAAGACTTCCTGAAAGCTGCAAAGGAAGGAACGCTGCCGGCAGTTTCATTTGTAAAGCCGCTTGGTGTTCAGAACGAACATCCCGGTTACTCCAGCGTTATAGCAGGTGAAACGCATGCTTTAAGCCTGATCAACGCCGTACGCAATAGCCC
>JBCNPS010000449.1:0-6363 GCA_039593235.1 Chitinophaga sp. | reverse complement strand
TACTGGTAATAGATATATTTGTTTATATCTTCCTAAGTCTTCTAAATTCCAGTCATCTAAAATATCGGGCAGGCATATTCGATTATATTTCCTCAGCCTTTCAAAATCCAAACCTTAGAAAGGCATCAGCTAATATATTCGCTTTCATCTCCCCAAATCATTTTAAATCCAAAGTAATCAAATCAGCGTAATCAGCGTAATCCTGAGTCAGACAACCTCCGCGTAGTCGCCGAAGGCGACTACATACCCGCAATGACGCCGAGCCCTTTCTCAATGAGCGCCGCCACCGCCGCCCCGTTGTCTTTGCTGAACTCTTTGCTGATGCGGTTGGCAACAATAGCGCTGATGGAAAGGCATTCGTGGCCAAGTACGCGGCCCATGCCGTAGATGGCAGAGGTTTCCATTTCAAAGTTGGTGATGCGGTGATGTTCGTAGTTGAAGTTGGTGAGGTTGTCGATCAGATCGGGGTTCGACAGTGTACCACGGAGTACGCGGCCCTGCGGTGCATAGAAACCGGGGCAGGTAACGGTGATGCCTGTATGAAAACCGTCCGTGAACAATGCCTGCAATTTGGCGGATGCTTCAAAGAGGCATGGATTGGCGCCTCCGGGTTGCAGGAACACCTGTCCGCGGAAAGATTGCAGCAGTTGTTTTTCCGCACTGGTATTTTCAAACGCGTAGTAATTCATGAGATTGTCCAGGCCAAGACCATGCGACGACACCACGAAGCTGTCTACCGGGATGCTTTCCTGCAGCGCGCCTGACGTACCGAGGCGGATGATCTGCAGGGAAGTGAGGGTAGGTTTTACCAGGCGTGTTTCAAAATCTATATTTACAAGTGCATCCAGTTCATTGAATACAATATCGATATTATCGGTGCCAATGCCGGTGGAAACCACGGAGAGGCGCTTGTTGCCGATATAGCCGGTATGCGTTACAAATTCGCGGTGCTGATGTTTGCTTTCTATTTTATCAAAGTGTTTACTTACTGCGCCTACACGGTCTGGGTCGCCAACGGTGATGATGGTATGAGCCAGTTCATCCGGTTTTACATCCAGGTGATATATGGCTCCGCGGCTGTTGATGATCAGTTCTGATTCTGCAATACGATTATCCATTTGTACTAATTTTTATTATTCGCAAATCAACATTTCCAGTGTCAATATTCCTTTGTTCTGCTATATTATCAAAATATTTTTTCAGATATTTATTAAATAATATTTGGTGGTTATCAGAAATTCACTACTTTTGCAATCCCACAAAACGAATGAGATGTACGCCAGTGGGGGACTTCCGGCGAACATTTTGAAAATGATGGTTCCGTGGCCGAGTGGCTAGGCAGAGGTCTGCAAAACCTCGTACAGCGGTTCGAATCCGCTCGGAACCTCCACATATCTCTTTCTTAAAGCCGCGGTTCACGCGGCTTTTCTTTTTTTACACCAGGCGCCAAGCATACTCTTGCTGTTGAAATGCAGGCTGGTGGCTGGATAGGGAGGTAAAAAAGAAATATTATAAACTATATTGAAATTTCAACTCAAAAGCTTATATTGCATACCCCGCAAGAGGCAGGTGAGGTTATCAGAAGGCAAGAGATTTATCAATAATTTACTATAGCTATCTAAACACAGCGTGTGTAATTGATAATAAAGATATCGGCGGCATTTTCTATTAAAATATGGAGCTGCCAACATTTTCCGGTCAACAAGCCTTCTGCATGCAGAAGGCTTGTTGCGTTTTATATACATTAAAAAGAAGTGGTTATGACAGAGATTATTAAAGTAACCGCCGAAGATTCCAAGCACCTGAACCAGGTGAAGCTGCTTTTCCGCGAATATGCCAACTGGCTGAATGTAGACCTAAGTTTTCAGCAATTTGAAGATGAGCTAACAAACCTGCCGGGTGTGTATGTGCCTCCTACCGGAGCGTTGTTCCTGGCCTTGGTAGACGGACAACTGGCCGGATGTGTGGCCATCAGATCATTCGACAACAGTACTGCAGAAATGAAACGCCTTTTTGTAAAGGACGCATTTAAAGGCCACGGTGTGGGGAAAGCCCTTGCCAGTGCGGCTATTACAGAAAGCAGGGAGCTTGGCTATAAGCGGATCCTGCTGGATACATTAGCGCATATGCGCCCTGCAATTGATTTGTACATGTCGCTCGGGTTTCAGCCGATAGCAGCGTATTACGATAATCCTATCAGTGATGCGGTGTATTTATCATTGAATATCGAAGCGGCCGACACTTTAACTTAAAAAAAATGCAGCGGAGGATTTTTCCTCCGCTGCAATCATATAAGGATGATGGCTTACAGGGGTCTTATCCAGATGTTCCTGAAGCTCACGGGATTTCCGTGGTCCTGCAGTGCGATGGATTTGGCGCCATGTTTTACATAGGTTGGTTTGCCTATATATTCTGTTTTACCTTCCAGCTCCACATTATTTTGCACCAGCACGCCATTTTGCAATACGGTGGCTCTTGCCGGAGATTTCAGGGAACCGTCGTCATTAAAACGGGGAGCGGTCCAGATCACATCGTAGGTTTGCCATTCGCCCGGTTTTTTGCAGGCATTTACCAAAGGAATTTTTTGTTTGTAAAAACTGCCGGCCTGCCCGTTGGAGTAGGTGCGGTTGTTATAGTTATCTAACACCTGCAGCTCGTATTGTTCCTGCATAAAAACGCCGCTGTTGCCGCGTCCCTGGCTTTCCCCCTTTACTTCTGCGGGCGTGCGCCATTCAATATGCAGCTGAAAGTCTTCAAACTGTTGCTTTGTTTTAATAACACCGCCTCCTTTAACAACGGTCATCGCATCATCTTTCACCTCCCATTTTGCGGGTCCTCCTTTATCGGATTCCCAGCTGTCGAGGTTTTTACCATTGAACAGTACGATGGCGTCGGAAGGCGCAGTAAGGGTTTCCGTGCCCGGTGTAATTACTTTTGGCACCGGTTCCCAAACCTCCGTTTCTTCCGGCTTCATCTGCTCCTTGTTTTGTGCGGTGGCGGCCACCGTGAGCAGGGTACAGGCAGATAGCAATAGCGTACGCATATGTCTTTTATATTTTTTTATAAAGATGTTAAGAAGCTATTTTCGTTTATGCAGTAACGTTAGGCAGATGATACCCGTTATGGTATTGTGCTGCTAACAGTTTGTTGGCATCGCTGTCGGTGAATTTGCCTGATGCCTGGTCCCAGTATACTTTTTTGCCGGTGCGATAGGCGATATTGCCCATCTGCGCGGTGGTAGCCACCAGGGAGCCTACCTGCACGGAGGCGTGAAGGTCGTCCAGTTTGCGGGATTTCACTACTTCCACGAAGTTGGTGGTATGAAGGTCGAGGCCATTATCCTCCGACTTTTGTCTTGGCACCGCTTCCATTTTTCCTTTTTCGGGAATCACTTCCCATCCACCGCGATCCAGTACCAGCGTACCGTTGTTGCCAATAAAGGCAATACCATGATCACGTCCGTAAGGGTCGCCATCAATACCAATAGCCTGTTCCCACTGGATATTGTAGCCATCGAACTCATATACGGTGGTGAGAGTATCCGGTGTTTCAGCGGCATCATCCGGATAAGCGAACTTACCGCCCGCAGCCATGATGGATTTCGGCGCAGCGGATTTCATGCCCAGCAACGCATAGTCGAGCAGGTGAACGCCCCAGTCGGTCATAAGGCCACCGGCATAATCCCAGTACCAGCGGAAGTTGAAATGGAAACGGTTGGGGTTAAAGGGGCGGGTAGTAGCGGGGCCCAGCCAGGCTTTATAGTCCACACCTGCAGGAGGAGTACCGTCTGGTTTCACGGGAATGGATTTCATCCAGCCCATATAGGCCCATGCTTTTACCAGGCGTACCTGGCCAAGCTTGCCGGAGTGCACAAATTCAATAGCGTCCCTGAAGTGTTTTTGGCTGCGCTGCCACTGGCCTACCTGTACAGCGCGGCTGTATTTCTGCTGTGCAGCTACCATGGAGCGGCATTCTACAATGGAGTTGCCCATGGGCTTTTCTACATACACATCTTTACCGGCGGCACAGGCATCTGTCATTTGCAGGCAATGCCAGTGATCGGGGGTGCCAATCACAACGGCATCGATGTTTTTATCTTCCAGGAGCTTACGGTAATCGCTGTAGGCTTTCACTTTGATGCCTTTCTGTGCCAGTTCGGCCACCCTTTTGTCCAGCACGTTTTTGTCCACATCACAAAGGGCTACGCATTGTGCGGCGGGATTTTTCAGCATGGAGGTAAGGTCGGCCCAGCCCATACCGTTGATGCCTATAGCAGCCACGTTGAGGCGGTCGCTGGGCGCTACGGTACGCAGCGGAAATGCCTGCAGTCCGGCAGGCAGCGCGGATGCCAATCCTGCCCCGGCCATCAGCGTGGAGGCGGATTTGATAAAGTTTCTACGGGAATTGTTCATGTAATAAAACGTTTTGTGGAATTGTTAAAATGACAATTAAAAATACAAAATAGGGAAAAATGCGGAATTTGTCTGACTCGGGATTAAACTGATTACGCTGATTACCCTGATTTTATTTTTAGAATTTGCTGAATATCGGGGAGATATAAGCGGATGTGCGCCTCCGGCGCCACGAAATTTATCTGACTCAGGATTAAACTGATTAAGCTGATTACGCTGATTTGATCTTGTAATCATTTTATAAAAAAATTGGGGAGATTAGGCGAAAATATTCGCTTAAATCTCCCCAAATCATTTTAAATCCAAAGTAATCAAATCAGCGTAATCAGCTTAATCAGTTTAATCCTGAGTCAGACAAACTCCGCATCGCCGAAGGCGATCCGCTACTCCTCCTCCGGTTCTTCGCTCTCGCCGCCGAGACTGAAGTTCATCATGGTACCCAGCAGGTCGCTGAAGCGGGTTTCGTTTTCCACTACTTTTTTGCTGATGAGTGAATAGGATGATAAACCGTGCAGTACAAATTCCATCAGCAGCAGCGCTTCCTTGCTGTTGGCTTTCGGGAAGCGGGCTTTGATGAGGTCTTTCAGTCCTTCTACTTTACTGAGGGTAGTATCGTATTGTTTATCGCTGATATCCTGCAGCAGCTGTACAGAGTTGCCTTTGTCGAACCACTGGATCACGCTGCGGTAAGGGTTTTCCGCAGGAGAGCCGGCTTTCTTTTTCTTAAAGGAGTCCGGGTTGGGGAAGTAGATGGCAAAGAGGGTGCGGATGGCTTTATCGAGCAGGTTGTGGGCCACCTGGAGCGGGCCTTCCTGTTCACCTTCGTATACCAGCTCAATTTTACCGGTAATGGCGGGGATGATGGCTTGCAGATCCGCGATGCGCACCTGCGTTTCCTTTTCCTTGTTGATGATGGCGCGGCGTTCACCGGCACTCACGGCGTTTTCGTAGGCAGCAATGGTTAAGCGGGCGGATACGCCACTTTTCTTATCCACGTATTCACTGGCCCTCGCCTCAAACGATACCTGTTCGATCAGGCGTTTTACCATATCGGCAATTTGCACTTTGGCTTGCTGGTCCTCATGTATATCGGCTTCCTGTTCGGTGATGAGCAGGGAGTTTTCAATTGTTTTAGGGTAGTGAGTGATGATCTGGCTTTCGATCCTGTCTTTCAACGGCGTAACAATGGAACCGCGGTTCGTATAGTCTTCCGGGTTAGCTGTGAAAATAAACAGGATATCCAGCGGCATCCTTACTTTAAAGCCCCTGATCTGGATATCGCCTTCCTGGAGGATATTGAACAGGGATACCTGTATGCGTGCCTGGAGGTCCGGGAGCTCATTGATCACGAAGATGCCGCGGTTGGAGCGGGGGATGATACCGAAGTGGATCACTCTTTCATCTGCATAGCTGAGTTTCATGTTGGCCGCTTTGATAGGGTCTATATCGCCTACGAGGTCGGCCACGGAAACGTCCGGGGTAGCCAGCTTTTCACCGTACCGTGCGCTCCTGTGAAGCCAGGTGATGGGTGTCTGGTCGCCTTTTTCATCGATCAGGTCTTTGGCGTAGCGCGACAGCGGGTGGAAGGGATCATCATTTACTTCAGAGCCTTCCACTACGGGGATGTATTCATCCAGCAGATCGGTCATCTGGCGGGCCATGCGGGTTTTGGCCTGGCCGCGCAGGCCGAGGAAGAGGATATTGTGTCTTGACAGTAAGGCTCTTTCCGTATCGGGGATCACGGTATCTTCATAACCGATGATGCCGGGGAAGGTGCCTTCTTTGTCCTGTAGTTTTCTGACCAGGTTACGCCTGATCTCTTCTTTTACTGAAACCGGTTTATAGCCACTTTTCTTTAGTTCGCCCAGTGTTTTTATGTTTGTATTCATCTCTGATAATTACGCATTACAAATTGGCAGTAGCTGGCGTTGGATGCGGGATCCGTTTTAAC
>JBCNPS010000448.1:0-6376 GCA_039593235.1 Chitinophaga sp. | reverse complement strand
CATCATGGTTAAGGGCCGACATCTGCCAGCTGAAAAGGATGAACAGTCCCATTCCCGCTACAATAAGGAACACGGGCGACACCCCGCGCTGCAGCAATCGCGCGGAGATGATCAGCCCGCCTATGGCCAAACAGGCGCCGGGCAGCAACAGCAGGCCCGTTTGCAGCGGTGTGAAGTTAAGCAGCCGCTGTGCAAATACCGGGGTAAGAAATACAGAACTGAAAATGCCCATACCGGAAACAAATGTCAGGATCGCCGCAATGCTCAGGTTCCTGCTTTTCAGCACGCGGAGGTTTACCACCGGGTCTTTGATCCGCAATTCCCACCATACAAATATCAGCAGGGCAAAACCAGCGATCACAGCCAGCCAGGTAATATAGGCCGCTTCAAACCAGTCGTCGGTTTCCCCTCTTTCCAGCACGGTTTGCAATGCGCTCACCCCAATGGCCAGCAGCAGGATACCGGTCCAGTCGATCCGTTTGCCTGCCGGCGTTTGCTCCGGCTCTTTCAGCAGTATATAGCAAAGTGCCGCCACTGTGATACCTATCGGTACATTAATATAAAAGATCCAGGGCCAGGAATAAAATTCAGTGATATAGCCACCCAGTGTAGGGCCTATAGTGGGACCAATAAACACGCCTACCCCAAACAATGCACTGGCTACATTTTGTTTTTCCCTGGGGAATAATTCAAAAATGATCACCTGTGATACAGATAGCAATGCACCGCCGCCAATGCCCTGCAGGAAGCGGAATAGTACCAGTACCCATATGTTGGTGGCCTGCCCGCACATCAATGAAAAAAAAGTAAAAGCCACTATAGAGCCGATATAATAATTGCGGCGCCCGAGTTTTCCCGCCAGGAAACCGGTAATGGGAATAATGATCACGTTGGCAATGGCGTAGGCAGTAATGACCCAGGAGGTATCTTCCAGCGTGGAGCCCAGGTTGCCGCTCATATGTGATAAGGCTACGTTTACAATGGAGGTATCTATCAATTCCATGATAGCCGCTGTGATCACCACCAGGATCAGTACTGTACGTTTCATTGCTGTTATTTAATATACCGGTTGGTATATTTATAGATAAATTTTTTTAACGCTCCCTGCTGTTCATTGCTTCCAGTGCAGCTGCGGCGGAGGTGCGTGATAATTGGTAGATCTGTTCCGTATCGCCTACACGGATCTCATATTCATTTTTGCCGAGCGCCGCCAGCAGTTCCGCTGCCACCTGTGATGGCGGAATACCGTTGGCGCCGCCTATTTCCTGGGAGAAATCGGTATTTACGAGGGGAGGCATCAGTTCAAAGATGTGCAGTTGGGGAAATGTAACACGCATGGACTGGGTGTAGGAGCGCAGGGCGGCTTTGGTAGCGGAGTAAGTGGCTATCCGTGCGCCGGGCGCAAAAGCCACAATGGAAGTAACGTTTACAATCGCTGCTTCCGGCTGCCTGTTGAGTATGGGCAGCAGTTTTTCAGTAAGACGCAATACCGCAAAAAAATTGGTATCCATTTCTTCCACTGCCTTTCCTGCAGCATTGGCGTTTTCCGACAGCTCGTAAGCAAAAGCGCGGCCTGCGTTGTTGACCAGGATATTTAAAGACGGGTATTCTTCCTGTAAGGTGGCTACCAACTGAGCTACCGCTTTATCGCTGGTAACATCGCTCACAATGCCTCTTACGCCGGGCAGC
This sequence comes from Chitinophaga sp., assembly GCA_039593235.1. Taxonomy (GTDB): domain Bacteria; phylum Bacteroidota; class Bacteroidia; order Chitinophagales; family Chitinophagaceae; genus Chitinophaga. The sequence goes on along the minus strand of JBCNPS010000448.1, from coordinate 4,687 downwards.
TGCTGAACTGCTTTTTCCAGGCGGGCGGCGTCCCGGCCGGTAATGATCACCTGGTTACCCTGTTGGGATAATTGCCTGGCTATTTCTAACCCTATGCCTGCGCTGCCGCCGGTAATAAGTACGGTGTTTCCTGTTGTTTTCATTTTGTATTGTTTTTATATACCGATCGGTATATTTATGAAGAAAAAAATTGAATTATAATTCGTTGATCATTTTTTCCACGGATTGCATAATACTGTTGCGGTAATTCATTTTGCCGGTCAGTTTGGCAATCATAATACAGCCTTCAATAGTGGCAATCATGGTGAGCGCCACCTGCTCTGTGTTCACCTCTTCACTAAATTCTCCTGCTGCTATACCTTTTTCGATCAGGCCGGTAATGATCCCTTTCCAGGTAAGAATAGCATCCACTGCTTTTTGTTTCAGTAAAGGATGGGTATCATCCGCCTCGATAGCTGTATTGAGAATAGGACACCCGCCCGCGGGAAACGGGTGTTTCAGGAAGTTTTCATATACATGCACATATACCAGCAGCTTATCCCGGCAGGTATCTTTTTTATCCATTTCCTGCCGGATAATGCTGCCTACCTTTTTCAGGTTGTAGTCAAAACAGGCCAGGGCTACTTCGTCTTTATTAGCGAAATTGCCATAAATACTGCCTTTTGTTAACCCGGTGGCATTGGTCATATCATTCAAAGAAGTACCGATGTAGCCCTTCTCATTAAAAACAGGGGCCGTCATCTCCACAATAAACTGTTTTGTTTTTTCTGCCTTATTCATACCCTCTTTCTTTTGACGGTACAAAAATATACCATTCGGTACAAAATGAAAAATATATTTTTAGGAGATGGGGAAGTTGTTGGGTAACAGGGGGGCATATCATTTTCATAGAGAACATTATAACGTGAAATTTATCCAGATAATGAGGCGCCAGGTCAACAGCTTTTTCCTGTTCCCTGGTACCCCGGACAAAAAATAGTGATTTCTATTTACTAATCGTCAAACTGACAATTAATTTTCCGGACACATGAATGTATAATACCTACACAAAGGAACCTGCCTTCCGTGAAGCAGGCGGAACAAATCATCTTACAAAACTGTTATCTGCCATAAACAACTATAAAGAAGAGACAGCTAACAATACGGCAACAAAATTGCCTTCACTTTTTTACAGCAAAGATCATATTATGAAACATATTGTTGTTATTGGCGGTGGATTTGCAGGAATTAACCTGGTCAGGAAACTGGCGCGTAAAGAAGAATTTACGGTTACACTGGTAGACCGGAATAACTATAATTATTTTCCCCCGCTGGTATACCAGGTGTCTATGGCCTTCCTGGACCCCACGGATATCAGTTACCCGTTCAGGAAATTGCTTCGGAAAAACAAAAATGCCCGCTTCGTGATCGGGGAATTTCTGAAGGTAATACCGGAAGAGAAAAAAGTAGTGCTTTCCACTACTACCCTGGAATATGATTACCTGGTGCTGGCTTATGGCACCGCCACCAATTATTTTGGTATGGAGAATGTGCAGCGCTATGCCATGCCCATGAAAACAGTGAATGATGCACTGGAGCTCCGTAATCACTTCCTGCAGATAATGGAAGAAGCGGCGCTTACCACCAACCCGGAAGAAAGAACAAAGCTGCTCACCATTGTAGTGGTAGGAGGCGGACCCACCGGTGTGGAAGTATCCGGCCTGCTGGCAGAACTGAAAAAGGAAGTAGTGCCGAAAGATTATCCCGAAATAGCCGGCAAAGGATATGAATCGCATATTTACCTGGTGGATGGTATTCAAAAAGTGCTGGCCGCCATGAGTGAGCAGTCGCAGCGCGACGCCTATAACGCGCTTATCCGGATGGGGGTGGAAATAAAGCTGGGCATGCAGGTAAAAGATTATGTAAATGACACGGTGATCTTTTCCAACGGGGACACCATTGCTACCAAAACAGTGGTATGGGCGGCCGGTGTAACAGCCCCCGTTGCAGAAGGTATTCCCGCGGAATGTTATGGCCGGGGAAAAAGATTGATTGTAGATGAGTTTAATGAAATAAAAGGGTTGAAAGATATTTACGCTATAGGCGACATTTGTTTGCAAACTACTGATCCTGCATTCCCCGACGGGCATCCGCAGCTGGCCCAGGTGGCCATCCAGCAAGGTACCCGGCTGGGAGAAAATTTTGCGGCGCTTGCAGCCTCCAAACCCCGTAAACCTTTCCGTTATTTTGATAAAGGTAATATGGCTATCATAGGCCGCAATAAAGCAGTGGCGGATATCCCCAGGCCTAAACTTCACTTTAAAGGATTTATCGCCTGGTTTATCTGGCTTTTTATTCACCTCACTTTCCTGGTGAGCTATGGCAACCGTTTCAAAACATTGTATAACTGGGTGGTGGCTTACTTTACGAAAGACCAGTCGCTCCGGTTAATAATAAGACCGCTGAAAAAGATAAGATGACTTGACCTGCCGGTTTAGTTAACCCGGCTAATGACTATAACACCGATCTATACCCGCTGTTCTTTTAACGCCTGAATTATTTATTTTTGAAAGCCGGTTTACAACTGACATACAGCTGTCACCACCCGTTTGGATCTTTGTTTCATCAGCTAAGCAACTATGAAACAGATCCTCTTCTTTTTAACGATCGCTGTTATAACAGTATCTGCCATTGGACAACCTAAAACAAAAACCTATATGTACACTGTAAAGCCCTTCAAAATTGATGTACAGGAAACTGTACTGAACGATCTTCAAAACCGGCTCCGCCAAACCCGCTGGCCCGATGCCCCGGATGGCATTGGCTGGAATTATGGCACAGACCCCGTGTTTCTTAAAAGCCTTGCCGACTACTGGCAAAATGGTTACGACTGGCGCAAACAGGAAGCTGTGCTCAACGAAATCCCGCAATTCACGGTAGAAATAGACGGGACAACCATTCACTTCCAGCACATTAAAAGTAAAAACCCACATGCAAAACCTTTATTGCTCCTGCATGGATGGCCCGATTGCTTTTACCGCTATCACAAAGTGATTCCTTTGTTGACCGGAGATTACAACATAGTGGTGCCTTCTATTCCCGGTTTCGGTTTCTCCAGCCATGTAGCCATGACGGACGACGGCTCCGCCAAAATTATTGCAACGCTGATGAAAGATGCGCTTGGCTACAAAACCTTCCTGGTAGCAGGTGGAGATATAGGCAGCAATATTGCCAGGTCTGTTGCCAACCTTTATCCCGAAAACGTAGCCGCTGTTCACCTGTCGGATGTTGGGTATCCTAACGGCTCGGAAGACTGGAGCACCATGTCTGAAGCTGAACAGCAATTCGGGCAGTTTATACAGCAATGGTGGTTCAGGGAAGGCGCCTACGCCATGTTGCACGCTACCAAGCCGCAAACGCAGGCTTTTGGATTAAATGATTCTCCTGTAGGTCTTGCTTCCTGGATCATTGAGAAATTCAAAGCCTGGAGTACACAGGATGGTACTATTGAGGATCATTTCACAAAAGATGAACTGCTTACAAATGTGATGATCTATTGGATAAGCCAAACCATCAACTCGTCTATGCGCACCTATGCTGTAGGCGCTTTTCAGCAGCTGGCTTCCGGTCAGAAGGTGAACGTACCTACAGGCGTAGCCATATTCCCCGGTGATGCGCCAACGCCGAAGGAATGGGCGGAAAGAAGAGTTAACCTGAAACAGTTTACGGTGATGGAAAAAGGCGGCCACTTTGCAGCATTGGAACTGCCGGATCTGTGGGTGAAGGAAGTAGATGGTTTTTTTAAAAGCAACGCGGTAAAATAAGTGTATACATCAACAGTAAATAAAAAGGGACAGGTGGCAAAGCGCCACTTGTCCCTTAAAGCTTTTTTAGTTGAGACACCTGTTTTTAACTATCAAGGAACTTTTTTTTGTATTTGAAGGGAGATGAATGACGGTGCTGTTTAAACTTTCTGTGAAAGAAAGCCATACTGCCGAACCCGCATGAATAGGCAATTTCAGCAACAGAAAGGTCGCTGTCGATAAGAAGCTCACAGGCCATGGCAAGCCGGTATTCTGTAAGATAGGTGGAAAATGCCTTCTTCATCGTTTTACTAAAAAACCTCGAGAAGGATTCTTCTTTCATGTTGCACAATGCCGACACTTCAGAAAGCGTAACAGGCCTGTGATAATGAGATTTAACATAACAGATTATTTTTTCGATACGTTGGTTTGTTTGCAGGTTAAGTTCGTCGGCGAAGCTGATTTCGCAGATACGCCGGGAGGTTGGTAATTTGCATATTTCTTTCAGCAGATCCAGTAACAAAATGTACCTGTCCAGCGGAGCAGAGCGAACAATGGCCAGGAGCCGCTTTTCCAGACCAGGGAGCAAGCCGGCGTTGAGCAGCAGCCCATGACTGGAACGGGCCAGCAAATCAGCAATTGGCTGAAATTCGGGCAGATCCGGGAACAGGTCGTCTTTCCATTGAATCACTATTGAATGGGCTGTTTCGGAATTGTTTTCCGGGTTCTTCCAGCAATGTGGCACATGCCCTTTAAGCAGCACAAAATCGCCCGCCTCAAACGGGTTTACCTGGTTCCCCACATACCTTAATCCCTTGCTGCCTTTGATGTAGGTGAGTTCATTTTCCGGGTGAACATGCCAGGGCGCGTCAAATACCTGGTCGCAGTACTCAAAGGCATGAATG
>JBCNPS010000447.1:0-6389 GCA_039593235.1 Chitinophaga sp. | reverse complement strand
GTTGAGGATATGGGGAGGCACTTTGCTACTTCGCGGCGGCGCATTAACGGATGGGTATTGTGCCATCAAGGAAGTAGTGTACACCTGTGGAAATTCAAAAAAGGAAACGTGCGTAGGCACTGCTGCCATTTGGATAAAATGAAAGGCATATTCGGCGGCTTTCTGGTCTTTTTCCAGCTTCACCGTTTTATGTTCATCCTTACAGCATTTTTTTGCACATGCGGAACAGGGCTTAACGGTACACTTGCTGCATTTTTTAGCTTCCCCATGCCATAGCTCCACTTCCACCAGTTTTCCCATGCAGTAATGCATGTGGAAGGTAGCGCCGGTAGAAGAGCCAACGTAGAGAAAAGCTAATATGAGTGCAAGGGCTTTTTTCATTTCATATCAAAAATAGCGGCAGTTCCCCGGTTAATTGTTATATAATTTTGTGTTTGTTTTATATTTTAACGGGAGATGGAAACAAAGGTATTGACCTTATATCAATAAGTAGCCCGGTAGTTAACCAGCGGTAAACAGCATATTTTATCTGCTGTTTTTTCTGGTTAGCTATCGGGCTATGTGTTTAAAATAAAACCAATGTTTAGTTATGCCAGTGCTTCTGCTTTATAACCTGCCTTTTCTATAGCCTGCTGTATCTGCTCTTTTCCTGCCTTATCTGTTGAAACGACTAATAATTTATCCGGGCTCAGGAGATCTACCTCCCAGTTATCCTGTCCTGCTACTTCATTTAATACAGGAGTAACCGCGGCGATGCAACCTGAACATTTAATGTTTGTTTTGAACTGAACTGTTTCCATGATTTATTTCTTTAAAAGTTTAATTATTTCCGGTTTGATGATGTAAAGTTACTGCGCGTACAGGCGCTATATCTTATACTATTGCCTGTATCTTTTATATAATTATTATCAGTCAATTTCCACCGTTACATCGTTTGTTACGGGGTAGCTCTGGCAAAGCAGTATAAGTCCTGCTTCCAGGTCTGATTTCCCGAGTGCGTAATTGTTGACCATACTCACCTTCCCGGATGTTAACCTGGCGGCACATATTCCGCAGGTACCGGCTTTACAGGAGTAGGGAAGCGGGATCCTATCTTCGAGGGCCGCCGCCAGGATAGATTTCCCCGGGTGTACTTCCAACAGGTTGGATTGTTCAAAAAAATGAAGCAGTACCTCCTGCATGTTCTCAGGCAAGGAATGATGATCAGTTTCCTGCTCCGGTGCAAACCACTCCATGTAAATGTTGTCGTCCTGCACCTGCTGAATGGTGAGCATATCCTTATGCATCTTCATTAATTCAACAGGCCCGCAAAGGAAATAATGAGCGGTGTCCATCGCGTCTCCCACAATTGATTTTATGAGTTTCCTGGCAACGAGCTTATTTATTCTTCCCTTAATAATGGAAGGATGTGTTGCATCGTTATCACCTGGTTGTGAAATTGCATAGTGAACATTCACCCTTCCGGGATGCCGGTTCGCCCATTCTTCAATGGCATTGCGGAATATGATGTCTTCTTTTGTGCGACTGGAATAAATAAGCGTAACAGCAGTATGTTGAGATTGATGGATTACCGACCGGGCTATGGAAAACAGCGGTGAAATACCGCTGCCGCCTGCCAGCAGTACAACATGATCTGTAAGGTAGGTGGCTGCTGCCGGTGTAAATGAACCGAAGGGGCCGGCTACCTGCCAATGCCGGATCTGGTCAATATGATCAACGATATAACTGCTCATCACACCGCCCGGCACTTTTTTGATGGTTACAGACGGCCTTTCATCTTCACCCGGTAATGAGCTTAAGGAATAGGACCGGGTAACGTTAGCCCCGTTAATCTCCAGTGTAATATTGATGAACTGTCCTGGTTTATATTCAAAAGGATAACCGTTTGTATTAAATACTATTGTTACAACACTACCGGTTTCATGGATAATTGCTGCAGTACTCCATATCTGTGAACTCATTCTTGGTATTTTTATTTTCAGCATTACAATTTTGCTGCTTTCAACCGCAGGCTGTTGCTCACCACACTCACGGAGCTGAGGGCCATGGCAGCGCCGGCAATCATAGGATCCAGCAGGAATCCGTTTAGGGGGAATAATACACCGGCAGCAATAGGGATACCGATAACATTGTATATAAAGGCCCAGAAAAGATTCTGCTTAATGGTGCTCACTGTTTTGGTGGAAAGCCTGAGTGCTTTTGGAATGCTGTTGAGATCGGAGGTGATCAGCGTCATTTTAGCAACATCCATGGCTATATCGGAGCCTTTGCCCATGGCAATGCTCACATCGGCCTGGGCCAGCGCCTGTGAATCGTTAATACCATCTCCAACCATGGCTACCACTTTCCCGGCCTGTTGCAGCTCTTTTACAAAATCTGCTTTATAGGAAGGTAATACTTCCGCTTTATAGGTTTTTATGCCTACTTCCCTGGCCACAGCAGCTGCTGTATGCTGGTTATCTCCTGTAAGCATATATACTGCAATACCATCACGCTGCAAGGCATGGATAGCCTGCCTGGAAGTTTCTTTTATTTTATCAGCAATGGCAATAATGGCGAGCAGCTCTTTATCACTGGCAAAATAAATAACCGTTTGGGCGGCTTCCTGCAAACCCGCAGCCTCCGCGGCTAATCTGCTGTTTACAGTGATCCTGTTTTCGTCGAGTAAGCGTTTATTACCCACAAAATAAGACTGCCCGTTATACACGCCTGTTACGCCTTGCCCGGTAATACTTTCAAAGCCTTTTAACGCTACTGGTCCAACACCGGCGCCTGATAAATATCCCGTTACGGCCTCCGCCAGCGGATGTTCGGACTGGTGTTCAAGCGCGTACAGGATGGATTGCTGAACCGGGTGACCGGTTTCCCCGTTATTCCAGACGATGTTGGTAACTACCGGTTTACCTTCGGTAATGGTACCTGTTTTATCCAGTATGATCGCATCCACTTTATGTGCAAGCTCCAGGCTTTCAGCGTCCTTGATAAGGATATTGTTTTCAGCTCCTTTTCCTACTCCTACCATGATGGCTGTTGGCGTAGCCAGGCCAAGCGCACATGGACAGGCTATAACGAGCACCGTAACAGAGGTCAGCAGCGCATGGGTAAATGCGTTGTCGCCACCTAACAGCATCCAGGAAATAAAAGTCAGGATAGCAATACCAATTACTACCGGCACAAATATCCCTGCAATTTTGTCTACCAGTTTCTGTACCGGGGCTTTACTACCCTGGGCTTCCTGTACCATTTTTATAATCTGCGCCAGGAGTGTATCCGTACCTACTTTTTCTGCAGTAAAACGGAAACTTCCTTTCTGGTTGATGGTGCCGGCAAATACGCTGTTGCCTTCTTTCTTGGCAACAGGTACAGGTTCGCCTGTGATCATGCTTTCATCTACATAAGATTCGCCGGCAGCCAGCTTTCCATCTACAGGGATCTTTTCACCCGGCTTTACCAGCAGCAGGTCACCGGCTTTAACTGTGGCAATAGGTACTTCGCTGGTATTTCCATCCGGCCCAACCAACAACACTGTTTTTGGCTGCAGCCCGATAAGTTTTTTTATGGCGGAAGAAGTATTGGATTTGGCTTTTTCTTCCAGCAGTTTACCCAGTGAAATAAAGGCAATCACAACAGCCGCCGCCTCAAAGTAAACATGCGGATGCAAACCGCGCTGGTGCCAGAACTGCGGATATATGGTATTAAATGCACTGAAAAGCCAGGCAATACCGGTACTAAGCGCTACAAGCGTATCCATATTGGCTTTCCTGTGCCTGGCCTGCTTCCAGGCATTCACAAAAAAGCTGCGGCCCAGGATGAACACTACCGGGGTAGCCAATGCCATCATGATCCAGTTGCCATAAGGCATATTCATAAAGAACATACCAATGATAACAACCGGCAGCGACAGTACGGAAGACCAAATCGTTCTTCTTTTTATCTCCTGGTAATGCCTGCGTTGGGCTTCCTCTTTAACGGCTTCCTGGTTTTCTTTTTCAATCAGCAAATCATAGCCTATTGAGCGGATCGCAGTTTGCAGGGCTTCAGGGGTAACGCTTTCATGGTTGTATTGTACCCAGGCAGTTTGATTGGCAAAATTAACACCGGCGTCCTCTACACCGGGCACCGATTTCAACATCGATTCCACGCTAACGGCACAAGCGGCACAGGTCATTTCCAGTACAGGAAAGGTTTCTTTTATACTTTCTGTTTTTTTCTTTCTGACAGCAGTTGTTTCCTGCTGTGCTGATATAGCTGTAGACATATTTCCTATTTTTTACAAAGCTACACCAGGCGGGAGGCTGGGATGTTATACTATTACCTGTGAATTGTATATAATTTTAAGACCGGGGGTCCTGACCATGGGAAAGGGATAATTTGGTTTTACGGATATCCTTAAAATAAGATGGATTTAAACCTGTGGTGGATTTAAACTGGCGCGACAGATGGGCCGCGCTGCTGAATCCAAGTTTATAGGCGATATCCGCCAGGGTTTCATTGGTATAAACCAGTAGTTCCTTGGTTTTCTCAATGCGGTATTCCATGATGTACTTTTCCAGGGTCACATCTTCCGCTGCTGAAAAGATACTGCTCGCGGTATTGTAATCTTTGTTCAGCGTACTTACTGCCAGGTCGGAAAAACGGAAATTATCAGGAAAATCATAGCTTCCCGAATAAACCTGTTCAATCAATGACTTTATATCAAGAACAAGCTTTGTCTTCTTGTCCTCCAGCAGTGCGAATCCTAGCCCTGCCAACTTTTTACTGAGTGTGGCGATATCAGGAGCGGATAAAGCAGACACGGTGGTAACTTCTCCCAGATGGATGTTCACTACCGGGATGTTAAGCTCGCGGAACACTTCCCTGATGGCCAGGATACATCTGTCGCAAACCATTCCTTTTATAAAAATCTTATAATTATTCAGCATAAGGCCCAACTATTTGAACTTATGCAAAAGTCCAACAGGCCGGGGGAGATGCCGTTATACAATTATGGTCAAAATTTACATAATTATCAGTATCCCGCTTTATCTGCTGGTTGAAAATGTGGAGATAGCCATTTGGGAAACCATCAGGAACTGTATTATAACAGGCGCTCCCGCTCAGGGAACGCCTGTTATAATAATAGTTATTGCACAACATCCTCAACAGGGTCCGGATCTGCCGGATGCTTTGGATCATAAACGGCTACTGCTACCCTGGAGTCGGCGCAGCCGTAATAGAGGTGCCATTTATGTTTAAACCATACCAGCCCCTCAATAAAAACAGTGCCGCTTGCGTACTGCCCGCGTTTCTCGAAAGCCTCCCGGGGCCTGAAGAATGGTACGTCAAGCCGCGCAATCAATTTAGTGGGATCGTTTTTGTCAAACAGCATCTGACCGGCACTGTATGTTCCCGCTGCTAAACGTTTATCGCCTTTGGTATTGCTGTTCCTGCCGTTGTACAGCAGGATGATGCCTTTATCCGTAAGCAGGGCAGGAGGGCCGCATTCGGTCATGTCGCTATCGAAGTAGTCTTTCCGGGGAGAAGCCAGGATCAGCAACTCGCCTTTGTCATCAACCAAAGGACGCCAGTCGGTAAGGTTGGTGGAGGTGGCGGCATACACATGCCGTTCGCCCCAGTACATGAAATACTGGCCGTTTATCCTGGCAATCACCTGCTTATTGTCTTTCACCTCTGTGAGAATAGACGCCGATTTAGTAGCCATGTTAAAGAACCTGCCGTTATATGCATCCTGGAAAGCAGGTCCGTGCTTGGTCCAGTGAACCAGGTCTTTTGATGTTGCCGTTGCCAAACGCGGTACTTTGCGGTTCCATTGGGTATACAACATTACATAGGTGCCTTCCCCGGTCATTGCTACCCGGGGATCTTCGCAGCCACCGGGCCATTCAAACGTTTTTTGATCGTCATCCGCCGGGAAAAGAACAGGCGCTTTTTTTCGTTTGAAGTGCAGCCCATCCTTGCTTTCGGCATAGCCAAGGCGTGATGTACGGCTACCGATCTTTACACCGGTGTTATCTTCAGCCCGGTAAAGCACCACTATTTTGCCCGCTTTAACTGCGGCAGCCGGGTTAAAGGTGTCGTTGATCTCCCACTTTATTTCCGACTTGCTCATGGGGTCAGTGAAACGGGTAGTGCTGTCCGGCGAGATAATAGGATTCTTTCCCGCCGGTCTTACAAAACCTCCCAAAGCCCAGTCCGGCAAATGGTTGGCAGATTGTGCAAAGGTGCTTTGTGTGATGAAGAACGACAGTAAAAGAATGCCGCTGAAATATGCTTTAATCATAATCTAGTCTTTATGCTTTTTGATCAATAACCGGTATTTTGCGGATATTTCTCACCCGTAATGGTCCTGTCTATCTGGCTTTGAGGAATTGGTCGCAACATATGTTTTT
>JBCNPS010000446.1:0-6392 GCA_039593235.1 Chitinophaga sp. | reverse complement strand
GGGAGGCGGGGCACATAGGTAAATACTTCATACTTACCAGCCTGTTCAATAGCCGGCGAAAAGCGCACTGATTTGGGTACAGCTCCCTTGCTGTCGTCTGTAAGCATAGACGGGCCGTAGCAGCCATGTGTCACCTTTTTCCAATCCCCGTTCACGGTTACATGTTGTGCATCGTCGTCGTCCACCAGTATTTCGGCAGGGCTGTTATCCGCCAGCGGGTTGGTACGCAGCATGGTCTGCACTTTTTGTACATCCGTTTCCTGTACGGGAACACGCTGGTCGATGGCTACTGCCGCCGCTGTGGCAGCGGATTGCGCCAGCACCATAAATACGGGTTCCATACGGATAGAGCCATAGGCAATATGCGAAGCCGATAAACAAACCGGTACCAGCACATTTTTGGCATCTTCCGGTTTCGGAATAATAGACCTGTAAGAGACCGGGTAAGGCCCGAAGCCACCCATCTGCACATCTCCCTCATTTTTTACCATCCCGTTTACTACTATGCGCTGGCAGTTATGGGAATCCATGGTATAGGCCGCCATGCCTACGGCATCGGTTACTTTTTCCCGTCCCTGGCAATTGGCCTGGGTCATTACGTAGGCGCCAACCATACGTCTTGCTTCGCGTATATACAGTTGTGGCGACCAGTGCCCATTGTCGGTGTACTCGTCTTTCGGGTATCCCCATTCTAACATTTGCTTACGCAGATGTGGAGCTATCCGTTCATCATGCCCTATAAAGTATAGCAGGCCTTTAGTATAAAGTTCGTGTTCGCGGATGATCTTTTTCCGGGTAGCGTAGTCCGCCTCCGGGTAGTTATAATTCATACCGATCATATCAGTGGAAAAAGCGCCGTTATTATTGATGTCCGTTTTGCCATTGGGCATAAGATCCGGCTTGAGGAAGCCTTTCAGGTTTCCCGGTTTGGTAACATCCAGCAGCCGTACCAGCAATTCGTAGCGTGACGGGTCGTAGCCCTCCGGTTTTGTAATAGGAATGCTGTTTTCCGGGCGGTTGCTCAGGCAGATCCTGAAATTATACGCCTGTACCTTTTTATCACCGGCCCCGTGTGGCGCCAGCGTTTCGCTGCTGATGCCCCATAACAGGCCACTTTCGGGTTTGCCGGGTGTTTTGTAGGGGTCAACGCCATCGGGGAACTGGTGTTTATCGAGCAACTGCACACCATTATAGGTTTCCTGGTACTGCGCATTGGCCTCCCGTCCTACCGTATAGGAAATACCGGCTTTTGCCATCAGGTCGCCTTCGTAGGAGCAGTCTATAAACATTTTGGCTTTCACTACCTGTGTCGCCGGGCCATTCACTGTTATTTCCGTCACATACCCGTTTTGCTTTACGGCGTTGCTGATGGTATACCCGTAAAGCACGTCTACCTTCCCGGCTTTGATATACTGCTGGAAGGTGGCCTCGGCTACATGCGGTTCAAAGATCCATTGCTCCAGTTTTCCGTAATGGGCGCCGATCCGGCGGTAAAAGTCGCGCGACAGCCCGGTAATGGCATATTTGTTACCAATATCGGTATAGCCCAACCCACCGGAGGTAAGCCCTCCCAGGTGTTTTTCCGGCGATACCAGCAATACTGTTTTGTGTAACTGCTTTGCCGTATAAGCTGCGATTACCCCCGCAGAGGTGCCGCCGTATACACAGATGTCCACCTCCCTGGGAGGAGCTGTATACCCGGAACTGTTAAGCGGAAGGAGATATCCTGTACATAGAACGAGGATAGAAAAGAGTTTGATTTTCATACGTGAATAAATAACCGCCCTTTGGAAGACCGCTATAAGTATAAAGACGGAAAAAAATGTAACAGGAATGCGTCTCCCCGAAAAAAAATTTATGACAGACGCTTAGTATCTTTGTAATCTTCTGCAAAATATAATTACCAGACACGGAAATAAACACCTGCATATGACAGCAACATCAATACTGCTCGACGGAAAAGCATTATCCAAACAAATGGAAACGGAATTAAAGACCAGGGTACAGCGCATCATTGAAAAAACGGGGATAGTGCCGGTGCTGGCCACCATCCTGGTGGGCGATGATCCTTCCTCTGAAGTATACGTGAAAATGAAAGGAAACGCGTGTGAGCGGGTAGGAATGACCTCCGTAAAAGTGCATCTGCCCAAAGAAACCACAACGGCGGAACTGCTGGATACTATTGAAAATCTGAATAACGACCACCGGATCTGCGGCATCCTTTTACAACATCCTGTTCCCCACCAGATTGATGAAAGGGCCTGTTTTGATAAAATAGATATTAATAAAGATGTAGATGGGGTTACCTGCCTGGGATTTGGCCGGATGGCGATGAGTGAACCCGCCTACGGCAGTGCCACTCCCGCCGGCATTATGAAGCTGTTAAAGCATTACCAACTGCCCCTTGCCGGCAAACATGCGGTGGTAGTGGGCCGCAGCCCTATCCTGGGTAAGCCCGTAGCCATGATGCTGCTGAATGAAAATGCTACGGTAACCATTTGTCATTCGCGCACCGCCAATTTACCCGAGCTGATCAAACAGGCCGACATTATAGTAGGCGCTGTAGGGAAGCCTGAATTTATAAAAGCGGAATGGATAAAAGATAATGCTATTGTTGTAGATGCCGGCTATCACAAAGGCGGCATCGGCGATATAGCGCTTACTCCGCTTGTGAACAGGGTAGCCGCTTACACGCCGGTGCCAGGCGGCGTTGGTCCCATGACCATTGCAACGCTCATTGCGCAAACAGTGGAATCGGCCGAAAAGAAAATGTTATCCTGATATAGCAACAGCTGCAGGCAATAATTACCTGCAGCTGTTTTTTGTCCTTTTCCACCCGCCTGATTGTCGTATTCTCCCCCGGTTTGTACGGATATATCCACTTAAGTTTGTGGAAACGAAAATCTATGAGACAAGCACTGCTCCTGGAAATAACTTCCACCGGCAATACCCTTCAACAATTACTCAACTCCTTCAATGAGGAACAACTGAACACTGTGCCTTTTGAAGGTAGCTGGACTGCCGCGCAGGTGGCATCTCATATCTGCAAAGCCGGCGACTGCGGCGTGTTGTATGGTAGCGCTGTGCCTTCCGATCGTGAGCCGGATGAAAAAATACCTGCCGTGAAATCTATCTTCCTGAACTTCGATGCTAAAATGACTTCTCCTCAATTCATACAACCAGACGAAGGATATCTTCCCAAAGCATCAATACTGAAGGATACTGCAGCCACCTGGGAAAAGCTGACCACTGCCGCCAACACGGTAAATCTTACGGATGAATGCACCAGCTTTGAAGTGCCGGGTTTCGGGCCCTTTACACGTTTGGAATGGATACAGTTTATCAACATCCACACACAAAGACATATACATCAATTACAACGTATATACGACACCGTTGTAAAGGCATAACACGGCTTATTTAATGTTCACACCAATGCCGATCTGCGCCTGCCTGGTTTTCCACTCGTAGCGGTCATCAATATCATTTACATTGGAGAGGCCGAGCACATAGCGTGCATATACATGCAATATATCGAACGTGAGCGTAGCGCCTGCGGCCACTCCAAAGTCGCTGCGCTTAAAAGCGTTCCGGTTGTAGGTCAGGAGATTTTCATTATCGTAGAACAGGTAGCTGTATTGCGGCCCCGCATTAACAGTGATCAGTTTATTGATGTTATATCGTAACAGTAGTGGCAGGGTAATATAACTGAGCTTAATACTTTTATTGGCGTCGTCATTACTGGTATGGATATATTTTGCGCTGAAATCATCGCCACGTTTAGGCGCTACCTGTGAAAACAGGAGTTCGGGTTGCAGCCCCCATTTCTTTGAAAAATCATATTCGGCGTATACACCTAATCGTCCGCCCAGTGTGTAGTTCGATTTAATGCCTGCGCCATCCAGTTTAAACATGTTCAGATCTGCCTTGATACCATAATGCAGTCCCTGTGCACCGGCGGTAACAGCAAGGCAAACGAGCAGGCATACTGTCAATAGTCGTTTTTTCATAGCTGATGATTTTAACCATAAAGAAACGAATTGATCAGATGCGAATTGCTGCGCCCCGGCCACTAATAGATGATCCTGCTGTTTTTCACTATCATGCGGGATATTTTCTCGGCAGATCCCCCGGGATCATGACAGTTTAAGGTCCACTTTCCTCCCGGTTTTAACGGCCTGGTAAATGGCATCAATGATTTTGAGGTCTTTCACAGCCTCTTCTCCATCCACGGCTACTACCGGCTGTTTCCCTTCCAGGATGATGCCTGCCATTTCTTCCATCTGCACGGTTTGATGCGTAACATGGGGCTGGGTAAGTTCTCCTTTATTGGTGCGCCCGCGTATAGGACCATAGCCGGTGGAAGGCTGCATTTCAGCAAATCCTTTTTCACCGTCGAGATAAAAGCGGTCGAGGTAGTTCATATTATACGTAGAAAGACAGGAAGCCACTGCCCCACTTGGGAAACCCAACTGGAACTGGATGGTTTCATCCACGCCTTCCTTAAACTTCACCGGGTCGGTTTTTGTTTCCTGCGCGGTAACCCATACAGGATCTTCACCGGTCATGTACCTGGAGCCATTAATAGCGTAGATGCCGATATCCATTAAGGAGCCGCCGCCGGCCAGCTCTTTGTTGAGCCGCCACTGCGTGGGATCTCCAATGCGGAAGCCGCACTGGCCCTGGAAGAACATGATTTTTCCGAAATCGCCGTTCTTGCGCATACGGATCACTTCCAGCGTTTTAGGTTCAAAATGCATGCGGTAGCCAACCAGTAATTTTACATTGGCTTTTTTACAGGCGGCTACCATTTCCTGGCCTTGTTTGGCATTTAAGGCCATCGGCTTTTCACAGATCACGTGTTTGCCGGCAGCAGCCACACGGATCACCTGGTCGTGATGCAGCCCGTTAGGCGTGGTGATGTATACCACGTCGATATCTTTATTATCCTTTATACGGTCGAAATTTTCGTAGTTGTAGCAGTTTTTTTCGGGGATAGAGAACCGGCTCTGCCAGTCCTTGATTTTAGACGGCGTACCGCTGATCACGCCTACCAGTTTTGCCTTTACGCAATCCTTCATGGCCTCTGCCACGCGGGTGCCATAGCCGCCCAATCCCATGATGGCTACACGTAATACCGGGCCATCGTAATTACCAAAGTCTTTCGCCCAGCCGGCCAGCGGCATCAGGGGCAGCACCATAGCGGAGGCGGCAATTTTCTGTATAAAGTTGCGACGAGTGTTCATAACGGGAAGTTTGGGTTTCATTGATACCTTAATAATACAAAAATTATTAGTAGCATCCGGGGAAAAAGTAAATGCCTGCGATAGGTACATATTCTTTAACTTACCGCGAATTGTGCTATCATCACCACAGGTTGATCATTGACTATCCGCGCTTACTGTTATTCCTTTGCATTATTCAATCTGTCAAAAATGAGAATAGTAGCTATAGAAGAACATGTATCATTCCCGGAGATGACCGGTTTTCTTCCTGCCGGCGCCCTGGATAAGCAAAAACCTACCGCTGCCGCCAGCCAGATGATGCCTAAACTGGCTGATATCTCCGGCGAGCGTTTAAACTCCATGAATGAGTGCAGGATCTCTATGCAGGTATTATCCGTTGAAAATACAGATGTAAACTTACTGGACAGTAAACATGCACCGGCATTTGCCTCAAAGTACAATGATCTGCTGGCCGAAAAAATCAAAGATCACCCCGGCAGGTTTACCGCATTTGCACATCTCCCTATGACGGCGCCGGCTGCGGCGGCTGATGAGCTTGAACGCACTGTAACTACTTATGGGTTTCGCGGCGCCATGATCAGGGGACTCACCAATGGCAAATTTCTTGACGCTCCTGAATTTGCCCCGGTTTTTGAGAGGGCTGAGAAACTGGGAGTTCCTATCTACATTCATCCGGGGTTGCCTCCGGAATCAGTAATCGATGCTTATTACAGCAACATAGGGCAACATACAGGCCCTTTCGATGCCATTGCCTGCTGGGGGTGGGGCTGGCATTCAGAAACCGCGGTTCATGTATTGCGGCTACTGGCTGCAGGCATTTTTGATAGCTACCCGGGATTAAAAATAATTATAGGTCATATGGGCGAAATGTTGCCCATGATGTGGACACGGTCGAACAGGGCATTTCAACCCGGCAATGGCGGCCATAATCAGCGTACACTTATTGATACCTTCCGGCAGCAGCTATATATCACCACCAGTGGATTTTTTACTCAACCACCGCTCCGGATTGCGCTCGATACTATTGGCATAGATAATATTTTATTTTCCGTAGATTATCCTTTCAGCAGTAACCAGATGGGTATCGGCTTTTTGAATGAGATCCAACTTCCCCCGGAACAGGTGGCAAAGATCGCTCATGGCAAT
>JBCNPS010000445.1:0-6394 GCA_039593235.1 Chitinophaga sp. | reverse complement strand
CAAATTAAAACTAAACGGCTTGAGTCCAATACAATATCGAACTCAAGCCGCCTAATCAAAAAAAGTCTAAACTTTAGGGTGCACTACAAGATCCGCATATATCTCCCTTAATTATTATTGAAATCTCAAAAGTAAAAATCAAAAAAATCAGTATAATCAGCGTAATCCTGCTCCAAGACTATTTACAACCGCCGAAAGCGGTTCACACAACGGCGCCATCCCCATTTGTTTGCGACCCCACTCGCTCAGCAAGGTGATGAAGGGCAGCAGTTCCCTGCCGGTAGCAGTTAGCTGGTATTCCACACGCGGCGGTACTTCCAGGTATACATGCCGGGTTACCAGGTCATCATCTTCCAGTTCCCGTAATACCTGTGTCAGCATTTTAGGCGTTATGCCCGTAAGGAGCCGGCGCAGTTCCCCATATCTTTTTATCCCGTTCCTCAGGTGGTAAATCACCCGCCCTTTATGCTTGCCGCCAATCCGTTGAAAAGCATAATCAACCGCGCAAACGGTATCAGCATGAATATTTTTTCCGGATTTCTTCATTTTTTTTGCATTGAAAATCAACAATAGTATCTATTTGGTATCTACATTCCCAAATGGTGCATACTTGTGTTATATGAAGTTAGGGAGCAATTTTGTGAAAAGAAAAAAATAGTTCTTATGAAAGCAATACAACAGGTAGCATTCGGACTGGAAAGTTTACAGTTAAAAGAAGTACCCACTCCCACGCCAGGCCCCGGTGAAGTGCTGGTAAAAATTGAAGCCGCAGCGCTCAATTACCTCGATGTGGCGCTCGCCACCGGCACCTACAGCAAGGAACTGCCGCTGCCCCGCATTCCCATCTCTGATGGCGCCGGCGTGGTGGCAGCTATAGGCGATAATGTAACACTATGGCAACCCGGCGACCGGGTAGCCATTCACTACAACCAACGCTGGCAACACGGATATGCCACCCCGGCTACCAACCATATCAGAACAGGCGTTAGCACCCCCGGCCTGCTGGCGGAATACGCCGTGATTCCCGAATATGCGCTGGTACGCACTCCTGCCAATTTAACCAGCGTGGAAGCCGCTACATTACCCGTTGCCGGCGTTACCGCATGGACGGGCCTCATGAGCTACGCAGGCATCAAAGCCGGGCAAACAGTGCTCACACAAGGCACCGGCGGCGTATCCCTTTTTGCCATGCAGATAGCACTGGCCGCAGGCGCTAAAGTAATTGCCACCAGCAGCCATCCGGATAAGCTAAAAAAATTAAAAGACCTCGGCGCCCATGAAGTGATCGATTATAAAAAGTATCCCCACTGGCACGAGGAAGTAAAACATATCACCGCCGGGGAAGGCGTACACGCTACATTGGATATTGCCGGCGCCGCTACCATCGTTAATTCCGTGAAATCCGTTGGCTTCAATGGTTTTGTAGGTCTGGTGGGCTTTATTGCCGGCGCACAACTGCCATTAGACCTGTTTACCATAGTAGGCAGCTATATCAGGTTGCAGGGATATTCTGTAGGCAGCCTCAAAAGTTTCCAGGAACTGGCGGCTGCCGTGGAAACAAATAATATTCACCCGGTAATAGACAGCGTATTCCCTGTAAGCCAGGCGCAGGAAGCCTTTAAGTATATGGGCAGCGGTAATTATTTCGGGAAGGTGGTAATAGAAATGAAATAAAGTGGCGGACATATAAACGTCCTGCTCCTCAGCAGGACGTTATACCAAGTAAACCATTACACTAAAATTATTGTTTCAAGATAGTGAAAACAAGTGGAAAAACCGGGTTATTAACTTGTTAAGGTGATGATAACATTATATTTTTATCAATACATGACAAACATCAGCTTCATGGATATCATCACCAGCTACCTTTGCATCAATAATTGAATATTATGCCTTCAGTAGAAATACTATCCAGGATACAGTTTGCGTTTACCATTGCCTTCCATTACATCTATCCCCCGCTGAGCATAGGACTGGGACTATGCCTGGTGATCATGGAGGGCCTGTACCTTAAAACAGGGTTATCGCTCTATAAGGATATCACACGATTTTGGATTAAGATATTTGCATTGATCTTCGGCATCGGTGTAGCCACAGGCATTGTGATGGAATTTGAATTTGGCACTAACTGGGCCACCTATTCACACTATGTGGGCGATATTTTTGGAAGTGCACTGGCAGCGGAAGGTATTTTCGCCTTTGCCATGGAATCGGCATTCCTTGGCGTATTATTATTTGGCTGGAACCGCGTTCATAAAGGCGTCCATTTCTTTTCTACCTGTATGGTGGCGCTGGGCTCTATCTTTTCTGCGTTGTGGATCGTTATTGCCAATTCCTGGCAGCAAACGCCGGCCGGCTACCGGATAGAAGGCCACGACCTGCAGGCGCGCGCAGTGGTCACTGATTTCTGGGAAATGGTGCTGAACCCGTCTTCTGTAGACCGGTTCTCGCATGTGATCATCGGTTCTTTCCTGGCGGGCGCTTTCCTGGTGATGAGCGTAGGCGCCTGGTACGTTCTCAAAAACCTTCATGCAAAACATGCCCAGGCTATGTTTAAAGTGGGACTTGGCGTGGCAGCCATTGCAGCGCTGATGCAGCTTTTTACCGGCCACCGGTCTGCTCATTATGTGAGCAAATATCAACCCGCCAAACTGGCTGCTATGGAAGGCCACTACGATAGTTCCGCAGTAGCGCCCATGTATATTGTAGGTTGGGTAGATAATAAAAATGAAAAAACAACCGGTATAAAAATTCCCGGCGGACTTTCCTTCCTTACGCACGGCAGCTTTTCCGCCCCGGTAGAAGGTTTAAGGGCTACTCCAAAGGCCGACAGGCCCAATGCGGTCAACTTCGTATTCCAGATGTATCACATCATGATCACCATCGGCATGATCCTCATAGGACTTACGCTCCTGGCGGTTTTCCTTTTATGGAGAAAGAAACTGTTTAACCAGCGCTGGCTCATGATCATTTTTGCATGGGCGGTACTATTACCGCAAATAGCCAACCAGGTAGGATGGTATGCTGCCGAGGTAGGACGCCAGCCCTGGGTGGTATACAAATTGTTGCGCACCTCCGATGCCCTGTCGCGCAAGGTAACGGCCGACCAGGTGATGTTTTCACTCATACTGTTTACACTGGTTTACATGCTCCTGTTCACCCTGTTCATCTATTTACTGACCCGTAAGATCCAGCATGGACCAGATGTTTCAGAGAATGCGGAAATAGAATACGACGGCTATTATCACGATAATATCACTTACCATCCAACTAAATTATAACTCATGGAAACAATTCTCGGACTGGACCTTCCCACCTGGTGGTTTTTGGTGATTGGCGGATTGATCACCGGTTATGGTGTGCTGGATGGCTTCGACCTGGGCGCGGGTGCTTTGCATTTGTTCTTTAATAAAGAAGAAAGCCGTCGCCTGGTGCTTAATGCAATAGGACCTGTATGGGACGGGAACGAAGTATGGCTGGTAATTGCAGGCGGCGCCCTGTTTGCCGGTTTCCCGCTGGTATACGGCGTAGTACTGTCTACCTTCTATATTCCCTTTATGTTGTTTCTCGTAGTCCTCATTTTCAGGGCTATCTCCATAGAATTTAGAAGTAAGGAACCCTGGCTGTGGTGGCGCAAAATGTGGGATATCAGTTATACGGTATCCAGCACCAGCATTACATTACTGCTGGGATTGGTGCTGGGCAATCTCATTCATGGCCTTCCCATCAACAAGGAACATGAATTTACCGGTACTCTGCTTACCTTTTTTAACCCTTATGCCATACTGATCGCTTTCACCACCCTGTCGCTGTTTATGTTACATGGCTCCATTTACCTGGTAATGAAAACGGAAAACAGGCTGTACACCAAGCTCACGGTGATTGTGAACAACTGCAGCAAGTTCTTCATTCTCTGCTTTATTCTAACGTCGACGGCTACCCTTATCTATGTTCCCCATATGACGCACCAGTTTAAATCGCACCCGGAGTTGTTCCTGTTGCCCATGCTGGCCGTGCTGATCCTGTTGAACATAAAAAGAAATGTAGATGCCCGCAGGTATTACACCGCCTTCCTCTATTCCTCCATTATTACGGCCTGCCTGCTCATCCTGTTTGCGGTAGGGTTATATCCGAATATCGTGATATCCACCACAGATCCGGCATACAGTATCAGCATTTATGCAGCGGCGTCTTCTGTTAAATCGTTGAAAATTATGCTGCTGATTGCAGCTATAGGCACTCCCATGGTAATCGGGTATACTACTTTCTTATTCTGGACATTCCGGGGTAAGGTGAAGCTGAACGAGATGAGCTATTAAATCCGACAGGATCAGGCTAAAAAAACAGGTCCCCGCAAGAAATTGCAGGGACTTACCATTTAACCTATATTCTGTACTGTAGCATTGTGTTGATGATCTCCTGAAAGTCGCCAGTGTCATTTTCCCGGTATTCCATCTTTTATCAGGAGATGTACGTATTTAAGACCATCTGCTTTGATAAAAGTTTAACCGGTTTAAAAAAATTTCTGAAAATAATTCCGGGAAGCCGAAATTAGTGCTCAGAATTGAATACTTCCATGAACCGTATCGACCGGCTTACCGCCATCCTCATACAATTACAGGGTAAAAAAATAGTAAAGGCCTCCGAAATCGCTGATCGCTTTAACATCAGTTTGAGAACGGTATACAGGGATGTTAAAGCCCTGCAGGAGGCTGGTGTACCCATCGGGGCGGAAGCGGGTACCGGCTATTACATCGTGGAAGGGTATCATTTGCCCCCCGTTATGTTTTCAAAAGAAGAGGCGGCAGCGCTCCTCACAGGGGAAAAACTGATGGAACAGTTCAGCGACAATAGCAACCGGAAACAGTTCAGCCTGGCAATGGAAAAGATCCGCTCGGTGCTCCGCGGAACAGAAAAAGACTACCTGGAATCACTGGATGAGAACATTGCCGTGCTGCGGTTCCGCCCCGTGGTGGCAGAGGCATCCGAGTTCCCCAACCGCTTCCTTTCCGATATTCAGCAGGCACTGGGCATGAACCAGGTGATCAGTATGGAGTACTTTTCCTTCCAGGAAGAAGTGGCTACCCGCAGGGAAGTAGAACCGGTGGGCATTTTCCACAGCAGCGCCAACTGGCACCTGATCGCTTTCTGCCGGCTGAGACAGGGATACCGCGATTTCCGGGTAGACCGGATCCGTAAACTGAGTGTACTGCCAGCCACCTATAAAAAAGATAAGCACCTGTCTTTGCAGGACTATCTGGAACAACAACGCAGGCACACTGAAGCTGAAAATACCTATCTCATTAAAATAACCCTGGACAACGAAGTAATACGGTATGTAAGGGAACAGAAGTACTACTTTGGGCTCATGGAAGAAAAGGTAGTGGGCGATAAAACAGAACTTACCTTCCTGCATTCCTCTCTCAATTACTTTGCCCGCTGGCTCATTATGTTTGGCAACCGGGCGGAGGTACTTCAGCCACAAGAGCTGAAAACCGCCATAGGAGACCTTATAACGGAATTACACGGACATTATTTATAAATTTCCGGATACTGCTGACATAAGGTTGTCACACCCCGGTTGTTGCTTTGTATTGTGATCAAAAACAATACAAATATGAACCAGCTTCGCAATTCTAATCCGGCTGTTCTTCCGGAGATGTTGACGGCAGCGTCCTTTCACTTCTTCTATCAACGCTACGAAACCAACTATGCCGGCATGATATCCCTCGTACGTACCGCTATCAAAGAGGTATACCGGGAGGCCATCAATGCCGGGATGGAAATATGCGGTGCACCGGAATGGCATTACCACAATTTTGATGGAAAGCCCGATACGGTATTTACTCTGGATATAGGTCTTCCCGTAACAGCCGTAAAACCGGTTACTGCGCCGTGGCATTGCGAAACGCTTCCGGCTTTTAACTGTGTAAGCATGCAGCACCATGGCGCCTGGGAGCAATTGGCCGCTACCTACGGCCAGCTGTTTGCCGGCATTGGATTGCTGAACATGCAGGTAACCGGCTATACGAGGGAACAATATCTCCGGTATAATTTTGAACAACCGGCGCAAAATATTACCAACATACAGATTGGTGTGAGTTAACCACTAAGCATCCCCCGGTATTCCGGGGGATTTTAATCCTGAAAAAATGAAAGTCTATATCATCTCGGGCTGGCTGCTGCTCGTTGCCTTTGCTTTTGATGTACAATTAACACTGGAAAATATGAGTAAACTGGATCTCACCAAAGAATTTAAACCCTACTATTCCGCTGCTAAAACACCGGAACTGGCCACCATGGAAAAAGGTTTGTTTATAACCATCACAGGAAAAGGCGATCCCAACGGGCCCACCTTTTCCGAGGTTACCGAAGCGTTGTATACAGTGGCTTA